>CACWHX010000010.1 GCA_902760845.1 Oscillospiraceae bacterium
AGAATTGCGGAGGGCTTTCCACAATCTCTCGGCTTTTCTTTGCTTTTTCTCGTTGAGAAAGGCGCGCTGCAAAAATTCCATTTTGCAACGCGCCCTTCATTTGCCCCAATGATGGTTGGGGCGGATTTTATATCCAGACCTCACCGCTGATAAACAGCCGGCCTTTGCGCGACTGGCCGCCGGTTTCGGTGATGGCGCCCTTGCCGTATCCGCGCAGGGAGAGCACATCCCCCGCGCGCACCGTGGCGTCCGGGCGCAGACATTCTTCATAATTCAGGCTCGCGTCCCCGGCGCGGATGCGCGCGGCCGCCGTCGTGCGCGAGAGGTGAAACAGCCCCGCGAGCGCCGCGTCCAGCCGCAGCGACTGCACCGTGAACGTCACGGCCTTTGTTTTCCGCTCCGGTGACGGCACCGCGTCGAGCGGCACGGGCTCGCACTTCACGCCGCAGCGGCCGACCTTTTCCAGCGTGAGGAGATGCCGCTCCACGCTCGGCAGACACAGCACATGCGCCGTGCTGCCGTCCACGAGGAGATCGCCCACCCACTCGCGCCGCACGCCGAGGGCGAGCAGCGCGCCCAGATAGTCCCGGTGGCCCGGCGCGCCGAAATGCGCCGTGACGCGCACTGCCCGGAAATATTCGGACGGGTCAAAATCCTCCGGCGCGAGGTAGTCCGGCAGGAAAAAGGCCGCCGCGCGCTCCACGCGCGCAACGCCGCCGTGCAGCAGCATGACGCAGTCGCGCCCCGCCGCCCATTGGCGCAGAGCATGCTGCTCCGCCGGCGTCAAAAACGTCGTGGACGTGACGGTGTTTCTCCGGGCGCATCGCGCGGAGAGGTCCTCCGCGCGCTTCAAAAGTTCCTCATACATCGTGTTTTAATTCCCGTTCAATTCCTGGATTGCCCGCTCGATCTGCTCGCCCACCCGCGCGACCTCCGACCGAAACTCCGCCGCCGACGTGCGCAGGACGCCCGAGCGTAGCGCGGAGAGGCGGATCAGGCTGTCCGATGTCACGACGCGCACCGATTCGTTTTTGCCGATCTCATTGGCCAGCCGCTCGATGTAGGCGTCCGCCGTCTCGTCTTCCTTTGTGTAGACGACATGGATGCTTCCGTCGTCAAACCGCTCGCCGCGATTGCCGCGCACGCGGTAGCCGTCGAACACGAGCACCAGCTCGCTGCGGGTAAAGCCGCTGTAGTTGCTCAGCAGATGGATCAGCTGCTGCCGCGCGAGGTCAAGATCGTCCCGCGCGAGCGTTTTCAGCTCGTCCCACGCGAAGATGACGTTGTAGCCGTCCACGATCAGGCGCTCCTGCTTCGGGTGGAACAGCTCGACCGGGTCCGCCGCGGCATTCACCACCGGCGCGCGATATTCCTTTCGCCGGATGGGCCCAAACTCCCGCCGCATGATCTCCTCCAGCTCCCGGTCGTCAAGATCGAGATTCCGGCGGAACATGCGAGGTGCGGGCGGCTGCTCCGTCCGGCCGAAGCCGGTGTCGATGTGCATATAGTCGCGCACCCGATTCCACGGGATGATCGTGCCGGCCCCGTGCGAACAGAACACGGAGTCTGCGGGATTGTCCGTGTCGCGCTCCGGCTCGTAGCCGATCTCGCTGACGACGGCGGCGCTGTCGCGGCAGACGTCATACCCCGCCGCGCTGCACACGAGCCTGCCGCGCCCGCGCGTATAGGCCGCGACCACGGCGGCATAGCCCTGCATGGCGCGCACCGGCGCCGTGCCGGTGATGACGGAGAGCTCCCCCTCCGGCTCCGGGCCGGAGAACGTGCCGGACATGGCGCGCACGTCGGTGATGGCTCTGCCGATCTGCTCCGGCGGCACGGCAAGGCGAAAGGCGTACTGCGGCTCCAGAAGCACGCTCTCCGCCTGCATCAGTCCCTGCCGCACGGCGCGGAAGGTCGCCTGCCGGAAGTCGCCGCCCTCGGTGTGCTTCGGGTGCGCGCGCCCGGCAAGCAGCGTGATCTTCACATCCGTGAGCGGCGCGCCGGTGAGCACGCCGCGGTGTGTTTTTTCGGTCAGGTGCGTCAGAATCAGCCGCTGCCAGTTGCGGTCGAGCGCATCCTCTGGGCAGGCGGACGAAACCGTCACCCCCGTGCCGCGCGCGGCAGGCTCGAGGAGCAGGTGCACCTCGGCATAGTGGCGCAGCGGCTCAAAATGGCCGACGCCCTCCACCGGCGCCGCGATCGTCTCCTGATACAGGATGCGGCCGTGATCGACGCGCACCTCCGCGTCGAACCGCTCGCGGATGATGCTCTGCAGCACCTCGATCTGCACCGCGCCGAACAGCAGCACGCGAATCTCCCGCAGCGCCTCGTCCCAGACGAGATGCAGCTGCGGGTCTTCCTCCTCCAGCTGCCGCAGCTTCGGCAGAAGCGTGCGCGCGTCCATATCCGGCGGCGGCACAACGCGATAGACCATCACCGGCTCCAGCACCGGGCGCATGGGCGCGGCGGCGCTGCCGATGCTCTGGCCGGGCCAGGTCTGCGACAGGCCCTGCACGGCGACGACACCCCCGGCGGGGACCTCCTCAACGCTTTCAAACTTCGCGCCGGAATAAAGCCGCAGCGCGGCGGCCTTTTCGCGGATCTCCTCCTCGCCGCCGCGCGGAAGATAGCGCACCGCGCCGCGCACGCGCAGCGTGCCGCCCGTGATCTTCATGCACGTGAGCCGGGTCCCCTGCTCGTCGTGCAGAATCTTATAGACCTGCGCGCCGAAGTCCGCGCCGTAGTCCGGCCGCGGCGCGAACCGCTCCAGCCCCGCGAGAAAGGCATCCACGCCCTCCAGCTTCAGCCCGGAGCCGAACCAGCACGGAAACAGCCGCCGCCCGGCGATCAGTTCCCGCAGCGTCTCGTCCGGGAGCGCGCCGCGGTCCAGATACTGCTCCAGCGCCGTCTCGTCGGTCAGCGCGGCGTTTTCCCACAGCGTCTCGTCCGGCACGGCGAAGTCCACGCACGCGCCGTCCAGCGCGCGCAGCTCGTCCAGGAGCGCCTGGCGCGGGCGGCGCGCGAGGTCCATTTTCGTGACAAACAGCACCGTCGGAATCGCGTAGCGCCGCAGCAGACGCCAGAGCGTCTCGGTGTGCGCCTGCACGCCGTCCGTGCCGCTCACGACGAGCACCGCCAGATCGAGCACCTGCAGCGTGCGCTCCATCTCGGCGGAAAAATCCGCGTGGCCCGGCGTGTCCAGCAGCGTCACGGCGCAATCGTCTCCCAGCCGCAGACGCGCCTGGCGGGAGAAGATCGTGATGCCGCGCGAGCGCTCCAGCGCGTCGCAGTCGAGATGCGCGTTCCCGTGATCGACGCGGCCCAGCGCGCGAATCGCGCCGGTGCGGTACAGCAGCGCCTCCGAGAGCGTGGTCTTCCCCGCGTCCGCGTGGGCGAGAATGCCGAGTACCAGCTGTCTCACAGGCCCCGCTCCATGCACCACACGCGCAGGACGGCCGCCTGCGTCTTCGCGTCGGGCACCTTGCCGTCCAGAATGTCCCGCACCAGCGCTTCGAGCGGCACGGCCTGCACGTTCAGAAATTCATCATCGTCCAGCTGCTGCGCGCCGAAGGACAGCCCGCGCGCGAGATAGAGCCAGATCACCTCGTCCGAGTACGCGGCGGCGGGATAAAACGGGCCGAGCGGAATGAGCTCCGCCGCGGTGACGCCCGTCTCCTCGCGCAGCTCGCGCCGCGCGGCCTCCTCCGGCGGTTCGTCGCGGCTGTCGCGCTTGCCGGCGGGAATCTCCGTGATGACCGCGTCCACCGGGTAGCGAAACTGCCGCTCCACGATGACGCGGCCGTCGTCCATGAGCGGCACGACCGCCACTGCGCCCACGTGGCGCGAAAGCTCGCGCGCCGCGGTGTTGCCGTTCGGCAGGCGCACCGTGTCCATATAAAAATCCATAATCTTGCCGTGGTAGATCTCGGTGGAGGCCACGGCCGTCTCTCGAAGTTTGTCCATCCCGCGTCCCTTCAGGCGTTCTGCCTGGCAAACAGCTGGAGGCCGGGGCATTTCTCCCGCTGGCCCTTCATCCACTGGCAGCCCCCCGGGCAGTGCAGGCATTTGCCCGCCGGCTCGCCCGCGAGCGCGTGGCGCGGCCACGCGGGGTCGATCAGCGCGCTGCGCGCAATGTCCACCATGTCCACATCCGTCAGGTCGAGCACGCCCTGCGCCTCGGCCGCCGTGCAGATGCTGTTCACGGCGAACACCGGGATATCCACCGCCTTTTTGATCTCGCCCGCGGCGTACACCACGTCCACAAACGGGAACCCCTCCGGCTTGAACGGCTCCGACTCGTTCACAAAGCCATAGGACACGTCGAGAAAGTCCATGCCCATGGCGGCGAGCGCCTGCGCGTGGCCGATGCCGTCGGCAAGCGTCGGCTCAAACGCGCCGAGGCGGATGCCGATGATGAAATCCTCCGGCACGGCGGCGCGGATGCCGTCGAAGATGCGGCGCACGACGACGATGGGATCGGCATACACGTCCGTGCGGCGGTTGACGCGGGCGTTGAAAAACTG
Organism: Oscillospiraceae bacterium; assembly: GCA_902760845.1. Taxonomy (GTDB): domain Bacteria; phylum Bacillota; class Clostridia; order Oscillospirales; family Oscillospiraceae; genus CAG-103. The sequence continues at coordinate 4,524 of CACWHX010000010.1, forward strand.
CGAGAGCAGATATCTGTGGCAGCCGTGCAGCTCCACGCCGTCATACCCCGCGCGCTGCGCGCGCACGCCCGCGGCGACGAACGCGGCAATCATCTCCTCAACCTCGGCGGCGGTCATCGCGCGGCCGGTCTTGCGCCTGGTCGCGTAGGCCGAGGGGCAGACGACCTCCTCCGCAACGCCGACCACGCCCGCGTGGTGAATCTGCATGAGGATCGTGCCGCCCTCGGCGTGCACCGCTTCCGCAATGCGCGCAAGACCCGGCACGTGCTCGTCCGACCAGATGCCGAGCTGGTCGGGACTGAGCTTTCCGCCCGGCTGGACGCACGTCGCCTCCTGGATGATGAGGCCCGCGCCGCCGCGCGCGAGCGCGGTATAGTGCGCGACATTCCCGTCCGTGACCATGCCGGTCTCGTCCGAGAGGCCGAAGATCACCATCGGCGGGATACAGATGCGGTTCGGCAGCCGGTGGCCGCGCAGCTCCCAGGCTTCGCTGAGTTGTTTGCTCACGAGGATCACGCTCCTTTTATAATAGATGTCCCTATCGTAACACACATTCAATCTTTTTGCCAGACCGACGCCGCCCGCGGCAGGTTCCACGCATAGTGCGCCGCGAGGCACCGCATCGCGACGACCGCCCCCACGCCGAGCAGCACGGCCGCCGCCTCCGGCGCCAGAAGCCGCGCGAGCAGAAACACCCCCGCGCCGACGAGCGAGGCGCTGGCGTAGATGTGCTTGCGGAAGATATAGGGCATGTCGCCCGCGAGCACGTCGCGCAGCACGCCGCCGCCGGTGCCGGTGAGCATCCCCACAAACAGCAGAAGCAGCACGCTCCGGCAGCCGGCGCGTTCCATGGCGGTGGTGATACCCGTGACCGTAAAAATGCCCAGGCCGACCGCATCCGTCACGAGCAGGAGCGTGTCCAGCCGCGCGCGGCTTTTGGCCGCCAGCCGGCGCAGAAACGGGAAAAACACCAAAATCGACGTGACGAGCGCCGTGATGAGCCAGACCGGCTCCTGAAACGCCTGCGGCGGCGTGACGCCGATGACCAAATCGCGCAGCACCCCGCCGCCGACGGCGGTGGTGACGCCGAGAATCGCGACGCCGAAAATGTCCATGCGCTTTTCGACGCCGACGTTCGCGCCGCTCACGGCGAAGGCAAGCGTGCCGATCAGCTCAAGAATGCGAAAAAATGCGTCCATTCAGGTTTCCTCCCCAGCAACGCCCGCGCCGCGCGCGGCCCCGGCGTTCCATATTTGATTCGTTCCCGAATCCGATGTTCTTATATAAGAAGCAGAGCGCACTCTTTTTTCAGAATGCGCTCTGGCTGACTGTCTGTGGTTTTCGGATTATTTGTTCAGCGCCTTATACACCACCGCGGCAAGCGCGCCGCCGAGCAGCGGGCCGACGATGAACACCCACACGACCGCGAGCGCCGAAGCGTCGCCCGCGAAGGCCATGATGAGCGCGGGGCCGAGGCTGCGCGCGGGGTTCACGGACGTGCCGGTGAAGAAGATGCCCAGCAGATGCACGAGCGCCAGCGTCAGGCCGATGACCACGCCCGCGATGCGCTCAAACTTTTCGTCCGCCGTAACAAAGAGGATGACGAGCACGAAAATAAACGTCAGCACCAGCTCGACGAGCAGCGACTTGAACGCATTGCCCTCAAACAGGCCGTTGCAGCCGAGGCCCTTGCCCGTGCCGATCAGCGCGGCGAGCAGCACCGCGCCGAGAATCGCGCCGCAGACCTGCGCCAGGAGATAGATCCAGAACTCCTTGGAGGTCATGCGGCCGGACAGCCGCGCGCCGAGCGAGACGGCGGGATTGACGTGGCAGCCGGAGATTCGGCCGATGGAATATGCCATCGCGACGATGACGAGGCCAAACGCCAGCGCCGTCATCGCATAGGAGCTGTTCGCCACGGCGCCGTCACAGCCGGTGACCGCCGCGACGCCGCAGCCGAAAAACACCAGCGTAAACGTCCCGATCAGCTCGGCAAAAAATTTCTTTGCAGTCATACAAATTCTCCTTTCCATGTTCTCCTTGTGTTTCCAACTGTCATGTGAATAGTATAACAGACTGTCCGGAATTTGCAACTGCCTTTTTTGCCGATCTGGTGTGTTTTTTATTGCGGCCGCGCGGAGACGCCGTCTCCCGTCTCGCCGGTGGAGACGTACCGCTCCTCGCAGTCGAGCTGCGCGGCGATCAGGACATCCGCCGCGCGCCGGGCGTCCTCGCGCGTCTCCGTCAGCAGCCGGATGGCCGTTTCCGCCGCACGCGCCATCGTGAGATACATCGCCTTGTAGTCCACATTCCGGTCAAACGCATCGCGTTCCATGTCGATTCCTCCAAACAGAACATATTTTAGATATATTTTATATTCATGCGCCCCACAAGTGCAAAAAACAATTCTAAAATAACTGCAAAATATGTTTGTCATGGAGCGAAAATATAGTCATGAAAAGTCTTTCCATTCGAATCGACGAAGAAATGCTGAACAAGCTCCATGTGGTGGCGGACTATGAGGGGCGTTCGGCAAACGGGCAGATCCTGGTGCTCATCCGGGACTGCATCCGGCAATATGAAAAGGAATATGGCGAGATCGGAAAACAGGAGTCCCGGCGTCCGCCCCGCGGTTGACGCCGGGCTTTCCTTGTGAAAATTCGCGGTCTTTTCGGCGCAATTCGCGCGGTTGTTGGACAAAGACCCAAAAATTTTTCGGGGCATTGACATTCCCCCGGCGGGCTTGGTAAAATACAAAAAGTATAAATTTGAGGGAGCGTGATCCGCGTGGATTTCCGCATTACGGGCTGTCGTGTGTTTCTCGACGGGGCCTTTGTCCCCGCGGACGTGGAGGTCCGCGGCGGCGCCGTTTTCCGCATCGCCCCTTCCCTTTCCGATGTGCCCGCGCTTCCCGTTTTTGAATTTCATAACGCGCTGTTGTTACCCGGTCTGATTGATGTTCACGTACATCTTCGAGATCCGGGGTTTTCTTTTAAAGAGACCATGCGCACTGGCACGATGGCCGCGGCGCGCGGCGGGTACGCGACCGTGTGCCCCATGCCGAATCTGGATCCCGTGCCGGACAGCGCGGCGCATCTCGCGTGCGAGCTGCAGCGCATCCGGGACGACGCGGTCGTCCGCGTGCTGCCCTACGCCGCCATCACCGTGGGCGAGCGGGGCGAGACGCTCGCGGACATGGAGGCGCTCGCGCCGGCGTGCGTCGCCTTTTCCGACGACGGGCGCGGCGTGCAGAGCGAGGCGATGATGCGCGAGGCGATGCGCCGCGCCAGGGCGCTGGGAAAGATCATCGCCGCCCACTGCGAGGACGAGACGCTTCTGCGCGGCGGGTATATCCACGACGGGGCGTACGCCCGCGCGCACGGACACTGCGGCATCTGCTCCGAGTCCGAGTGGAAGCAGGTGGAGCGGGACGTCGCGCTCGCGGCGGAGACCGGGTGCGCCTACCACGTCTGCCACGTCTCCACAAAAGAGAGCGTCGCGATTCTCCGCCGGGCCAAGGCCGCGGGCGTGGACGTCACCTGCGAGACCGCGCCGCACTATCTGCTGCTCACGGAGGACGCGCTGCAGGAGGACGGGCGGTTCAAGATGAACCCGCCGCTGCGCGCGCGCGCCGACCGCGAGGCGCTGATCGAGGGGCTGCTCGACGGCACGATCGACATGATCGCGACCGACCACGCGCCGCACACGGCGGCGGAAAAATCGCGCGGCCTCGCGGGCAGCGCCATGGGCGTCGTGGGGCTGGAGTGCGCGCTGAGCGTCCTGTACACCGGGCTGGTGGAGCCCGGCATTGTGCCGCTCGCGCGGCTGATCGAATGCATGACCACGGCCCCGGCGCGGCGCTTCGGCCTGCAGAGCGGCATCCGCCCCGGCGCGCCGGCGGATCTTGCGGTTTTCGACCCGGACGCGCGCTGGGTGATCGACCCGGCGGCGTTCGCCTCCATGGGCCGCGCGACGCCGTTTGCCGGCCAGGCCGTGACCGGGCGCGTGAAACTGACAATCTGCGAAGGAGAGATCGTATGGCGGGCAGAATGAGAAAAATCGTGCTGGAAAACGGCAGCGAGTATTACGGGCCGGGTTTCGGCGACACGGGCGAGCGCGTCTGCGAGGCGGTGTTCAACACCTCGATGGTCGGCTATCAGGAGATCGTGTCCGACCCCAGCTACACGGGACAGGCCGTCGTGATGACCTACCCCATCATCGGCAACTACGGCATCACGGACGAGGATTTTGAGACGAAAACGCCCACGATCGGCGCGCTGATCGTGCGGGAATACAACGACAACCCCTCCAACTTCCGCTACACAAAGACGCTTTCGGAGCTGATGTGTGAATATGGCGTGCCCGGCATCGCGGGCGTGGACACGCGAAAGCTCACGCGCGAGATTCGCACCGTGGGCAGCATGCGCTGTCTCATCACGGACGCGGAAGCGGACCGCGAGGCCGCCGTGGAGACGCTGCGGGCCGCCGCGCCGCCGCACGATCTCGTGTCGCGCGTGAGCTGCGGCAAGCGGTGGTACTCCCGCACGTCGAATCACCGGTTCAACGTCGTGGCGGTGGACTGCGGGATGAAGCTGAACATCGTGCGCAGCCTGAACGCGCGCGGCTGCAACGTGACGGTCGTGCCCTACGACACGACGGCGGAGGAGATCGACTTCATGAAGCCGGATGGGGTGTTCCTCTCCAACGGTCCCGGCGACCCGCGGGACGTGCCGGAGGTCGCGGAGACGGTACGCGGTCTGCGCGGAAGATATCCCATCTTCGGCATCTGTCTCGGCCACCAGATCATCTCGCTCGCCTACGGGGCCGACACCTACAAGCTGAAATTCGGTCACCGCGGCGGGAACCACCCCGTGCGGAATCTCGCGACCGGCCGGATCGAGATCACGAGCCAGAACCACAGCTACGCCGTGGACGGCGGCTCGCTCACGGGGACGGGACTGACCGCGACGCACATCAACCTGCTCGACGGCACCGTCGAGGGCGTGGCCTGCCCGGAGGAGCGCGTGTTCTCCGTGCAGTATCATCCGGAGAGCGCGCCCGGCCCGCAGGACAGCGGATATCTGTTCGATCAATTCATCAACATGCTGGAGGATGCTTGAGCCATGCCGAAACGCACCGACATTCAAAAAATACTCGTCATCGGCTCCGGGCCGATCGTCATCGGGCAGGCCGCCGAGTTTGACTACGCCGGCACGCAGGCATGTCTTGCGCTGAAGGAGGAGGGCTACGAGGTCGTGCTCGCAAACTCCAATCCCGCCACGATCATGACCGACACCGCCATTGCCGACAAGGTCTATATGGAGCCGCTGACCGCCGAATATGTCGCGCGCATCATCCGCTATGAGCGGCCGGACGCCATCGTCCCCGGCATCGGCGGACAGACGGGGCTGAATCTCGTGACGCAGCTGTATGAGCAGGGCGTTTTGAACGAGTGCCAGGTGGAGGTGCTCGGCACGCGACCGGAGAGCATCGCGTGCGCGGAGGACCGCGAAAAGTTCAAGGAGCTGTGCCAGGCGCTGGGCGAGCCGGTGCTCCCCTCCGAGACGGCGCACACGCTCGACGAGTGCCGCCGCGCGGCGCGCGAGATCGGCTATCCCGTGGTGCTGCGCCCGGCGTTCACGCTCGGCGGCACGGGCGGCGGCTTTGCCGACAACGACGAGGAGCTGCTCGCGCTCGCGAAAAACGCGCTCGCCCTCTCCCCGGTGCATCAGGTACTGGTGGAGAAAAGCATCAAGGGCTACAAGGAGATCGAATACGAGGTGATGCGCGATGCGAACGACACCGCCATCACCGTGTGCAACATGGAAAACATCGACCCCGTGGGCATCCACACGGGGGACAGCATCGTCGTCGCGCCGAGCCAGACGCTCACCAACCGCGAATACCACATGCTGCGCGACAGCGCGCTGCGGCTCATCCGCGCGCTGGAGGTGGAGGGCGGGTGTAACGTGCAGTTCGCGCTCGATCCGGAGAGCTTCCGCTACTATCTCATCGAGGTGAACCCCCGCGTGTCGCGCTCCTCGGCGCTCGCGTCAAAGGCCAGCGGCTATCCCATCGCGCGCGTCTCGGCGAAGATCGCCGTGGGCATGACGCTCGATGAAATCCAGATCGCGAACACGCCCGCCTCCTTCGAGCCGACGCTCGACTACGTCGTGACGAAAATGCCCCGGTTCCCGTTTGACAAGTTCGCCGGGGCCTCCAACCGTCTCGGCACGCAGATGAAGGCCACGGGTGAGGTGATGAGCGTCGGGCGCACAATCGAAGAGAGTCTTCTGAAGGCCATCCGCTCGCTGGAGATCGGCGTGCACCACGTCTACATGCCGAAGTTTCACCACATGCCGATGGACGAGCTGCTCGCCTACATCCAGCTCGGCACGGACGACCGGCTCTTCGCCATCGCGCAGCTGATGTGGCTGGGCGTGGACTATAACCGCATCTGCAACATCACGGGCATCGACATGCTCTTTCTCGACAAGATTCACAACATCGTGGAGCTGGAGCGGGAGATCAAGGACGACCCGTTCAATCCCGAGGCGCTGCGCCGCGCCAAGCGCATGGGCTTTTCAGACCGGCACCTCGCGCACCTCTGGAAGTGTCCGGAACAGGCGGTGTACGCCGCGCGGCAGACGCATGGCATCGTGCCGGTATACAAAATGATCGACACCTGCGCGAGCGAATTTGAAAGCTACATCCCCTACTTCTACTCCACCTACGAGGAGGAAAACGAGTCCGTCGTGTCCGAACGCGAGAAGATCCTCGTGCTCGGCGCGGGGCCGATCCGCATCGGGCAGGGTGTGGAGTTTGACTATTCCACCGTCCATGCCGTGAAAACCATCCGCGAGGCAGGGTACGAGGCCATCATCATCAACAACAATCCGGAGACCGTCTCCACCGACTACACCTGCTCGGATAAGCTCTATTTCGAGCCGCTCACGGTCGAGGACGTGATGAACGTCATCGAGCTGGAGCATCCCATCGGCGTGATCGCGACGCTCGGCGGACAGACGGCCATCAATCTCGTCGAACCGCTGATGGAGCGGGGCGTCCGTCTCATCGGCACCGGGCCGGAGGCCATCGAGCGCGCGGAAAATCGCGACCGCTTTGAAAAGCTGCTGCTCGCGCTCGGCATTCCGCAGCCGAACGGCGAGGCCGTGACGGACTTGGAGGCCGGCGTCGCTGCCGCGGCGCGCATCGGCTATCCCGTGCTCGTGCGGCCAAGCTATGTGCTCGGCGGCCGCGCGATGCAGATCGTCTCCAACGAGGAGGCGCTGCGGTACTATCTCGAAAACGCGGTGCGCATCGACGAAAAGCAGCCGGTGCTTGTGGACAAGTATATCTCCGGCCGCGAGGTGGAGGTGGACGCCGTGTGCGACGGCGAGCATGTGTTCGTCCCCGGCATCATGGAGCACGTCGAGCGCACGGGCGTCCACTCGGGCGACAGCATCAGCGTCTATCCCGCCGTCAGCCTGTCCGACGGCGTGAGGGCCACCATCCTCGACTACACGCGAAAGCTCGGTCTCGGCATCGGCATCGTGGGGCCGTATAACATCCAGTTCATCGTGGACCGTGACGATCGGGTGTACATCATCGAGGTGAACCCGCGCTCGTCGCGCACGGTGCCGTTCATCTCCAAGGCCACGGGCTGGAGTCTCGCCGACATCGGCACGCTCGCCATGCTGGGCCGCTCGCTCCCCGAGCAGGGCATCAACGTGCTCTGCCCGCCGGATCGGGGGCGCTACTATGTGAAAGCGCCCGCGTTCTCCTTCTCGAAAATCTCCGGGCTCGACGCCTATCTTTCCCCGGAAATGAAGTCCACAGGCGAGGCCATCGGCTACGACCGGGCGCTGAACCGCGCGCTGTACAAGGCGCTGCAGGCGAGCGGGATGCACGTGGCGAACGCCGGGACCGTGTTCGTCACAATCGCGGACGCGGACAAGGCCGAGGCGCTGCCGCTCATCCGCCGGTTTTACGATCTCGGCTTCAACATCGAGGCCACGGAGGGCACGGCGCGCTTCCTGCGCGGGCACGGCATCCGAACCCGCATCAAAAAGAAGCTCAGCGAGGGCAGCGACGAGATTTTGCAGTCCATCCGCCGGGGCTATGTGAGCTACGTCATCAACACGCGCGACATCAGCTCCATGGCCTCGCACACCGACGGGTATGAGATTCGCCGCTGCGCCGTGGAGAACAACGTCACCATCTTCACCGCGCTCGACACCGTGCGCGTGCTGCTGGATGTGCTGGAGGAGATCACCATCTCGATCTCGACGATTGATATGCAGCCATGAAACAAACGCCATTCACGCTTCTTGAAAACACGCCGCTCACCGCCGAAGTCCATCAGCTGCGTCTGCGCGGCGACTGCGCCGCCGTGACGGCGCCGGGGCAGTTTGTGCAGGTGCTGGTTCCGGGCCAGTTTCTTCGCCGCCCGTTTTCCGTGTGCGACCGCAGCGGCGACACGCTGACGCTCTGCGTGCGCCGCGTCGGACGCGGGACCGAGACGCTCTGCTCGCTGCCCGCCGGCGCGACGCTCGATCTGCTCACCGGGCTGGGCAACGGCTTCACGCTCGATCACGCGGGCGGCGCGCCGCTGCTGATCGGCGGCGGCAGCGGCGTCGGCGCGCTGTACGGACTGTGCAGGGCGCTGCTGGCCGCGGGAAAATCCGTCACGGCGGCGCTGTGCTTCCGCAGTGCGGAGCAGATATATTATGTCAACCAATTGAAGGCCCTCGGTGCGGCCGTGCGCGTCTATACCGAGGACGGCGGCGCGGGGACGCGGGGGCGCGCGACAGACGCGCTGGCGCTGCCGCACAGCAGTCTCTACGCCTGCGGGCCGGTGGCGATGCTCGCGGCGCTGGACGGGCTGGAGTCCGGTCCCGCGCAGCTCTCGCTGGAGGCGCGGATGGGCTGCGGCTTCGGCGCGTGCATGGGCTGCACGATCGAAACGGCCGCCGGCGCAAGGCGCGTCTGCCGGGACGGGCCGGTCTTTCCCGGAAAGGCGGTGGTCTGGTGAATACGAATGTAACCCTTTGCGGCATTCCGCTGGACAATCCCGTCATCCCCGCCTCCGGCACGTTTGGGTACGGGCTGGAGTTTGCCGCGCTCTATGACATCAACTGTCTCGGCAGCTTCGCCTGCAAGGGCACGACCGAAGCGCCGCGCTTCGGAAACCCGGGTCCGCGCATCGCGGAGAGCGCCGCGGGGATGCTCAACAGCGTTGGGCTGCAAAACCCCGGCATCGACGCGGTGCTCGCGCACGAGCTGCCGGCGCTGGCGAAGGTGTTTCACAAACCGATCCTCGCAAACGTCTGCGGCTTTTCCATCGACGAATATGTCCGCGTGGCGGAGAAGTTTGACGCCTCCCCGCAGGTGGGCTGGCTGGAGGTGAACGTCAGCTGCCCGAACGTCCACGGCGGCGGCATGGGCTTCGGCGCCGCGCCGGAGAGCGCCGCGGCGGTCACGGCGGCGGTGAAGCGGGCGGTCAAAAAGCCCGTGATCGTGAAGCTCACGCCGAACGTGACGGACATTGCCGCCATCGCCCGCGCCTGCGAGGACGCGGGGGCGGACGGGCTGTCGCTCATCAACACGCTGCTCGCCATGCGCATCGACCCCGCCGCGCGGCGGCCGGTGCTCGCAAACGGTACGGGCGGGCTCTCCGGCCCGGCGGTGTTCCCCGTCGCGCTCCGGATGGTGTGGCAGGTCTATGAGGCCGTGCGCATCCCGATCATCGGCATGGGCGGCGTAAGCTGCGCCGCGGACGTGATCGAAATGCTGCTCGCCGGGGCGACCGCCGTGGGCGTGGGCGCGGCGAATCTGCGCGACCCCTGCGCCGCGCGCGACATTGTGGCCGCGCTGCCGGAGACGATGGCGCGATACGGCATCGAAACGCTGTCAGATATCATAGGAGGGGCACACCATGGCGAAAGACGTCATCATCGCATGTGATTTTCCCAGCGCCGCGAGGACGCTGCGGTTTCTGGAGCAATTTGAGGGCGAACGCCCGTATGTAAAGATCGGCATGGAGCTGTTTTACGCCGCGGGGCCGAACATCGTGCGCGCGGTCAGGGACCGGGGACACAGGGTGTTTCTCGATCTCAAGCTGTGCGACATTCCGAACACCGTGGGCCGCTCGATGCGGGTCCTGCGCGAGCTGGGCGCGGACATGGTGAACGTGCACGCCTTCGGCACAAAGCGCATGATGGAGGCGGCCGTTGAAGGGCTGACGCGCCCGGACGGGTCGCGCCCGCTGCTCGTCGCCGTGACGCAGCTCACCAGCACGGACGAGACGCGGATGCGCGAGGAGCTGCTCATCGACCGGCCGCTGGAGGACGTGGTGCTGCACTACGCGGCGAACGCCCGGGACGCGGGGCTGGACGGCGTGGTCTGCTCGCCGTTGGAGGCGGCCCGGGTGCATGCCCGCTGCGGCGCGGGCTTTCTCACCGTCACGCCCGGCGTGCGCTTTTCCGACGCCGACGCGGGCGACCAGGCGCGCATCACGACGCCCGCCGGCGCGCGCGCGCTGGGCAGCGATTATATCGTCGTCGGCCGCCCCATCACCGGCGCGGACGACCCCGTCGCGACCTATCGCCGCTGCGTCAAAGAATTTTTGGGAGGGAGCGCAACTTGAAAACAGCCATTGCCCGCAGCCTGCTGTCCATCGGCGCGGTGTTCCTGCGACCGGAGGAGCCGTTCACCTGGGCCAGCGGCATCAAAAGCCCGATCTATACCGACAACCGCCTGATCCTCACGGCGCCCGAAGCGCGCGATGCGGTGGAGGCCGCGCTCGCCGAGACGGTGCGGCGTGAGTTTCCCGACGCGCAGGCCCTTTTCGGCACCGCCACCGCCGGCATCGCGCACGCCGCCATTGCCGCGCATCTGCTGGGTCTGCCGATGGGCTACGTCCGCTCCGGCGCGAAGGATCACGGGCGGCAAAACCGCATCGAGGGCAAGCTCGACGCGGGCGAGAAGGTCATTGTGATCGAGGATCTGATCTCCACCGGCGGGAGCGTTCTCACAACGGTGGAGGCGCTGCGCGGCGCGGGAGCGGAGGTGCTCGGCGTGGTCAGCATCTTCACCTACAACATGGCGCGCGCCCGCGACGCGCTCGACGCGGCGCATATCCGCGGCGTCAGTCTCACGGATTTTGACACGGTCGTCTCCGTCGCCGCCGCGGACGGGTCCATTGCCCGGGGCAACGTGGCGCGGCTGCTCGCGTTTCGGGACGATCCGTCCGACGAAAGCTGGCTGGAGGGGACAAAATGAAGCATCTCATCGACATTCGGGACCTGACGCAGGCGGAAATTCTGGAGCTGCTCGACCTGGCGGACGCTATCGTGGCCGACCCCGCCGCGTACCGGGAGGTCTGCCGGTACAAAAAGCTCGCAACGCTCTTTTTCGAGCCGAGCACGCGCACGCGCCTCTCGTTCGAGGCGGCGATGTACGAACTGGGCGGGCAGGTGCTGGGCTTTTCCGAGGCGGCCAGCTCCAGCGCCGCCAAGGGCGAGAGCGTGGCCGACACGATCCGCGTCGTGAGCTGCTACGCGGACATCATCGCCATGCGCCACCCCAAGGAGGGCGCGCCGCTCGTCGGCGCGATGCATGCCGGCGTCCCCATCATCAACGCGGGCGACGGCGGCCACAACCACCCGACGCAGACACTCACCGATCTCATGACCATCCGGCGGGAAAAAGGCCGCCTGTCCGACTTCACGATCGGGTTTTGCGGCGACCTCAAATTCGGCCGCACGGTGCATTCGCTCATCGCGGCGCTCTCGCGCTGCGCGGGGGTGCGCTTCGTGCTTGTCTCCCCCGAGGAGCTGAAGCTGCCGAGCTATATCAAAAAGGACATTCTGCTCGAGCAGGGGCTTCCCTATGAGCAGACGACCGATCTGCACGCCGTCATGCCGGAGCTGGACGTGCTGTATATGACGCGCGTACAGCGCGAGCGGTTTTTCAACGAGGAGGACTATCTCCGGCTCAAGGACAGCTACATCCTCACGCCGGAAAAGCTTGAAAACGCGAAGGCGGCGCTCTCCATCCTGCATCCACTGCCCCGCGTGAACGAGATCGACGCCGCCATCGACGACGACCCGCGCGCGTGCTATTTCCGCCAGGCGCGCAACGGCAAGTTCGTCCGCATGGCCCTGATACTGAAGCTGCTGGAGCTGGCGTAAGGAGGCGCGCACATGAACATTGATTCCATCCAAAACGGCATCGTCATCGACCACATCCGCGCCGGCGGCGCGATGGAGCTCTATCGCCTGCTGGGCCTCGGCGAATTGGATTGCCCGGTCGCCATCATCAAAAACGCGCCCAGCCGCAAGCTCGGCAAAAAGGACATCATCAAGATCGACGCCGCGCGCGACATCCCGCTCGACGTGCTCGGCTTCGTCGATCCGGATGCGACGATCAACATCATCCGCGGCGGCGTGCTCGTGGAAAAAAAGCACGCCGGGCTTCCCGAGCGCATCGAGAGCGTGCTGCGCTGCCGCAACCCCCGCTGCATCACGAGCGTGGAGCCGGGGCTGCCGCAGATCTTCACGCTCGCCAACCGCGAGACGAAGACCTATCGCTGCATCTACTGCGAGGCCCGGGCGGAGCGATAACGGCGCAACCCGGCCCCGGCGCCGCGCGCGGGGCGCGCCCGGCCGTCTTCCGCTTTCCAGGTTGGTTTTTGTGCAAATCGTCAGTTATTTGCCGTTTCCATGTTAATTTATAGATTTGTTCAATTCGACTTGTACAATCCCAAGATTTCCGCTATAATGTTTCCTTGAGGTGATTTTCATGTTCAAAATCGTCAAAAAAGAACAATTATCCGATAACATGTATCGCGTGACGTTTCACGCGCCGCTCGTCGCGCGCAAGGCCCAGCCGGGACAGTTTCTGATGTTCCGGGTGGACGAGTTCGGCGAGCGGATGCCCATCACGATCTCCTACTTCGACCGCGAGGCCGGGGACGTGACCGTCATCATGCAGAAGGTCGGCAGCACCACCGCCCTGCTCGCCAGCAAAAATGAGGGCGACTACGTGGCGGATGTGGTCGGTCCGCTCGGCAATCCCGCCGAGTTTGAGAACATGCACAAGGTTGTCGTCGTGGGCGGAGGCTCCGGCTGCGCCATCGCGTGGCCGCAGGCCAAGGGCGCGCATGACGCCGGCGCGGAGGTGGACATCATCGCCGGCTTCCGCACGAAGGGCATCGTCGTTCTGGAGGACGAAATGCGCGCATGTTCCAACAATCTCTATATGATGACCGACGACGGCTCCTACGGCGAGAAGGGCTTCACCACCGTCAAGCTCAAGGAGCTGCTCGAAAAGGCGAAGGCCGAGGGCAAGCAATATGACACCTGCATCTGCATCGGCCCGCTGCCGATGATGAAATTCGTGTGCGAGATCACGAAGGAATACGGCGTGCACACCATGGTCGATATGAACTGCATCATGATCGACGGCTCCGGCATGTGCGGCGGCTGCCGTCTGACCGTGGACGGCCAGATGAAGTTCACCTGCGTGGACGGGCCGGAGTTTGACGGCCATCTCGTGGACTTTGACGAGGCAATCGCCCGCTCCAAGATCTATGAGGAGCAGGAGCTGAAAGTATTCCAGCGGCGGCATCACTACTGCAGCCTGCAGGAGATGGCCGACGCCGAGGAAGCGGCGCGCAAAAAGGAGGAGCAGTAAATGGCTACGAACATGTCCCCCACGAAAAATCCGATCCCGGAGCAGGAGCCGAACGTCCGCAACAAGAATTTTGACGAGGTCGCCCTCGGCTACACCGTGGAGCTGGCGCTCGACGAGGCCAACCGCTGTCTCCAGTGCCGCCGCCCGCAGTGCGTCACCGGCTGCCCGGTCAACGTGAAGATCCCGGATTTCATCCATCTGATTACGCAGCAGGATTTCAAGGGCGCATACCATAAAATTCTGGAGGACAGCTCCCTGCCCGCCATCTGCGGCCGCGTCTGCCCGCAGGAAAACCAGTGCGAGGCAAAGTGCGTGCGCGGCATCAAGGGCGAACCCGTCGGCATCGGCCGTCTGGAGCGCTTCGTCGCCGACTGGAACATGCAGAACGCCGACGAGGAGCCAGAGGCTACCGCGTCCAATGGGCACCGCGTCGCCGTCATCGGCTCCGGCCCGTCCGGCCTCGCCTGCGCGAGCGACCTGGCGAAGCTCGGCTACGCCGTCACCGTCTATGAGCACCTGCACAAGGCCGGCGGCGTGCTGGCCTACGGCATTCCGGAATTTCGTCTGCCGAAGGCGCTCGTGCAGAAGGAGATCGACAAGCTCAAGGCGCTCGGCGTGGACATCGTCTGCGACGCGACCGTCGGCAAGGCGCTCACCATCGACGAGCTGTTTTCCGACGACCCCGTCGTCGGCGGGTACGAGGCCGTGTTCATCGGCTCCGGCGCGGGCCTGCCCGTGTTCCAGAAGATCCCCGGTCTGAGCTATTGCGGCGTGTTCTCGGCAAACGAATTTCTCACGCGCATCAATCTCATGCACGCCTATGACGAGCGGTATGACACCCCGCTGATGCCGATCCACAAGGTCGTGGTCGTCGGCGCGGGCAACGTCGCGATGGACGCGGCGCGCTGCGCCAAGCGTCTCGGCGCGGACGTGACGGTCGTGTACCGCCGCGGCGAGGAGGAGATCCCCGCCCGCAAGGAGGAGTTCGAGCACGCGAAGGAGGAGGAGATCCACTTCAAGCTCCTCACGAATCCCGTGGAGGTGCTCGCAAACGAAAACGGCTGGGTACGCGGCATCCGCTGCATCCAGATGGAGCTCGGCGAGCCCGACGCGCGCGGCCGCCGCAGGCCCATCGAGATTCCGGGCAGCGAATTTGAGATGGAGTGCGACGCCGTCATCATGGCGCTCGGCACCTCCCCCAACCCGTTGCTGCGCAAGGTGACGCCCGACATGGAGTATAATGAAAAGGGCGGCATCGTCGCGGACGAGGATGGCGTGACGACGAAGCCGGGCGTGTTCGCCGGGGGTGACGCGGTCACAGGCGCCGCGACCGTCATCAAGGCCATGGGCGCCGGCAAAAAAGCCGCCGCGGCCATTGACAAGTACATTCAAAGCAAATAAAGACGCAAAAGACGCAACAAAACCGGGGCCGGTCAAATGACCGGCCCCGGTTTTGTTGTGATCGGTGTGGAGCGCTCCACAGGTCCGTGTCGGCAGCGCGAAGCTTGGGGAGCTGATCGTTGCACAGCCGCGGAATGGTTTCACTCAGAACTGGAACTGCGAGCCGAAATCTGAAAAACCCAACACAGGTGGGGAGAAACAGGTTGATCAGACAGATTCACGCGGACGATGCAGAGGCTTTCTTTGAGTTGTTGTGTGGACTCGGCAGCGAAACGCCCTACACGATGTACTAAACCCAGAAAAAGACTTCAGACACATGCTGACAGGCTAAAAAACCGGGTAGTGATCGGGCTTGTAATTGTCTCTCTCCTCGCGCAGGTTTGTCACGGACAGACTCGCCTCAGATTCACAAAGCCGCGCTTCGCCTGGATGGCCGGAGAATTCCGGTCCTTCGGGAACAGGATGTTTTTGCCCCAGCCGTGCTGCAGCCACACATCATCCAAACCAATGACCATGCGGGTCTTGCTGGGGCCGGCGGTCATGAGCAGAAACGCTTTGCGGCCGCTTTTATGGTCAAGGGCGTCGCACACTGCCTTGACAGCATCCTCACGTTTTTGATGCTTGTCCGCGCAGCTCCCCTCTATCACTCCTTCGCCGATGAATCCCATCACCGGATTCCGGAGTTACTGCTCTTTTAACAGGAGCTCCGAAAATTGGGATTTGACGAGATAATCAAAGTTATCTGTTTTAATCCAGTAATTATATCCGCTGACCAATTGGATGAATCCTCTATCTCTTAACCGGTAAAAGACATTCTTCATTGTGTTCTCAGATTTGATTCCTGTTATCGAGCGACCGACGCCATTTTTAATACTCTCATTCTTTATTAAATACTCAACAACAATTTCCTCCGGTGATGCTAGTTTTTCATGCTTTATGATTACGAGGACCGAATTATCTCGTTCTATTATTTCGGGCACTTTTAACCTCAGCTTTGTCATTGCATCAAAGGCTGTGTTCAGTCCCTCTCCCACGTCTTTATTAGGGGCGTTGGGAAATTTGTTAATCAGCCGAACGATTTTAGGGTTTCGCGCTGACTGGGCATCCAGAATGTTCTGTTCTGTAACTGCACCTGGTAATTTGCCTGGGCTTTCAACCTCGACTCGATTATCAAATATCCGGATTTGGATATCCGTTGCGATACTATAGTCACGATGAAGAACTGCATTAGTTATTATCTCATGAAGGGTTTCCTCTGGGTACTTTATGGATTCGAATTCGGTACCGATCTTTTTAATCGATTCAATAATCTCTTTTGTTTTGGCTACTGCCTCATATATTTGCGTATAAGCGCTTCCCTCTATCCTGCTGACTTCCTATGCCGCTGATACGCCCAAAAAGCGATCCGGCGACATCCTTGAGGTGCCTGCTGCGCAGAGGTATAATGATAGTGGTGAAGGACACCGTGTACCTTGAAAACTGCATATCGTTCTATCTTTGTGTATTGATCTGCACCTCCATATTGCTCGGACAATATGAAAGGACGGATCAATTATGGAAAACCGAGTTTATTGCTTATATCGCGTTTCCTCTGACAAACAGGTAGATTACGACGAGAGAAATCAAGCAGATATTCCCATGCAGCGTAAAGAATGCCACCGCTTCGCTGAGGAAAAAGGCTGGACGATCATCCATGAGGAACAGGAGGACGGCGTTTCCGGCCATAAGGTACGGGCTGAAAACCGCGATAAGATACAGACCATCAAAGAACACGCAAAGCAAGGTAAATTTGACATTCTGCTGGTGTTCATGTTTGACCGCATCGGGCGTATCGCTGACGAAACGCCCTTTGTAGTGGAATGGTTTGTAAAGAACGGCATCCGGGTATGGAGCACCCAGGAGGGCGAGCAGCGGTTTGATAATCACACCGATAAGCTCACTAACTATATCCGCTTCTGGCAGGCCGACGGCGAAAGCGAAAAAACCTCTATCCGCACAAAAACCGCCCTCGGACAGATTGTGGCAGACGGCGGCTTTAAGGGCGGGAACGCACCCTATGGCTATGACCTTGTAAAAAGTGGGCGTTTCAACAAGCGCAAGCATGAGCTCTTTATGCTTGCGGTCAACGAAGCCGAGGCTCCTGTCGTGCGCATCATTTTTGAAAAGTATGTGCAGGAAGGCTTCGGTGCTCAGCGGATCGCAAGCTATCTGAACGACCTCGGCTATCGTGCCAGAACGGGCAAGCCGTGGCACCATGCCACGATCCGGGGCATCCTTTGCAACCTGACCTATACCGGCGTCCTCCGCTGCGGGGAAAGCCGCTCCGAGGTATTGCCGCAACTACAAATCATTGAGCCGGAGCTCTATGAGGCGGCACAGCATATTCGTGTTTCACGTTCCAAAGATTATGAGGCCACGCGCACGGTGCCTCGCAATATTGCGGGTAATTCGCTTTTGTCCGGGAATATCTTTTGCGGGCATTGTGGCGCACGGCTCACGCTCACGACAAACGGCAAGCGTTATCCCTGCAAGGATGATCCCAGCCGGATTGTCAAGCGGGTACGGTATATCTGCTATGGGAAAACCCGCAAGCAGACCGAGTGCGACGGGCAGACGGGCTACACGGCCCACGTTCTTGATGGGATCGTGGATAAACTGGTACGGCAGGTCTTTGAGCGCATGAGGGCCATTCCCAAAAGTGAGATCGTCGGCATCCGGTATCAGGAAAAGATGAAGGAACGAAAAGCGCTGCTACAAGCTGTTCGGGCGGACTATAACAAGGCGTCTGCTGATCTGGCGATGCTGAAGGCTGAGGTGGTCAAATCTCTCCGTGGGGAAAGCAGTTTCAGTCAAGACCTGCTGGCCTCTTTGATTGCCGACTCTGAGACAAATTGTCTCAAAGTGAAGGAACAACTTGACGCTGCCCAGGCCGCCTATGACGAGGGGAAAGCTGTCATGGCTTCACTCAATACACAATACGACGACATCATTTCATGGGCAGATATGTACGACACGGCCAGTCTGGAAACAAAGAAGATGATCGTCAACTGTCTTATCAAGCGGATTAAGGTCTATCGAGACTACAAGCTGCACATCGACTTCAACATTGACTTTGAGCAGTTCAGTCTCGGATTGGATATGGAGGCGTTTGTGGCATAAAAAACTCGCCTCTGAAAAGAGGCGAGTAATAAAGCTCTTTCTCTTGATTTGGTGGAGATAAGCGGGATCGAACCGCTGACCTCTTGAATGCCATTCAAGCGCTCTCCCAGCTGAGCTATACCCCCAAGTTGAGAAAGAGCATTTATTCAATTTAGGTTATGGGAACAGGGGTCGTTACACTCTTGTACTGGGCTCCCAGCTGAGCTATACCCCCAGATGCGGGAAAACACATTTTCACTTTTTAAGAGCCGAGCGAGTTCGGCACGTTGACAAACTTGTCAACAGGTCGCCGAAATCGCGGAGCGATGAGGCGACGCAAATTTTTTGTGGGGAAAAAAGAGGGGTCGCTGCACTCTTGTACCGGGCTCCCAGCTGAGCTATGTCCCCATACGCAACGTGTATCATACCACCTCGCGGCTGAAATGTCAATATCCGTTTTTCAACTTTTCGGGCTTTCCATTTCAGATTTTTTGCTGCAAACCCTCTGCGGCTGTGCTATAATAGAGATAGGAATCTTAGCGAAATCTTAACACTTGGGCGGTGCAACATGGTACGAAATACAAAGAGAGCCATTCTTGACACGTTCGCCTCGCTGCTCAACGAGCGTCCGATGGATAAGATCACGGTTACAGACATTGTGGAAACCTGCGGCGTGAATCGCAACACCTTTTACTATTATTTTCAGGACATTTACGCGCTGCTGGATGAGCTGTGCAGGACCGAGATGCAAACGGCGCTGGACGGGCTGGACGCGCAAAGCTCGTGGAAGGACGCCTTTTTCGAGTTCTCCCAGTACGCCATGGCGCACAAGCCGGCGATCTACCACGTGTACAACTCCGTCGATCACACCGCGCTGGAGAAGTATCTGTTCAACACCATTCTGCGTCGGATGCGCGCGTTCGTGAAGCGCGAGGCGGAGGGGCTGGACTGCAGGGAAGCCGACGTGGAAACGCTCGCCGTGTTTTACGCCGCCGCAACCTCCGGCATTTTGCTGCAATGGCTCAACAACGGAATGCAGAGTCCGCCCGAGCCGTTCATCACGGAGGCCGGGCGCCTGCTGGACGGAAACATCCGCTACACCCTGGAAAAGGCTGCGCAGTCCACGCAGAAAACTTAGTCAATGACGAAAAAATGTGTGCAAAACAGGCAGCCTTCCGGCTTTGTCTGTTTCTTGTCGGGGCCGGTTCTGTTAGAGTAGAAAATAGGCATGGGCGATTGGAAATTCTGTCAGAAAGGAAGCGCATGATCATGACAGCAAAAGACAAGCTCAAAGCGGCAGCCGCAATGAAAGCATACGATTACATCGTAAACGACCCGGTGAACAACATTCCGAAGGTCATTGACAGACTGCTGGCTCTCGGCGTAGACGACCACATGGCCAAGGAACTGAACGACGTCAAGACCGCGTTCATGAAGGAAGACGGCAACTGGCGACAGCTCATCATGAGTCTCTTCACAGACGTTGACCCCGGCGTGATGCGCAAAATGATGGAGACCTTCGCCGTGAACGCCACCATGATCGGCGGACCGATCCACGAAAAGCTGCGCGAGCAGTACAACTGCAACATCCCGTGGGCAATCCTGATGGACCCGACCTCCGCATGCAACCTCAAGTGTACGGGCTGCTGGGCCGCGGAATACGGCCACCAGCTCAACCTTACTTACGACGAGCTCGACAGCATCGTCCGACAGGGCAAGGAATTGGGATGCTACTTCTATCTGTACTCCGGCGGCGAGCCCCTGACCCGCAAGGCCGACATCATCAAGCTGTGCGAGGCACACCCGGACTGCGCGTTTACCTCGTTCACCAACGGCACGCTGATCGACGAGCAGTTCGCCGACGACATGCTGCGCGTGCAGAATTTCGTCCCCGCCATCAGCGTGGAGGGATTCGAGAAGGACACCGATTTCCGCCGCGGCGACGGCACGTTTGCCGCCGTGCAGCGCGCGATGCAGATCCTGCGGGAGAAGAAACTCCCCTTTGGCATCTCCTGTTGCTATACGTCCAAGAACGTGGACATGATCGGCAGCGAGGAATACTACGACGCGATGATCGAGTGGGGCGCCAAGTTCTGCTGGTTCTTCACCTACATGCCCGTCGGCAAGAGCGCCGTGCCGGAACTGATGGCGACCGCAGAGCAGCGCAAATTCATGTATGAGCAGGTGCGCAAGTTCCGCAAGACGAAGCCGCTGTTCACGATGGATTTCTGGAACGACGGCGAGTACGTGAACGGCTGCATTGCCGGCGGCAGAAGCTATCTGCACATCAACGCCAACGGCGACATCGAGCCGTGCGCGTTTATGCACTACTCCGACTCCAACATCCGCACGCACACGCTGCTGGAGGCGTATCAGAATCCGCTGTTCATGGGCTATCACGACAACCAGCCCTTCAACAAGAACATGCTGCGCCCCTGCCCCGTGCTGGATAATCCCGGCCGGCTGACGCTGATCGTGGACCAGTCCGGCGCAAAGTCCACCGACTACGCCGACCCGGAGACCGCAAAGGAATACTGCGACAAATGCGTCGAGCGCGCCAAGGCATGGCAGCCCGTCGCGGACGAGCTCTGGGCCTGCGGCGGCGGCAGAAAGTGCGCCGGGGCAGAAAAATAAGCGCTTCCGGCTTCAATGAACTCCTTTCCAAACAAGCTCCGGTCTCCCAAAAGAGACCGGAGCTTGTGCGTCTGCTGAAAAAATGTTTCGAAAAGAACGGATCGCGCTCCACGAATTGCCCCATTCGCCGCGCCGCCGCGCTCCGCACAATGACAGCAAATATAACACCTGGCTCCGTCCCACGGGCTCTTCCGCACTGAGATTCTTGCCAAGCTGCGTCATATGCACCCCGCAGTCCGGCGGCGCACTTGCGCCGCTCGTACGGGCTCGTCCGGCCGTAGAAAGGTAAGCCCCCGGAACCGCGCGCTCGCGCGGTTCCGGAAGAAGCGATGCCTACCTCCGCACCCCTCAGCGTTTCTTTCCGGCTCCACCGGCTTTCTTTTCGCGCTGAAAAGAAAGCGGGTGGATTGCCTGCAGTACGTTCAACCATCTGCGGTACAGTAACGAAGAGGCCGCTTGCGGCGGTCAGGCGGCCTCTGCCGGCTCCCATACCACATCGTAGACCGCCTCATCGGCGTAATGCCACCACTCCGCGCTGTAAGGGACAAAGCCGCAGGCCGCCATAATCTGCTCCAGTAGCTCCGCATGGCGCCGGGCCGTCTCGGACACATCGCTGTAGTCCCGGTCCGCGAGCGCGGAAAATTCATCAAAGCCGCTCGGCATCTCCAGCTCCGTCCCGTCCGCGGACACCAGCGTCACGTCCACGGTGTTGCCGCGGCTGTGGCTGGAAAACCCGGTGTTGGGATTTGCGACATAGCGCGCATCCGGGCAGAGCGCCCAGAGCGCGTACTGCGCGCTGACCGGCCGATAGGCGTCCCAGATCTTCAGGCTGCAGCCCTGCTCCAGAAGCGCGGCCTGCGCCGCGGCGAGCTTCTTCACCGTCCCGTAACGCAGGCGGGCGTCCTGAAAATCGTAGACAACGCTGCCCGTAAAATTGTCGGCCGTCGCGTACCGCAGCTCCACAAAAATGCCCGGAATGTAGTCCGCGACCCGCACTAGCTCGTCGTCCGAGGGCGGCTCCGGCGCGGGCGGTTCCTCCGGCGCGAAGGTCTCGGCCGGCGTCGTTTCGGCGCTCGCGCCGGGCGTCGCGTACATCGACGGGGTCGGCGTGGGCGCGTCGCTCCCAGCGGTGTCGTCCGATCGGCCGCAGCCGGCGGCCAGAAGCACAATGCAGAGCGCCGCAAGCTGCCCGGCCCGGCGGGCCCGACGCCAGGTTGGGTCACATCTCATGCCGTCCGCTCCCTTCAGGCACACATCCGGCGCGCACGGCCGCCCGCACGGCGGCGGCACTGTCCCGCAGCGGCGCTGTGCCGTCGATCAGCTCCCGTGCGGTGATGAGCTGCGCGCCCACGCGCTCCATGTCCCGGAGATTGCTCTGCTGGATCGCCTCCGTGTCGGAAGAGGTGCAGTCCGTGAGCACGACGACGTGATAGTCCAGCGAAATCGCGTCATAGCAGGTCGTGCGGATGCAGTTGGGCGTAGTCGTTCCGGCCAGAAGCACGGTCGTGACGCCGAGCCGGCGCAGGAGGAGGTCCAGTTCGGTTTGAAAAAACGCAGAATAGCGCGGCTTGACGATGTGGTAATCGCGCTCCGACGCGCCGAATTCCGCCGGGGCGTCGGCCGAGATTTCCGCCGCGCAGCCCGGCGACAGGGGTTTCCCGCCGCGCAGCCAGCGCGCAAAGCGTGTGTGCTCCACGTCGCTGCCGTCGGCGCGGTAGCGGCGCGTGATGAAGAAAACCGGCACGCCCTGTTCCCGACAGTGACGGATCACCGCCGAGCAGGCGGGCACCGTCGCGCGCGCCCCCGCGATGCAGCAGGGCGACTGCTCATTGAGGAAGCCGTTTTGCATATCAATCATCAACAGCGCGGTGTTTTGCTCCATGGTGCGGTTCCCTCCTTGTGTCAAGCTGCCCTGCCGGAGAAATCCGGCAGGGCATTGCTTCTGTGTTCAGAGCGCGGCTGTCGCTTCGGCAACCTCGCTCTCGGTTGCTTTCATGGCCTGGAGCGTCTTGTCGATCAGCTCTGTGAGCTCCCAGCCGAGCATGTCCGCGCCGTTTTGGATGACTTCGCGCGAGCAGCCGGCGGCAAAGGCCGGGGTCTTGAACTTTTTCTTCACGGACTTGACCTCCATGTCGCTCACGCTCTTGGACGGGCGCACCAGCGCGCAGGCGCCGATGAGCCCCGTGAGCTCGTCCGCGGCGTAGAGGACCTTTTCCATCTCGTGCTCGGGCCGGATGTCCACCGTGAGGCCATAGCCATGGCTGCACGTCGCGTGGATGATCTCCTCCTCCACGCCCGCATTGCGCATCAGCTCCTGCTGCTTGACGCAATGCTCCTCCGGGTACATCTCGAAATCGAGGTCGTGCAGCAGCCCGACAACGGCCCACAGATCCGCCTCGTCGCCGTAGCCGAGCTCGTTTGCGTACCAGCGCATGACGGCCTCGACCGTCAGCGCGTGCTGAAGATGAAAGTGATCCTTGTTGTAGGTCGTCAACAGGGTCCATGCGTTTTCTCTGGTCATGAAAGGTTCCCTCTTTCTCTGTCGTGTAAAATCATATTTGCAGCCGCGGCGGCCAGCGCCGCGTGTCCCTGCGCGTCCAGATGCTCCCCGTCCTCGTCGCTGGCGCGCGTGACGGCGCCCGCGTCGAGATACCCGCAGCCGTACCGCGCCGCGAGACTGCGGTGCCGCGCGCCAAGCGCCTCGGACACGGCGACAGACCGCGCGTCAAAGTCCGGGTCGCGCTCCAGCACCGGCGCGTGCAGCGGCGGCGGTGTAATCAGCACCAGCCGCGTCTCCGGCGGGAGCTGCTTCCGGCAGACATCCAGCAGCCGCTCCATGCCTGCCGCCGCTTCCTCCGCCGTGCGGGTCTTCTCCGTCTTGCAGTCATTCGTCCCCAGCAGCAGAAGCAGATAGTCCAGCGGGCTGTGGCACTCGATGGCGATGGGCAGCAGGTCCAGCGCCGAGCGGCCGGGCCGATGCCGGTCCGGGAACGCGGAGGTGCGTCCGATCAGGCCATCCTCCGCAACGTGATAGTCCGCCCCCAACAGCGCCTGCAGCGCGCCGGGCCAGCGGACCGGCCACGGATAGCGGCCGCTCCAGTCCGGCGTGAGGCCGTAGGTGTTGGAATCACCATAGCAGAGGATGTGGATCATGGCGCGCCCCTTACTTCAAAAAGCCGTTGACGATCTGCTCCTCGGCTTCCTTCTCCGTGAGACCGAGCGTCATAAGCTTCACGAGCTGGTCTCCCGCGATTTTGCCGATGGCCGCCTCATGGATGAGGCTCGCTTCGACGCTGTTGGCCGTGATCTCCGGCCGCGCGCCGACGCTGGCGTTGTCCATAATGATCGCGTCGCACTCGGAGTGCCCGGCGCAGCGGTTGTTGCCGCGGATATTGGAGTTGAACATCTGCCTGGAATCCTCGCGCGCGACGCTGCGGGAGATGACGTTCGTGCTGGAGTCCTCCCCGTCAAGATCGACGGTAAAATTCGTCTCGGCGTACTGCGTGCCGTGCGTCATGATCTTCTCCTTGATGATGAGCTGCGCGCCGTCCGCGAGCTTGGCGGTCGTGTTGCGGATCGTGGAGTCGATGCCCTTGATCTGCGTCGTCTCCATCTCCATATAGCCGCCCTCGCCCAACTCCACGATGGTGGTCGGGTTCATGACGTTCGTGCCGCGGCCGTCGCCCTCGCCATAGTGCTTTTCGATGTAGCGCACGCGGCTGTTTTTGCCGACGAAAAAGCTGTGAACGCCGTCGTGCCGGCTCTCCTGCGTGCCGCAGTTGTTGATGCCGCAGCCCGCGACGATGGTCACGTCGCAGTCCTCGCCGATGAAAAAGTCGTTATACACGAGGTCCTGCAGGCCGCTCTTTTCGATGATGACCGGGATGTGCATGCTCTCGTTTTTTGTGCCGGGCTTGACGATGATGTCAATGCCGGGCTTGTCCGTCTTGGTGACAATGTCGATATTCGCGGTGGTGTTGCGCCCCGCGAGCTGTCCGTCCGCGCGGATGTTGTACGCGCCCGCCGGCACGTCGTGCAGGTCCGCAACCTCGCGCAGCAGCCGCTTTTGAATCAAATCCATAGCCATGTCCCGCACCTCCTTAAACCCGATCGACCAGACGGCTGCAGATACCGGAGGCATTCATCAGCTCCGGCATGATCTCGTCCTTATCGCCGACGGCGCGAATCTCCCCGTCGGCCAGCACGACGATCTTATCCGCGTTCTCCAGGATCCGCTCCTGATGCGAAATGATGAGAATGCTGCCGTGGATGGTCGCGTACATCTGCTCAAATACCTTGATGAGATTGTTGAAGCTCCAGAGATCAATGCCCGCCTCCGGCTCGTCGAAGATGGATATCTTCGTGCCGCGCGCCAGCATGGTCGCGATTTCGATGCGCTTGAGCTCGCCGCCGGAGAGACTCCCGTTCACCTCTCGGTTTACATAATCCCGCGCACATAGTCCCACCTCGGAGAGGTAGTTGCACGCCTCGCTGACCGTGAGCTTTTTGCCGGAGGCAATGCTGATGAGGTCAAACACCGTGATGCCCTTGAAGCGCACCGGCTGCTGAAAGGCAAAGCTGATGCCCTTGTGCGCGCGCTCCGTGATCGAGAGATGCGTGATGTTCTCCCCGTCGAGTAGGATGGTGCCCTCGGTCGGCGTCTCGATGCCGGCGATGATCTTCGCAAGCGTCGATTTGCCGCTGCCGTTC
Source organism: Oscillospiraceae bacterium (assembly GCA_902760845.1). Taxonomy (GTDB): domain Bacteria; phylum Bacillota; class Clostridia; order Oscillospirales; family Oscillospiraceae; genus CAG-103. The sequence continues at coordinate 30,105 of CACWHX010000010.1, forward strand.
GGCCCAGTGATGACGACCATGCGCTCGTCGATGGTGAGACTGACATCTCTCAGAATTTTGTGGACGCCGTCGTCCGTTTCCGCTTCAAACGAAATGTGTTGCAGTTCCAGCATAGATGGTCGATTCCTTCCTGTTAAAAATCTTCTTCCTCAAACTTGTTTGACAAGTCCTTTTTCAGTTCCAGCTTCTGCGCCTTTCCGCGGGCGAGCGCGTAGAGGCCGCCGCGGTCGCGCGCGGCCAGGATCAGCACGCACAGCAGACACAGTATTGCGCACAGGCCGCCATACTCCGCCCAGACGCCGATGGGCGCGATCACCGCGCCGCAGAGCACGCCGAGCGACACATAGCGCGTCAGCGCGATGAGCGCCGCGCACACCGCGAGCGACAACAGGCCGAGCGGCACGTGGACGCACAGCAGCGTCACGAGCGCGCACACCGCGCCCTTGCCGCCGCGAAAGCCATACAGCACGGGCCAGCAGTGCCCCAGCAAAAGGCAAAAGCCCGCAAAGAGCTTGCCCACGGCGGCGTAGCTCACGACGCCCGCCTCCGCAGCGCCGGGCGCGGCGGCGCGGAAGATCGCGCCGCCAAGCAGCACCGCGGCGAGCGATTTCGCCGCGTCCACCGCCACGACAGCGGCGACGCCTCTGACGCCAAAGACGCGGTTTACCCGCAACAGGCCCTCCACGCCGTGGCCATAGTTTCGCACCGCGCGGCGAAACACATACCGCGACGCGATGACCGAGGCGTTGAGATTCCCCAGCAGATAGGAGACGACCGCAATCGCGGCCAGCAGCGCGGGGATCATTCCTGTTCCCCCTTCTGCCGGATGCGCATGCGGATGGGCGTCCCCTCCAGCCCGAACACGGCGCGGATCTGGTTTTCCAGATAGCGCTGATAGGAGAAATGGAACAGCTCCCTGCTGTTGCAGAACACGACGAAGCACGGCGGCTTCACGCCGGTCTGCGTCATGTAGTAGATCTTCAGCCGGCGGCCCTTGTCCGTGGGCGGCTGCACGCGCGCCTGCGCGTCGGCGAGGACGTTGTTGAGCATCCCCGTGGTGATGCGCATGGCGCTCTGATCGTTCACATAGTTGATGAGCTCAAAAAGCCGCTCGGTGCGCTGCCCCGTGAGCGCGGAGATGAACAGCACCGGCGCGTAGGACATGAAGCTCAGGTCGCGCAGGACCTCCCGGCGCATCCGCTCCATGGTGCCGGTCTCCTTTTCGACCAGGTCCCACTTGTTCACGACGATCACGGACGCCTTTCCCGCCTCGTGGGCAAGGCCCGCGATTTTGGTGTCCTGCTCGGTGACGCCCTCGCGCGCGTCGATCAGGATGAGGCACACGTCCGCGCGCTCGATGGCGAGCTTCGCGCGCAGGACGGAAAACTTCTCCACGCGATCGTCCACGCGGGATTTGCGGCGGATGCCCGCCGTATCTACAAAGATATACTTGCCATATTTGTTTTCAAAGCGCGTGTCCACCGCGTCGCGGGTCGTGCCCGCCACGTCGCTTACGATGACGCGCTTTTCGCCCAGAATGAGATTCACGAGCGAGCTTTTGCCCACGTTCGGCTTGCCGATGACGGCGACGCGGATGCTGTCCACGTCCGTCTCGTCCGCGTCCGCCGGCGGAAAGTGCTCCAGGCAGGCGTCGAGCAGGTCGCCCGTGCCGTGCCCATGCACGGCGGAGACGGCAATCGGGTCGCCGAGGCCGAGCGCGTAAAACTCATAGATGCCGGGATCGGTCGCGCCGGTGGCGTCCATCTTGTTCACCGCGAGCACGACGGGCTTCTTCGCGCGCAGGAGCATGTTCGCCACCTCCTGATCGGCGGCGGTGACGCCGGTGCCGATCTCGGTGACGAGGATGATGACATCCGCCGCGTCGATGGCGAGCAGCGCCTGCTCGCGCATGAACAGCAGAATTTCGTTGTCCGTGCGCGGCTCGATGCCGCCGGTATCGACGATGTCAAACGTGCGGCCGCACCACTCGCACTCGGCGTAGAGCCGGTCGCGTGTGACGCCGGGTGTGTCCTCCACGATGGACAGCCGCTGGCCGCAGAGCTTATTGAATAACATGGACTTGCCGACGTTCGGCCGGCCCACGATGGCCACCAGTGGTTTTGACATGGGGGCTTCCTCCCTCCCTATTTGGTGTGGGGGTTATATGCGTAAAATTCATCCGACCGCCGGGCGCGCTCCGGCAGCTGCACCTCCGGCAGGATGCCGAACATCGCGTCGCAGAGGGCGAAGCCGTCCTGCATGACGGGGTAGACCGGCACGCCGAGGGCGCGGCTCGCCTCCTCCAGCGTCACGTTGTCGAGAAAATCCAGCTCGTCATGCCGCAGCATGTTCGCCGAGATGAGCAGCCGCTCGCCGAGGGGCTTTCCGCGCAGCTGCGCGATCAGGTCCTGCCCCGTAATGAGGCCGGAGACATTGATGCTGCGGCCGAAAAAATCATTCTGGATGGCGTAGACCCGCCCGCTCAGCGCCGGAAACCGCGCCTGTGCGTCCCGGAGCAGCCGCTCCAGAAACGGCGCCGCCGAAACGCCCGCGGCCATGGAAAACGGCGCGCCATCCGGCGCGTCCGCCATGCGCAGCGCGGCGTGAAACTCCGTCGTGAGCAGTCGCAGCATCCCAACGCCGTTTTCGAGCTGAGTATAGCTTTCATAAAAATCATCCGGCGGGATGGGCCGCTCCGCCTTGAGATACAGCTCGTCCCCGCAAAAGAAGACCCGCTCGCCAAAGCGCGTGACGCACGTGTCGCCGAAGCGCTCCACAAGGTCGATGGTTTCCCCGGCGAGCGCCTTTGTAAACGGTTGCAGGGGATACAGGCCCTCGCGGAACTTCGTCAGTCCCACCGGGACGATGGAGACGCTCTGCACCGCCGGATGCAGCGCTGCGAGGTCCTCCATCGTGCGCAGAAGCTCCGCGCCGTCGTTCAGGCCGGGGCAGCAGACGATCTGACAGTTCATGACGATGCCCCCGTCCGCAAAGCGGCGCATGAGCTCCAGGCTCTCCCCCGCGCGGCGATTGCCGAGCATGAAGGCGCGCAGCTCCGGGTTTGTCGTATGCACGGACACGTTGATGGGGCTGATGTGCAGATCGACGATGCGCCGCGCCTCGCGCTCGGAGAGATTCGTGAGCGTGAGATAGTTTCCCATCAGAAAGCTCAGGCGCGCGTCGTCGTCTTTAAAATACAGCGTCGGCCGAAGTCCCTTCGGCATCTGGTCGATGAAGCAGAATACGCAGCGGTTGGCGCAGGAATGGGCGCTGTCCATCAGATAGGTCTCAAAGTCCAGCCCCAGCTCGCCGCCCTCCGGCTTGCGGATGCGGACGGTTTTCGTCTCCCCCGCCGCGGTGCGAAGCTCCACCGTGAGGCGCGTGTCGTAAGCGTAATATTTATAGTCCAGCACATCGGCGATGGGGTTGCCGTTGATGGAAACGAGCGCGTCGCCGGGCTCGGCCGCGCCGCGCAGCGGGCTGTCCGCGTCGATGTGACGGATCGTGCAGCGATGCAAGACGTCCACCCCCTTTGCGCCGTCCCTTTATCCGATAGCAAAAGAAGATGAGCCGTCGCCCATCTTCTAAAGCAAAGCCTTCTTTTACTCGCCGACCTCAATCACGTCGCGGCCGTTATACTTGCCGCACGCCTTGCAGGCGTGGTGGGGCAGAACGAATGCGCCGCAATTCGGGCACTTTACAAGAGCGGGAGCCGTGAGCTTCCAGTGGGACGAGCGCCGTTTGTCGCGTCTCTGTCTGGATACTTTTCCTTTCGGGACTGCCATGTTGACACCTCCTCGTCAGACGCTGTTATGAGCAGCTTCTCTGCGTTTTCATCTTATTTATCCAAAAGCTGCTCCAGTACAGCTAATCTTGGATCGAGCGGTTTTCGGCACGCGCACGGGCCGAGATTGAGATTGGCGCCGCACTGCTCGCAGAGCCCCGCGCAGTCCGGCCGGCAGAGGCTCTTGGCCTCCATGTCCAGCACGAAGCACGTTGTGAGCACCTCGTCCAGATCGAGCATGTCCCCTTCCAGCGGGAACAGCTCCGGGTCGTCGTCCGCGGCGGGGTCCGCCGTAACGCCGACACGCAGCGGCAGATCCTTCACGCGCGCAAACTCCGCGCCGCAGCGGTCGCACACGCAGCGCATCTCGGCGTGCAGCGTGCCCGTGAGCGTCAGGATGCCGGCGGTGTTCGTCACTTCGCCTTCGGCCGTGATCGGCGCGGTATATTCCAGAACCGAGGGAAAGTCCAGCAGCTCCGTATCCACCTCCTGCGAGAAGGGAACGCGGCTGCCGGGAATTTCGATGATGTCTCTCAGATTCAGTTTCATAGCGCACCTCGCACAATCGCTTTAGTATTATAGTAGATTTACCCTCTCCTGTCAACAGGAATTTTTCCTCCTCCGTCGTCTTGACAGGCGGCGCGCGGCGGCGTAAAATAAAAGCGATCGTAGTATGGATAACGGTCAAAAAGAAAGATGGGTGCTGGGTATTCCCGGCTGAGACGGAGTAAGCGAGCTCTGAAACCATGGAACCTGATCCGGATAATGCCGGCGTAGGAAACAGAGACGCCAGTCTGCCGCAGGTTCGTTCCGGAATCTGCGGCTTTTTGCCGCTCCGCTTCCCGATTTATTTCAAGAGGAGGTCCCTACTATGAAAAGAACGACCCGTAAAAATCTGAGAGCCCTGATCGAGGGCGCCATTTTTCTCGCGCTGGCGCAGGTGCTCGGCTATCTGAAGCTGTTCGAGCTGCCGCAGGGCGGCTCCATCACGCTGAGCATGCTGCCGATCTTTTTCTACTGCGCGCGCTGGGGCTTCGGCCCCGGCATCATCACAAGCGCCGCGTTCAGCGTCCTGCAGCTTCTGCTCGACGGCGCTTATGCGTGGAGCTGGCAGTCGATCATCGGCGACTATCTGCTCGCGTTCACGGTGCTCGGTCTCGCCGGGCTGTTTCACAGGCAGAAGCACGGCTTTTACACCGGCGCGATCGTCGGCAGCGCCGCGCGGTTTTTGTGCCACTACGTCACCGGCGCCACCGTGTGGGCGGAATATATGCCCGACGAATTTTTCGGCTTGACCATGCACTCCCCCTGGTTTTACTCCGCGCTCTACAACGGGAGCTTCATGCTGGTGGACCTGGCGCTCTGCCTGATCGTGGCGGCGCTGCTGTGGAAGCCGCTCGGCAAATACATTCGCGGCGAGGATCTGCGATAGTCGGGCGAGCGGCCCAAAAGCCGGGTGCCCGCCAGTTTTCTATTGACAACCCCGGAAGAATCTCGGATAATGGTTCCCATGAAAACGTTTACGATCGGAAAAAACGACGCGGGGCAGCGGCTCGACCGCTTTGTGGGCAAGGCGGTGCCGCTGCTGCCGGAATCGCTGCTGCAAAAATATATCCGCATCAAGCGCATCAAGGTCAACGGCAGGGGCACCAGGCGCGACACACGCCTAGCCGCGGGCGACGTTTTGCAGCTTTATATCAACGACGAGTTTTTCGAGCGCCCGTCCGAGGACAATGCCTATCTCCGAATCGCGACGCCGCGGCTGGAGATCGTCTACGAGGACGCGAACATCCTCCTTGCGGACAAAAAACCGGGCGTGCTGTGTCACAGCGCGGGCGACTGGAGCTGGGACACGCTCATCGCGAACATCCAGGCCTATCTGCGCCAGAAGGGCGAGTGGGACCCGCGGGCGGAGGCCGCCTTCGCCCCCGCGCTCTGCAACCGCATCGACCGCAACACCGGCGGTATCGTCATCGCCGCCAAAAACGCGGAGGCGCTGCGCATCCTGAACGAAAAGATCAGAGCCCGAGAAATCGAGAAATACTATCTCTGCGCGGTGCACGGCCGCCCGCGCCCCGCCGAGGGGCGGCTGGAGGGCTATCTCTTCAAGGACGCCGTGAAAAACCAGGTCTACGTGAAGCGCACGGGCCAGCCGGGCGCGAAAACCGCCGTGACGGAGTATCGCACGCTGTGCGTCAGGGGCGCGCTGTCGCTCGTGGAATGCCGCCTGCTCACGGGCCGCACGCACCAGATCCGCGCCCAGATGGCGGACGCCGGCTGGCCGCTGCTCGGCGACGGAAAGTACGGCCGGGAGCGCGTCAACCGCGCCTATGGGGAAAAGGGACAGGCGCTGTATTCCTACAAGCTGGCGTTCGCCTTCCCCACCGACGCGGGCGTGCTGAATTACCTGCGCGGCAGGGTGTTCACGGTAGAGCGCGTCCCGTTCGCGGAGCAATATTTCCCGGGATATCAAATCCAATAACAACCCGCCGGACGCGCTTGCGTCCGGCGGGTTGTTTTATCGTCTGCCGGGCTGGCCGCCCATGCCGCCGGGGCCGCCGCCCATTTGCCCGCCGTTCATCTGTCCGGGCATCTGACCATCCATCTGGCCGCCCATGCCGCCCATCATGCCGCCGGCGACGTCGCTGTAGCTGAGACTGGTCATGGCGATCTCGGTCGAGGCGCTGCCGGCTGTGAGCGTGTAGGTCTCGCCGGAGGTGATGCCGGGGGCGCTGATGACCACGCAGGTATACGCCTTATTCGGCTGCCAGCTCACCAGCGTTTCGCCGCTGCTGTTCGTGAGCTCCACGGTGCTGTCCGCCGCCTGCGAGCCGGTGGAGACGAGCATCACGCCCTGGCTGCCCGCCGCCGTGAGACTCCGCGCCATGCCGGTCGTTCCCGCCGCGAGGATCGTGCCGCCCGTGATGGATGCCGAGCCGTCATAGTCGAGCGCGCTGTCGCCGTCGTTTGTCGCGCCGGACACGTAGATCGTGCCGCCCGTGATGCGGATGTCGCCGTTGGAGTCGATCCCGTCGCCGGAGGCGTCGATGTAGATCGTGCCGCCGGAGATGGTGATGCACGCTTCCGAATCTGCCGCGAACACGTCGCCGCCGAAGAAGCCCTGCGTGCCGCTCGCGTCGCTGCCGCCAGCCGCGTTCAGCCCGTCGTCGCTCGCGGTGAGCGTGATCGCGCCGCCGGAGATCGTCACGGTGTGCCCCTCGATGCCCTCATAGCTTCTGGTGATGCTGACAGTTCCGGCCGTGACGGTCGTCGCGTCGTCGGCGTGGATGCCGTCGTCGCCCGTGGCGATGGTGATCTCGCCGCCGTTCACGGTGACGTCCGTGTTGGAGTGGAAGCCGTCGTCCGCGGCGTCGATGTCAAACGTGCCGCCGTTCACGGTGAGCGCGCCGTCCGCCTTCACGCCCTTGGCGCTGACGTCGTCGGTGTTGGCGGTCTGCCCCTGCCAGCCGAAGCCGCTGTCGGTGCGCGTCACGGTGTCGGCGCCGCCGCCGGAGACGATGTGGAACGTGCCGTCGTCAATCTGCAGCGCGCCGGAGGCGCTGATGCCGTCGCCATCGGCGGTGATGGTGAAGCTGCCGTCCGTGATGACGAGATTGCCGTGGTCTTCCTCCTCGTCGTTCTCGGCGTGGATGCCGTCCTTGCCGGAGGTGATGGCAAACGTGCCGCCGGAGACGTCCATGTCGTCCTTTGCGGTGATGCCGTGCTTCGCGGCGGTGATGGTGTAAGCGCCGTCCGTGATGATGAGATCGTCCTTCGAGACGATGCCGTGGCCCGCGGGAGACTGGATCGTGACGCTGCCCGTGCCGGAGAGCGTCAGGTCCTCCCTGGAGAAGATGACCGCGTCAATGTTGCTGTCGTCGATGGCGACGAACTCGCCGCCGTTCGCGAGGCTGTTTTCGCTGCCGTCGGCAAGCGTGACGGCCGCGTCGTCGCAGTTGCGGATATAGATGGCGGCCGAGGTGCCGCTGGTGATGCTCGCGCCGTTGAGCACCAGCTCTACGTCGTCGTCATCGCCCGCGTCGATGACGATCATGCCGTCGTTCAGCGTGCCGGTGACGGCGTAGACGCCGCCGTCGGTAATGGTGACGGTGCCGCCGGAAATCTTCACCGCGTCAGAGTCGCAGGAGGCGGTATCCCCGCTGAGCGTGATCGTCGCGGTGACGCTGCCGGAGACCGCGCCCGCGCTGGCGCTGCCGGCCGTCGCGGTCGTTTGGCTGCTGCACCCGGCGAGCAGCAGCGCCAGGACGCAGGCGCATATGAGCAAAATTCGTTTTTTCATAATGGTGTGACCCCCTTACAGTTCGTTCACGGTGGTTTCCTGCCGGGAGACGGTGATCTCCAGATTCCCGTTCCGGCAGCGGAGCTGGTCGATCAGCTCCTTTTCGACGGCCGCGTCGCGCAGCGTGATGTGATACGTCAGGCGGAACATGCTGCCCATGTTCGTGGTCTTGACCTGCACCAGCTCCCACGCGGTCGCATACTGCGGGAACAGGTCCTCAAACACGCCGGTGTAGTCCAGGTCCTCCGGGATGGTGATGCTCACGGTCTTATGCAGCGCGTCGCGCTGCGCGCCGAAATCCAGCCGGCTGTAGAGCATCAGCACGGCGCAGAGCAAAAGCGTGAACAACATCGCGTAGGCTAGATAGCCCATGCCGGCGATGAGCCCCGCGCCCATGGCGAGAAACAGCACGCCGATCTCCCGCGCGGTGCCGGGGACGGAGCGGAACCGCACCAGTCCGAACGCGCCCGCCACGGCGACGCCGGCGCCGATGTTGCCGTTCACCATCATGATGACGACGCAGACCACCGCCGGCAGCAGCGCAAGCGTCACGACAAAGCTTCTGGTATAGCGCGAGCGGTACCTATACGCCAGCGCCAGCAGCAGCCCGATCACGAGCGAGCAGGCCATGCAGAGCAGGAAATTCCCAACCGAGATCACCGAGGTCCCGGAGGTGTCAAACAGTCCGCTGAACAGATTTTCAAGCATAGAGGCGGCCTCCTTCGTGATTTGGGTAAATCAGGGTTTCATACGCCGTGCCGTATTTGGAAAACGACGTTTTGTAGACGCGCTGCCCGGAGAGGAACCGCACCATCCAGAGCGGGATCCCGCCGGGGGTTTTCAGCTCCATGAGCACGTGGTTTTCGCCCAGCAGCGGCGTGCCCCACGCGCCCGCCTCCAGCGTGAGTGCCTCCTCGCGAAAGAGGATCGTGTCGTCGAACGTGACGCGAAAGTCGTCCCCGCCGCGGGAGCGGAAGGCTTCGCGCTCGTAGGACAGAAACGCGACCGGCCGGAGCGATTCGTAATAGTCGCGGAAGTAGTCGATCTCGCGGGAGATCTGCGTGGCCGGCGCGAGCGCCGCGTCGCCGCAGAGCCAGGCCATCGCCTGCTCGTTCGGCAGCGCGAGGCGGCGTTTGTACACCACGGAGTCATACTTCTTCTTCAGCTCCACGAACACGGGCGAATCCGCGCCCGCCGGGCCGTAGCTGCGCACGCGCAGCTTTTCCTTGTATGCCGGCCGCTCGATGGAGCGGCGCGCCAGGCGATACGTATCCGTGTCGAAATAGAGGTTGCGGATCGTGGTGCGGCCGTATTCGTCCAGCGCCATATAGGGCTCCATCACCCGCAAAAGCTGCGCCTTCTGCTGCCGTGTGAGCAGATACTTCAGCTCGTATCGTTTGAACGTCGTCTGGTAAGCCATGACGTTCCCTCCTTGTTGCAGCGCCAGTGTAACGCGCGAACCTTAAATGAAATCAAAAAATCGAAAAATTTTTTGATCGGCCGCTTCCAAACACCCTGTCGAGTAATCCCAGCATAAGCCCACAGCCTAAAACGAACCTTAAAGGAAACAAAAAAGACTGACGCCCCACAACAAGCGGGGCGTCAATGCTTTGTCGCTTTCTTCTTTTACTGTTTTCCATCAAACAGACGAGCCGAAAGCTTCCTGCCCAAAACGATCGGCGCTACAAACACTCCAATGAAAAATGCAAGGGTGAACTTCACCACGAAATAAATAATCCATCCCAGAAAGGACATCCACAAAAACATGCTCGGCTGAATCCGATTCAGCGCCTGCCATCCGTAGTAGGCGCACGGAATGATGATAATCAGTCCCATGTCCGCATAGACAAGTCCGATGGTTGCGCCCCAAATCACGAGGCATAGGATGGCAGTGATGATGTATCGCCCCGTGCTGCCGCTCCAGAACTCTTTGTTCATGCGTGCTCACCTCTAAGGCAACACCGCACAAAAAAGAAAGCGGTTTGGCCTGAAATGTGATATAATAATCGTATGAATAAACAAATCACCCTGTCCGCTTTCAGCGACGAGCATCAGACCGTGCTATTACAAAGGAGAGCGCGGAAATAAGCCCTACGATCTGGAACTGATGCTGCGGCTCTATGTACTGCAAAACCTGTATGACCTCTCCGACATGGGAACCGTGGCAGAGGTCATAGACAGCCGCGCCTTTTCTGACTTCTGCGGCGTGGATTCCAGCAACCAGGTGCCGGACGGAGATACCCTGGGACGGTTCCGCCACATTCTTGAGGACAACGGGATCCAGCAAAAACTGTTTGCCCAGGTAGTACGAACCCTGATGGAGAAGGGTCTCATTCTGAAAAAGGGAACGATCGTAGATTCAACGATCGTCTCGGCACCTTCCTCCACGAAAAACCAAAAGAAAGAGCGGGACCCGGATGCCCATTCGGTAAAGAAGGGGAATGCCTGGCACTTCGGCTACAAGGCCCATGTCGGCGTGGACAAGGACAGCGGTCTGGCGCACACCGTTGAGGTGACCGGAGCCAACACCCATGACGTCACGATGACGCCGAAGCTGCTGACCGGCGAGGAAGAAGCTGTCTACGGTGACAGCGGATACCTGGGCGCTGAGAAGCGAGAGGAAGCCATAACCAGGAATACTGCCGGGAAAAAGATCAAATACAAGATCAACCGCAGGCCATCTCAGAGCAAAAACAGGTCTACCCGGTCCAAAGGGCAAATCAAGCGCCGGGAACACGAGAAGTCATCCGTCAGGGCAAAAGTCGAACATATCTTTGCGGTAGTAAAGGGCCGATTCAGATATCGAAAGACCCGATACCGAGGTCTGCGAAAACAGACCGCAAAACTGAATATGCTGTTTGCTCTGGCAAACCTCGTTCTGGCTGACAGGCCCTGCCTGGCGGCCTGATTGTGTTGCACCTCCTATGGAGAAGATAGGATATTATACACACTTTATCCTGTCTCGGAAATCCTCTCGTTGGGATCGATCCTTGGAGGCCTATTGCGCGGCGTTGCC
>CACWHX010000011.1 GCA_902760845.1 Oscillospiraceae bacterium
CCAGCGTTTCTTTCCGGCTCCACCGGCTTTCTTTTCGCGCTGAAAAGAAAGCGGGTGGAATGCCTGCACTACGTCAACATCTGCGGTATATTAACGAGGACACCAGCCACAATCCCACCCCGCCAACACCTGCACCACACCACCCCCCGCACCGCGTGACAAACAAACCGAGCCGAAGCCCACCAGGGGACCTCGGCTCGGATCTGTTTGCGGCCTGCGCCGCGTTATTTATATTTTTCCACCAGCGCCTCGACTTCGTCGGCAAAAGCATTCAGCACCTTGTTCGGCGCCCCCTCCAACCCGCGAACGCGCGCCGAGAGCGCGTCGAGCGCGCGCACCAGCCGCTGGAAGGCCGGACTGGGCGTGCGCGCCCTGGCGCCCTTGCCGGACGTCGCCGGAGCCGGAACCTCCTTGTGGACGATCGGCCGCGGCTGCGCGATGTGCGTAAACGCCCCCGCCGCCAGATCATACTCCGTGCCGCTGTACGGCGCGTAAGCCTCGTAGCCGTGCTCCTCGCGCAGGCAGCGCGTAAACGCCTTGCAGGCGTCGTCGTCGCCGTGATTCACGAACACGACGCCCGGCCGGTCGGCCATGGCCGTCAGCCAGTTCAAAAGCCCCTGCTTGTCCGCGTGACCGCTCACGCCGGGCAGCGCCGTAATCTCCGCGTTCACCGCCACGTCGTCGCCGAGGAGCTTCACGGTCTTCACGCCGTCGTTCAGCTTGCGGCCGAGCGTGCCCACCGCCTGATAGCCCACGAAGAGCACGGTGCACTCCCTGCGCCAGAGGTTATATTTCAAATGGTGCCGGATGCGGCCCGCGTCACACATGCCGCTCGCGGAGAGGATGACCTTCGGCGTCTTGTCCGCGTTCAGCGCCTGAGACTCCGCCTGCGTCACGGCGGTGTGCAGATCGTCAAACCAGAGGGGGTTCACGCCCTTGCGGATCAGCGCGCGCATCTCGTCGTCCACGAAATCCGTGCTCGTCTGCAGAAAGATGCCGGTCGCCTCGTTGGCGAGCGGGCTGTCCACATAGACCGGGAAGTGCGCGTGCCCGCGCACCAGTCCGTCGTCCTTGATCTGCCGGATGAAATACAGCATCTCCTGCGTCCGGCCGATGGCGAAGGACGGGATGACCACGTTGCCGCCGCGGTCGAGCGTGCGCTGGATGATCCCGGCCAGCGCGGTGACATAGTCCGGCCGCGCCCCGTGGAGCCGGTCGCCGTATGTGGATTCGATCATCACATAGTCCGCACCCTCCGGCGTCTCCGGGTCGCGCAGAATGGGCTGATCGACGTTGCCCACGTCGCCGGAAAAGACGATCTTTTTTTCGGTTTCGCCCTCGTTCAGCCACGCCTCGATGCACGCGCTGCCGAGCAGGTGCCCCACGTCGGTGAAGCGGATGATGACATTCTCGCTGATCTGGATGCGCTGGTGATACGGGCAGGGGCGCATCAGCTTCAAAAGCCCCTCCGCGTCCTCCAGCGTGTAGAGCGGCTCCGGCGCCTGCTCGCCCGCGCGCTCGGCCTTGCGCGCTTTCCTCTGCGCGTCCGATTCCTGGATGTGCGCCGCGTCGCGCAGCATGATGCCGCAGAGATCGCACGTCGCCTCCGTGGCGTACACCACGCCGCGAAACCCCCGCTTATACAGCAGCGGCAGCCGTCCCGTGTGGTCCAGATGCGCATGCGTCACCAGCACAAACTCGATGGCGGACGCCTCCACCGGCACGGGAATGTTCTCAAACAGATCCTTCCCCTGTTCCATCCCGCAGTCGATCAGGCCGTAGTGCCCGCCGACCTCCAGCAGCGTGCAGCTGCCCGTGACCTCGTGCGCCGCCCGAACAAAGGTCAGCTTCATGAAACCGCTTCCTTTCTCTCTGATGGCCGCCGCGCCGCCCGGCACGACGATTTTTAACTCCGTGTTCATTATACTCCCGCCGGCAGGCCCCCGCAACCCACCAAAACGCGCGGAATGTCTCCCTCCGGCCCCATCCCGCAAAACAGGGCCGCAGGAGGATGCAATCGCCCCCTGCGGCCCTGGCCGTATCGGTTATACCGGTTTGTTCGACGTTTTCAGCACCACGTCGTGCGCGCCGCCCTCCACGATGCTGGTGGAGGAGACGAGCGTGAGCTTGGCCTTTTCCTGCAGCTCGCGGATCGTGAGCGCGCCGCAGTTGCACATGGTGCTGCGCACCTTCGCGAGCGTGAGCTGCACGTTGTCCGACAGCTTGCCGGCATACGGCACATAGGAATCCACGCCCTCCTCAAAGCTCAGCTTCGAGCTGCCGCCGAGATCGTAGCGCTGCCAGTTGCGCGCGCGGTTGGAGCCCTCGCCCCAATACTCCTTCATGAGCGTGCCGTTCACGTTCACCTTCTGCGAGGGGCTCTCGTCGAAGCGGGCGAAATAGCGCCCCAGCATGACGAAGTCCGCGCCCATGGCGAGCGCCAGCGTGATGTGATGGTCGTGCACGATGCCGCCGTCGGAGCAGACGGGGACGTAGACGCCCGTCTCCCTGCAATATTCGTCGCGCGCCTTCGCAACCTCGATGAGCGCCGTGGCCTGTCCGCGGCCGATGCCCTTCGTCTCGCGCGTGATGCAGATGGAGCCGCCGCCGATGCCGACCTTGACGAAATCCGCGCCGCAGTCGGCGAGGAAGCGAAAGCCGTCCGCGTCCACGACGTTGCCCGCCCCGACCTTGATCGTGTCGCCGTAGTGCTCGCGGATCCACAGCAGCGTGCGCCGCTGCCACTCGGTAAAGCCCTCGGACGAGTCGATGACGAGCGCATCCACGCCGGCCTCCACCAGCGCGGGCACGCGCTCGGCGTAGTCGCGGGTGTTGATGCCCGCGCCGACGAAGTAGCGCTTCTGCACGTCCAGCAGTTCGTTCGGCTTCTGCTTGTGAAGATCATAGTCCTTGCGGAACACGAACGAGCACAGCCGCCCCTCGCCGTTCACGATGGGGAGCGCGTTGAGCTTGTGGTCCCAGATGATATCGTTCGCCGTTTTGAGCGTGGTGCCCTCCGGCGCGGTGATGAGCTTGTGAAGCGGCGTCATGAAGGAGGCGACCTTCTCGTCGGGCGACATGCGGCTCACGCGATAGTCGCGGCTCGTGACGATGCCGACGAGCTTGCCGTCCGCCGTGCCGTCCGCCGTGACGGCGACGGTGGAGTGCCCCGTCTTCTCACGCAGCGCGAGGATATCCGCCAGCGTCGCCTCCGGCGCGATGTTGGAGTCGCTCTGCACGAAGCCGGCCTTATAGCTCTTGACGCGGGCGACCATGGCGGCTTCGTCCTCGATGCTCTGCGAGCCGTAGAGGAACGACACGCCGCCCTCCTGCGCCAGCGCGATGGCGAGCCGGTCGCCGGAGACGGACTGCATCACGGCGGAGACCATCGGCACGTTGAGCTGCACCGGCGGCGCTTCGCCGGCCTTAAACCGCGCGAGCGGCGTGCGCAGAGACACGTTGTCCGGGACGCACTCGGCCGAGGAAAAGCCCGGGACGAGCAGATACTCGTTGAAGGTGTGGGACGCATTGGGGAAAAAGTACGCCATGATCTTGTCCTCCTGTTATTTTTAAAAATCGCGGATCGCGCGGCTTCGGTTCGCAATCGGCCTTTATTTGAAAAACCTGACCGCCGCGCGGAACATACCCAAATCATAATTGCCGGGGACGTTTTTGTAAAGCCCTTTTCCGACGCGCTCGGCATGGCCCATCTTGCCGAACACGCGCCCGTCGGGGGACGTGATGCCCTCCACGGCGAGGACGGACCCGTTCGGATTCACGTCGATGCCGCCGCCCGGGACGCCGGCGGCGTCGGTATACTGCGTGGCGATCTGCCCTCTGGCGGCCAGCTCCGCCACGAGCGCCGGGTCCGCGAGAAAGCGCCCCTCGCCGTGTGAGATGGGCACGGCGTACACCTCGCCCACGCGCGCCTCGGCGAGCCACGGCGAGAGATTGGACGCCACGCGCGTATACGCGATGCGCGACTGATGGCGGCCGATGGTGTTGAACGTAAGCGTCGGGGCGTCCTCGTCGGCCTCGACGATTTTGCCATACGGCACGAGCCCCAGCTTGATGAGCGCCTGAAACCCGTTGCAGATGCCGCACATCAGCCCGCCGCGCGCATCCAGCAGCGCCGTGACGCGCTCGCGCACCGCCGCGCTGCGGAAGAACGCGGTGATAAATTTGCCGGAGCCGTCCGGCTCGTCGCCGCCGGAGAAGCCGCCGGGGAGGAAGATCATCTGCGCGCGGTCCACCGCGGCGGAAAATTCCTCGACCGAGCGGGCGATCCCCGCGCGGGTGAGATTGTTGATTACGCAGATCTGCGCCTCGCCCCCGGCCTCCTCCACGGCGCGCGCGCTGTCATATTCGCAGTTCGTGCCGGGAAACACCGGGATCAGCACGCGCGGCCGCGCGCAGCGGACGGCGGGCGCGGCGACCGGCCCCGCCTCATAGCGATACGCCGGGATCACGCCCTGCTCCTGCTCGACGCCGCAGGGATAGACGGACTCCAGCCTGCTCTCATAGACGCGCCGCAGCGCCGCGAGCGGGACCGCCTCGCCGCCGCGGGAGATCGTCCCGTCGGTCGTCTCGCCGATCACGCCGCCGCATTCGGCGCCGGGCGCCAGCTCCACGACGAACGCACCGTAGCGATAGCCGAAGATCGTCTCCAGCGGCACGTCCGGGTGGAAGGCAAAGCCCACGCCGTTTCCGAGTCCCATCTTGAGCACGGCCTCGGCCACGCCGCCGCAGCCCGGCGTCCAGACGGCGCGCGCCTCCCCGCCGCGGATCATCCGCGTCACGCGGTCAAAGAGCGCGAGCAGGCTCGCGGGGACGGGCAGGCCGTTGTCGTCATAATCCGGCGCGAGGAGCGCCGCGCGGCGGCCCGGCGCGGTGAAGGCGTTCGGCAGCGCGTCGGCCGTTTTCCCGGTCGTGACGGCGAAGGACACGAGCGTCGGCGGCACGTCGAGCGATTCAAAGCTGCCGGACATGGAGTCCTTCCCGCCGATGGCCGCGACGCCGAGATCCATCTGCGCGCGAAACGCGCCGAGCAGCGCCGCGAGCGGCTTGCCCCAGCGGCCCGCGTCCCGGCCGGGCTTTTCAAAATATTCCTGAAAGCTGAGATACACATCCTCAAACGCCGCGCCGGTCGCCACGAGCCTGGACACCGACTCGACCACCGCGAGATACGCGCCGTGGTAGGGGCTCTGCTCCAGCGCGTGGGGATTGCCGCCCCACGCCATGAACGAGCAGGTCTCCGTGTCCCCGTTCAAAACCGGCAGCTTGTGCGCCATGGCCTGCGGCGGCGTCAGCTGATTTTTCCCGCCGAACGGCATCAGCACGGTGCCCGCGCCGATGGTGGAGTCAAACCGCTCGGCCAGTCCGCGCCTGGAGCAGACGTTCAGGTCGCCCGCGAGGGCGGTCATGCCGGCGGCGAACTCTGTGGGGATGGCCTTTTCGATGGGCCGCGACGCGGCGGGCGCGGCGGTGATGTGCTTTTCCGCGCCGTTCGTATCGAGAAACGCGCGGGAGAGATCGACGATCGTCTTCCCGTTCCAGCGCATGATGAGCCGGGGCTTCTCCGTCACGACCGCGACGGGGGTGGCCTCCAGATTCTCGCGCGCGGCGAGCGCGCAAAACCGCGCCGCGTCCGCCGCCGCGACGACGACGGCCATGCGCTCCTGCGACTCGCTGATGGCAAGCTCCGTGCCGTCGAGCCCGTCATACTTGCGCGGCACGGCGTTGAGATCAATGTCCAGCCCGTCGGCCAGCTCCCCGATGGCGACGCTGACGCCGCCCGCGCCGAAGTCGTTGCACCGCCTGATGAGGCGGGACGCCTCCGCGTCGCGAAACAGCCGCTGGAGCTTGCGCTCCTCGGGCGCGTTGCCCTTCTGCACCTCCGCGCCGCACGTCTCGAGCGACGTGCGGGTGTGCTTTTTGCTCGACCCCGTCGCGCCGCCGCAGCCGTCGCGCCCGGTGCGCCCGCCGAGCAGGAGCACCACGTCGCTCGGCGCGGGGCGCTCACGGCGGACGTTTGCCGCCGGCGCCGCGCCGAGGACCGCGCCGATCTCCATGTGCTTGGCGGCGTAGCCGGGGTGATACAGCTCGTCCACCTGCCCGGTCGCGAGACCGATCTGATTGCCGTAGGAGGAATAGCCCGCCGCCGCAGTCGTGACGAGCTTGCGCTGCGGCAGCTTTCCCGGGATCGTCTCGCTCAGCGGCGTCAGCGGGTCGGCCGCGCCCGTGACGCGCATGGCGGCGTAGACGTAGCTCCGGCCGGAGAGTGGGTCGCGGATCGCGCCGCCGATGCAGGTGGCCGCGCCGCCGAACGGCTCGATCTCCGTCGGATGGTTGTGCGTTTCATTCTTAAACAGGAGCAGCCATGGCTCCTCCCGGCCGTTCACCTCCGCCGTGATCTTCACGGTGCAGGCGTTGATCTCCTCGGATTCGTCGAGCCCCTCGAGCTTTCCCTGCGCCCTGAGCGCCCTGGCGGCAAGCGTGCCAATGTCCATGAGATTCACGGGTTTCGTGCGGCCGAGGGCGCGGCGCGTGTCGAGATAGCTTTCATACGCCGCCTGCAGCAGGGGGTCCGCAAAGCGCACGTGGTCGATCGTGGTGAGAAACGTCGTGTGGCGGCAGTGATCGGACCAGTAGGTATCCAGCACGCGGATCTCCGTGATGCTGGGGTCGCGCCCCTCCGCACGGAAATACGCCTGGCAGCAGGCGATGTCGTCCGCGTCCATGGCAAGCCCCTTTTCCGCGCGAAACGCCGCCAGCCGCGGCGCGTCCCACGCGGTGAAGCCCGCGACGGTCTCCACCTCTGTCGGAATGTCATATTGGAGCCGCAGCGTTTCCGGCCTCTCCAGCGCCGCGAGCCGGCTTTCCACCGGGTTCACGACGTATTTCTGAACGGCCTCGATCTCCGCCGCCGAGAGCGCGCCCGCGAGGGCGTAGACCTTCGCCGTGCGCACGTCGGGCCGGTCGCCGCAGGAGATCAGCTGGATGCACTGCGCGGCGGAGTCGGCGCGCTGGTCAAACTGCCCCGGCAGATATTCCACGGCGAACACCGCGCCGCCGGTCTCCGGCAGCGCGTCGTAGGTGCGATCGAGCTGCGGCTCGGAAAACACCGTGCGCCGCGCCGTCTCAAACAGCTCCGGCGTGATGTTCTCCACGTCGTAGCGGTTGAACACGCGCACGCCCGTGAGCGCCTCGATGCCGAGAAACGCGCGCAAATCGCCGAGCAGCGCGCGCGCCTCGTGATCCAGCCCGGGCTTTTTCTCCACAAATACGCGATAGACCATCACTCGACCTCCAGGGCTCTCCGCCCGATATCCCTGCGGTAATATGCGTTTTCAAACCGCACCTGCGCCGCGAGCGCGTAGGCCCTTTCCACCGCGGCGGGAAGCGTCTCCGCCCGCGCGACGGCGCCGAGCACGCGCCCGCCGCTCGTCACGAGCGCGCCGTCCTCCAGCCGCGCCCCGGCGATATCGAGCGCGGTGTCCGCGTCCGTCTCCGGCAGCGTGATGGGGTAGCCCGTCTCATACCGTCCGGGGTAGCCCTCGGACGCGACGACGACGCAGCAGGCCGCGCCGCCGCGAAAGCGCACGTCCACATCCGCGAGCGTGCCGTTCGCCACCGCCTGCAGGATCGTGAGCAGATCGGTCTCCAGCAGCGGCAGCACCACCTGCGTCTCCGGGTCCCCGAAGCGGCAGTTGTATTCGATGACCTTCGGCCCGTCCGGCGTGAGCATGAGACCGAAATAGAGGCAGCCGCGGAACGTGCGGTTTTCGCTGTTCATGGCGCGCATGGTGGGCAGGAAGATTTCCTCCATGCACCGCCGCGCGAGCTCCTCCGTGTAGTACGGGTTCGGCGCAATTGTGCCCATGCCGCCGGTGTTGGGTCCCTCGTCGCCGTCGCGCGCGCGCTTGTGGTCCATGCTCGACACCATCGGGACGAGGGTGTTCCCGTCCGTGAACGCGAGGACGGAGACCTCCGGCCCGGTGAGAAACTCCTCGATGACGACGCACGCGCCGCTCTCGCCGAAGATGCGCTCGGCCATCATGGCGCGCACGGCGCGCCGCGCCTCCGGCAGGTCCCGCGCGATCATCACGCCCTTGCCGAGGGCGAGGCCGTCCGCCTTGATGACGATGGGCAGCCGCGCGGTCTCCAGATAGCGCAGCGCCGCGTCCATGTCCGTGAACGTCTCATACCGCGCGGTGGGGATGCCGTATCGCCTCATCAGGTCCTTGGAAAACGCCTTGCTGCCCTCGATGACGGCGGCGCGCCTGTCCGGCCCGAAGCAGGGGACGCCGGCGGCGGTCAGCGCATCCACCGCGCCGAGCACCAGCGGATCGTCCGGCGCGACGACGGCGAAGTCAACGCTGTGCGACACCGCAAAATCCACGATGGCGGGAATGTCCTTCGCGCCGATGTCCACGCACGTGGCGTCCGCCGCGATGCCGCCGTTGCCCGGCAGCGCGTAGACCGTCTCCACCGCGGGATTTTCCCGCAGTTTTTTGATGATGGCGTGCTCCCGGCCCCCGCCGCCGATGACCATGAGATTCATAGCGATTTACCCCCTCGGTAAAGAGAAATATGCATTTAATGGTGGAACAGCCTCTGCCCCGTGAACGCCATCACGATTCCGTATTTGTTGCACGTCGCGATGACGTGATCGTCGCGGATCGAGCCGCCCGGCTGCGCGAGATACCGCACGCCGCTTTTGCGCGCGCGCTCCACGTTGTCGCCGAACGGGAAAAAGGCGTCCGACGCGCAGGAAACATCCTGCTGCACGGCAATCCACGCCCGCTTCTCCCCCTCGGTGAGCGGCGCGGGCTTTGTTTTGAAGCACCGCTGCCACGCGCCGTCGGCAAGCAGATCGTCCACCTCGTCGGAGAGATAGAGGTCGATGGCGTTGTCGCGGTCCGGGCGGCGGATGCCGTCTGCAAACGCCAGCGCGAGCACCTTCGGGTGCCGGCGCAGATGCCAGTTGTCGGCCTTGCTCCCGGCAAGGCGCGTGCAGTGGATGCGGCTCTGCTGTCCCGCGCCGACGCCGATGGTCTGCCCGTCCCTGGCGTAGCAGACGGAGTTTGACTGCGTGTATTTGAGCGTGATGAGCGCGATGAGCAGATCGGTCTTCGCCCGCTGCGGCAGCGTCTTCGCGTCCGTCACGAGATTGGAGAGGCACCCCTCGTCGATCACGCAGTCGTTGCGCCCCTGCTCGAACGTGACGCCGAAAATGTCCCGCTGCTCCAGCTCCGCGCCGGAATAGTCCGGGTCGATCCGCACGACGTTGTAGCGGCCCTGCTTCTTGGTTTTGAGAATCTCCAGCGCCTCGTCGGTATATCCCGGCGCGATGACGCCGTCGGACACCTCGTGTTTCAGATACCGCGCCGTGTCGCCGTCGCAGACGTCGCTGAGCGCCGCCCAGTCGCCGTAGGAGCACAGGCGGTCGGCGCCGCGCGCGCGGATGTAGGCGCAGGCAATGGGGGAGAGTTCCCCCGCCTCGTCCACGAAAAAGCTGCTCCGGTCCGTCTCCGAGAGCGGCAGCCCCACCGCCGCCCCCGCGGGCGAGACATGCTTGAACGACGCCGCGGCCGCAAGCCCCGTCGCCCGGCGCAGCTCGCGCACGAGCTGCCAGCTGTTCAGCGCGTCCATAAAATTGATGTACCCCGGCCGGCCGTTCAGGACCGTCACAGGCAGCGCCCCGCCGGTTTTCATAAAGAGCCGCGCGGGCTTCTGATTGGGGTTGCAGCCATATTTCAGCTCCAGCTCGTTCATGCGTTACGCCTCCTCGCCGTTTTTGTTGCGGATGACGGTGTCCGCCTCGCCGGTCTCCAGCTCGAGATACCGCACGAAGAGCGACACCCTGTTTCCCTCGTCCAGCGCGTCCCAGACGCGCCCGGCCAGCTCCGCCGCCGTCGCCGCGTTGAGCCCGACGCATTTCGGCTCGCCCGCGAACGCGGGCAGCGGCGCGCCGTCGGACATGTAGGTGTGGAGGAAATGCCCCGCGCCCGCAAGCGGCGCGTCATATTCAAACAGCTGCCGCGTGCAGCAGCGCGCGTCGCCGCCGGCCGGCTTGAGGATCGAGAGCGCGTAGCGCCCGTCCGGCAGCACGAGACCCGAGATGCGCGGCGTGTAGTTCGGCGCGTCCGGCTCGAACGTGCGCGTGCGCAGCGCCGCCTCGAACGATTTTCCCGCGCAGAGATAATCCCGCACGGTGTCCGTCTGGTCGCCGTTGGTGACGATGGTGTGCCCGCGCCAGACGCGCACGGGGTGGTAGAGGATGAGACTGGGGTCCGCCAGCTTCGCCGGGTCGTATGCCTCGGTGCGGATGCCGTCCTCCGTTGGGAGAAAAACGCGGTTGCGGCTGTTGACGCTGCGGCCCATGATGAAGTAGACCATCACGGCGCTGCGCCCGTCCGCGCTGCGGCCAAGGACGATACCGCGGCCGGGATAAGCGTTTTCCCGCAGCAGTGCTTCAAGATCACAGGTGTTCATGCCGTTCCTCCTCCAGAATGCGTTTTGCCACGGCCTCGGTCGCCGCCGGCAGAATGACCCATTCCGCCTCGCGCATGACGCGCTTTTGCAGCGTTTCCGGCGTGTCCCCCGGCTGGACAGCCACCGCCTTTTGCAGCAGGATCTCGCCGCCGTCGGGGATCTCGTTTACAAAATGCACCGTCGCACCCGTGACCTTCACGCCCCGCCGGAGCGCGGCCTCGTGGACGTGCAGGCCATAGCAGCCCCTGCCGCAGAACGACGGGATGAGCGACGGGTGGATATTCAAAATGCGGTTTGGATACCGCGCGACGAACGCCGCCGAGAGGATGTGCAGGTACCCCGCGAGGACGATGAGCTCGATGCCCCGCGCCTCCAGCAGGCGCTGCAGCGCCGCCTCGTCGGGCGTGACGGCGGTCTCGATCCCGGCAGCCGCCGCGCGCGTGAGCGCGTACGCCCCGGGGCGGTCAGAGAGCACGAGGACGATCTCCCCGCTCTGGAGCGCGCCGCTCTCCTGCGCGTCGAGGAGCGCCTGCAGATTCGTCCCCCCGCCGGAGACGAGCACGGCGATGCGCGCCCGCCTCACAGCAGCACGCCCTCGTCGGATTCGACGACCTCGCCGAGCACATAGGCGTCCTCGCCCTGCGCGCGCAGCGCGCCCACCGCGCGCCCGGCCTCCGCCGCCGGGACGACGGCGATCATGCCGACGCCCATGTTGAAGGTGTTGAACATCTCCCGCTCCGGAATGTCCCCGGCCTTGGCGATGAGATCGAAGATCGGCGGCACGCGCAGCGCCCCGCGGTCGATCCGCGCGGCGAGGCCCTGCGGCAGCGCGCGCGGGATGTTTTCATAAAATCCGCCGCCCGTGATGTGCGCGGCCGACCGGACCGGCACGGTCTCCAGCAGCGCGCGCATGGGCTTGACGTAGAGCTTCGTCGGCGCGAGCAGCGTCTCGCCGAGACTTGCGCCGCCCAGCGCCGCGACCGGCGCGGCAAGATCGGCGCGCTCCACGTCGAGCACGCGCCGCACGAGGGAAAACCCGTTGGAATGCACGCCGCTCGACGGCAGCGCCACAATCGCGTCCCCGGCCCGGACGCTGGCGGGATCGAGGATTTTTCCCCGGTCCACCACGCCGACGGCGAAGCCCGCGAGGTCGTATTCGTCCTCCGGATAAAACCCCGGCATCTCGGCGGTCTCGCCGCCGATGAGCGCGGCGCCCGCCTGCACGCACCCCTCCGCGACGCCCGCGACGATGTCCGCGATGCGCTCCGGCACGTTTTTGCCGCAGGCGATATAGTCCAGGAAGAACAGCGGCTTTGCCCCGCAGCAGACGATGTCGTTGACGCACATGGCCACGCAGTCGATGCCGACGGTGTCGTGCCGGTCCATCCGGAACGCGAGCTTGAGCTTTGTGCCGACGCCGTCCGTCCCGGAGACGAGCACAGGCCGCTCGATGCCGGTGAGATCGAGGGCGAACAGCCCCCCGAAGCCGCCCACGCCGCCGAGCACGCCGTCGGTGACGGTGCGCGCGATGTGCCGTTTCATCAGCTCCACGGCCCGATAGCCCGCGGTGATGTCCACGCCCGCGGCGGCGTAGTGTTCGCTGCTGCTGTTTGTGTTCATGCCTTTTTCGCCTCGCTGATCTTGTATTCAAAGCGGTTTTTCTCGCCCTCTCTGGGCACCGCCGTGGGATAGTCCCCGTCGAAGCACGCGCTGCAGTAGCCCTCGCCGCGGCGCGTGCCGATGAGCCGGCACAGGTCCTCCGCCGGGAGATAGCCGAGCGAGTCCGCGCCGAGAAGCCGCGCGATCTCCTCCACGCCGTAGCGGCACGCGACGAGATTTTCGCGCGAGTCGATGTCTACGCCGTAGTAGCAGGGGTTGCGAAACGGCGGCGCGGAGATGCGCACGTGCACCTCCCGCGCCCCCGCCTCGCGCAGGAGCCCGACGATCCGCGCGCACGTCGTGCCGCGCACGATGGAGTCGTCGATCATGACGACGCGCCGGCCGCGCACCACGGCGGAGATGGGGTTGAGCTTGATCTTCACGAGATTTTCGCGCGTGCTCTGTCCGGGCGAAATGAACGTGCGCCCGATGTACTTGTTTTTGATGAAGCCGACCTCGTACGGGATCCCGGAGGCCTTTGAAAAGCCCAGCGCGGCATCGAGGCCGGAGTCCGGCACGCCGATGACGACGTCGGCGTCCGCCGGGTGCCGCTCGGCGAGACATGCGCCCGCGCGCAGCCGCGCCTCGTGCACGTTCACCCCGTCGATGACGGAGTCCGGCCGGGCGAAATAGATGTGCTCAAATATGCAGCTGCGCCGCGGCGCGGTGCCGCAGTGCTCGCGCAGCGCGCGCACGCCGTCGCGCGTGAAGACGAGAATCTCCCCCGGCTCCACGTCGCGCAGGAACGCCGCCTGCACAGCCTCGAGCGCGCAGCTCTCGCTCGCCGCGACGTAGGCCCCGTCCGGGCGTCTGCCGACGCACAGCGGCCGGAACCCGTGGGGGTCGCGCGCGATGATGAGCTTGGAGGGGGACATGAGCGCGAGCGAATACGCCCCGTCGAGCCGGTCCATGGCCCGGCTCACGGCGGCCTCGATGCTCGGCGCGGTCAGCCGCTCCTTGGTGATGACGTAGGAGATGACCTCCGTGTCCGAGGTGGTGTGGAAGATGGAGCCCTCCAGCTCCAGCGCGCGCCGCAGCTCCGATGCGTTCGTGATGTTCCCGTTGTGGGACAGCGCCATCCGGCCCTTGACGTGGTTTACGACCATGGGCTGGCAGTTGTCGCGCGCGCTGGAGCCGGTCGTGCCGTACCGCGTGTGGCCGACGGCGATGCTCCCCGGTCCCAGCGCGGCGAGGCGCTCCGGCGTGAACACGTCGGACACGAGCCCCACGTCCTTATAGGAATGGAACAGCCCGTCGTCATTCACGGCAATGCCGCAGCCCTCCTGCCCGCGGTGCTGCAGGGCGTAGAGCGCGTAGTATGCGAGCGCGGCGACATCCTGCGTCTCCGGCGCGAAAATGCCGAACACGCCGCATTCTTCATGAAGGTTTCCTGTCATGGCTTATCCCAGAATGCGTCTCATCATCTCGGAGTAGGCGTCCTCGACGCCGCCGAGATCCCGGCGGAAGCGGTCCTTGTCCAGCTTCTCGTGGGTCGTGCTGTCCCAGAAGCGGCAGGTATCGGGGCTGATTTCGTCGGCGAGCACGATGGTCCCGTCGGCGAGCCGGCCGAACTCCAGCTTGAAATCCACCAGATCGACGTTCACGCGCTTGAAAAACGCCTTGAGCACGTCGTTGACCCGGAGGGCGAGCGTCTTGATGACGGCGATTTCCTCCGCGGTCGCGAGCCGGAGCGCCAGCGCGTGGTCGTCGTTGATGAGCGGGTCGCCGAGGTCGTCGTTTTTGTAGGAAAACTCGACGGTGGGCCGCTCGAACACGATGCCCTCCTCCACGCCGTAGCGCTTGGAAAAGCTGCCGGCGGAGATGTTGCGCACGATGACCTCCAGCGGCACGATCTCGACCTTTTTCACCACGGTTTCGCGGTCGGAGAGCTCCTCGACGAAGTGCGTGGGCACGCCCTCGGTCTCAAGCAGGCGCATGAGATAATTGGTCACCCGGTTGTTCACGACGCCCTTGCCGACGATGGTGCCCTTTTTCTGCCCGTTGAAGGCCGTGGCGTCGTCCTTATACGAGACGATGACGCGGCTTTCGTCGTCCGTGGCATAGACCCGCTTGGCCTTGCCCTCGTAGAGCTGCTGCAGTTTCATCATGGTGCGGTTCTCCTTTCGCTCAGGCGTTGAATGCTGCCTCGACGGCGGCATTTTTCTCCAGTGTTTTTTCCGTGTCGGCCCGGCGGCGCGCCTCCAGCGCGGCGGCGAGCGCGGGATCGGACACGGCGAGGATCTCCACGGCAAGCAAAGCGGCATTGACCGCGCCGTCAATCGCAACCGTGGCTACCGGGATGCCGGAGGGCATCTGCACGGTGGAAAGCAGAGCGTCAATGCCGTCAAGTGTGGAGGCGCTCACCGGGATGCCGATGACCGGCAGCGTGGTGTTCGCCGCGATGGCCCCGGCCAGATGGGCCGCCTTGCCTGCGGCGGCAAGAATCGCGCCGAACCCGTTTTCGCGCGCGGCGCGGGCAAACGCGCGGGCCTGCTCCGGCGTTCTGTGCGCGGAAAAGACGTGCGCCTCGACCGGCACGCCGAATCCGCGCAGGGTGTCGATGGCCTTCTGGACAATGGGCAGATCGCTGTCGCTGCCCATGATGACCGCAACCTTGTTCAATGGAGCCTTCCCCCCTCGGAAAAATTCAGGCAGGCCCGTGTGATCCCAATTTCAAACATCAGAAGGACGCGGCCTGCCGGCAAAAAAACGATTGTTCTGTCAGCTTGATTATGCAATATTCTCGTATAAAAGTCAACCGCCCGCGCCGCGGAAAAACAGAGAATAAACCGCGCGGAAAGCAAATTTCCCTCGTCATTCTGCCAAAAATGGCGTGTGTTTTCTGTGCGTTTTTACAAAAGCGCCGGGCGGCAGGGAAAGCCGCCCGGCGCATGCGCCCGGTCAGTAGGAAAGCGTCGCGACCACGTCCGTGTAGTCGGGCTTTTCGGCGATCAGCCCCCGGTCGAACATCCAGTCGATGTTCTCCTGCCAGACGGCCTCGGTCTGGGAGAGGAACGCCGTGCCGTCCGGCTCCATCACCGGCAGCAGCACCGCGCAGGACGCCGCCTCGACGGAGGGCGTCAGCGGGAAGTTGTCCGCGTCCTGGTGGTCGAGCAGGATCTGCAGGCAGCCGTCCGGGTCGTCCTTGAAGTCGGCAAAGCCCTTCTGGCACGCGCGCAGGAACCCGGCGAGCATGTCCGCGTCGTTCTCGATGGTCTCGTCGCTCGCAAGGATGACCTCCTCGTAATAGTTCGGCACGCCGTATTCCGTGAGATCGAACCAGCGCACGTCAAAGCCCTCGTGCTCCATCTGCGGCACCTCGTGGTTAATCATGCAGCCGATGGTGGCGTCCACGTTCCCGGTGGTCATCGCGCTCATGAGATCGAAGCCCACATCCTGCATGGTAACGCTTGCGGGGTCCGCCCCGACGGATTCCATAATCGCGTCCACCATCGCCTCGGAGAGCGTCGTGCCGCTGTAGCCGACCGTCTTGCCGACGAGATCGGCGGGGCTTTCAATGCCCGCGTCCGCGAGCGACACGATGGCGTTCAGCGGGGACTGCAGCAGCGCGCCGATGGACTTGAGCTTCACGTCCTGATTCACGCGCGCCTGGATGAGATCGTGCTGGTAGTAGAGGCCAATCTCGGCCTTCCCCGCGGCGACGAGCGAGAGCGCGTCGTTCGTGTTCGTCGGGAACTGGAGCTGCACGTCCAGCCCCTCGTCGGCGAAGTAGCCGCGCTCCATCGCGACGTAGAGGAACGTGTGCAGCGCGTTGGGGTACCAGTCGAGCACGACGTTCACCGTGCGCAGCTCGGGCTGCCCCTCCGCGTCGTGCTTCCCGCCGCCGCAGCCGGCGAGCGCGCCGGCCAGCAGCGCCGCGGCCAGCAGCAGCGCGCCGATGCGTCTGAAGTTGTGATGTTTCATGGTAAGCAGCCCTCCTTAAAACGTGCCGTCGATGGCGAATGCGTGGTTCATCGGCCCGCGGCCGCGGCCCAGATCGAGCATCGCGCTCAGCGCGCCGGAGATATAGTGTTTCGCCTTCTCCACCGCCGCGTCGAGCGCGCACCCCTTCGCGAGATTGGCCGCGATGGCGGACGAGAGCGTGCAGCCGGTGCCGTGCGTGTTGGGATTGTCGATGCGCCTTCCGTTGAACCAGCGCGCCGCGCCGGCGCGCCAGAGCAGGTCGTTCGCGTCGTTGAGCTCGTGCCCGCCCTTGCAGAGCACCGCGCAGCCGTACCGCTCGCTGACGATGCGCGCGGCGGTCTCCATGTCGGCCGGGGCGCGTATGGCCATGTCGGCAAGCACCTCCGCCTCCGGAATGTTCGGCGTGAGCACGGTCGCGAGCGGCAGCAGCTCCGCCTTCAGCGCGGCGATGGCGTCCTCCTGGATGAGCCGCGCGCCGCTCGTCGCGACCATCACGGGATCGACCACGACGTTTTCCGCCCGATATTCGCGCAGCTTTTGCGCGATGACCTCGATCAGCGGGATGGACGAGACCATGCCAATCTTCACCGCGTCGGGGCGGATGTCGGAAAAGACACTGTCGAGCTGGAGGGCGAGGAACTCCGGTGTCACTTCGAAGATCCCCTGTACGCCGGTGGTGTTCTGCGCTGTCAAGGCGGTGACGGCGCTCATGGCGTAAACGCCGTTCGCGGTCATGGTCTTGATGTCAGCCTGGATTCCGGCGCCTCCGCTGGAATCGCTTCCAGCGATCGTTAATGCTGTTTTCATGTGGTTTCTCCTTTGCATTAAAGTTTTCTATAGCGGCAGAAGGTGGTGCCCCCAATCTGCCGCTGAACCGGGCGAAGCCAAATTTTCGCCCGGTTTCCGCACGTCGGGAATCGGATTTTCCCCTGCCGCCCCCGCGCGGCAGGCCTCTGGCGAGGACTTCTATAAAAAAATCACACATGTGGGAACCACACGTGTGAAGCGCAGCCGGTATGTTCCCTACGTTGGCATTACCCAAATCAGGTCGCGGGTTACGGCGACACAGCCGATTCTCAGCCTGCTTCCGCGGCAAGCTCCCCGTTTGTCCGGTTTTATTAAAGCACACGCGCGCGCAAAATGCAAGGTTTGATTGACAAACGCGGCGCTTCGTGATTAACTGAAACTCAATCAGATGATGAAAGGAAGGATCCCCATGCACGTTTCGGAGGAGCTGATTGCCGCGGGCGAACCGCTGTGGGAGGCGTTTCTCGACCACCCGTTTCTCGCCGGCATCGGCGACGGCTCGCTGGAGCATGAAAAGTTTCAGTTTTATATGGTGCAGGACTATCTCTATCTGCTGGACTACGCGCGGCTATTCGCGCTGGGCGCGACGAAGGCGCGCGCGCCGGAGGATATGCGCTGCTTCGCGGGCTACGTGCAGCAGATTCTCAGCGGCGAGATGGACACGCACCGCGGCTACATGGCGCGTCTCGGCATCACGACCGCGGCGGCGGAGCGTGCGGAGATCGCGCCGGAAAACCGCGCCTATACGGACTATATGCTCGCGCGCGGCTGGGAAGGCGGGGCGGACGTAATCGCCGTCGCGATTCTCGCCTGCGCCGTGAGCTATGAATATCTCGCGCGGCGCCTGTTGGAGCGGTACCCGGGCGCGGACCGGCATCCGTTTTTCGGCGAGTGGGTGGCGAGCTATGCCGACCCCGGCTACGCCGAGAGCAACCGGACCCTGTGCGCGCTGCTCGACCGGCTGACGGCCGAGAGCACGGCGGCTCGGCGCGCGTACTACCGCGAGATTTTCCTCGCCTGCACAGCGCACGAGGAGCGGTTCTGGGACATGGCCTGGCGCGGGACATGCTGAGCTTTGAAGACGTCGCCTTTCAGTACGAGGGCGAGGACCTGCCCATGCTGGATGGGCTGAGCTTTCACATCGAGCGGGGCGAATTTGTCTCGCTCATCGGCGCGAGCGGCTGCGGCAAATCCACGATCCTCCGGCTGGCGAGCGGCCTGCTCCAGCCGGCGCACGGCGCCATCCGCGCCGCCGGCGCGGATATCCGGACGCAGCGGCGCTGGTGCGGCTACATGCCGCAGAGCGACCTGCTCTTCCCCTGGCGCACCGTGGGGCAGAATCTCCGCCTCCCGCTGGAGCTGCGGGGCGGCCTGTCCCCGGCGGAGATGGACGCGCGCGTTCTCGAGACGCTGCGGCGCGTGGGGCTGGACGACTGCCGCGACAAGCGCCCGGCGGAGCTTTCCGGCGGGATGCGCCAGCGCGCGGCCTTTGCGCGCACGCTGCTCACGGGCTCGGACCTGCTGCTGCTGGACGAGCCGTTTTCTGCGCTCGATTTCATCACCCGCGTGACGATGCGCGAGTGGCTGCTGCGGCAGTGGGAGCAGACGCACAAAACCATTCTCTTCATCACGCACGATGTGGAGGAGGCGCTGTTTCTCTCCGGCCGCGTGCTCGTGGCGGCGGAGCGGCCGATCCGCGCGCTGCGGAGCGTCCCGGTGCCGCTGGCGATGCCGCGCACGACGGAGGACCTCGCCGCGCCGGAGGTGCAACGGCTCAAAAACGAACTGATCGGCCTGCTGCGAAAAGAGGGATAACGATGCCGAAGCGAAAAAATGTATATCTCCCCTCGGCGCTGCTTGTGGCGCTTTTTCTCATCGTGTGGCAGGCGCTTGCCATGGGCATGGACGCGGCGTATATCCTCCCCTCGCCGGTGCAGGTGGTGCTGCGGCTGTGGGCTCTGCGCGGCCCGCTTTTCACGGCGCACCTGCCGGCGACGATGTCGGTCACGCTGATCGGCCTGGGCTTTTCGCTGGCGCTGGGCGTGGCGCTCGCGCTGCTGATGGACGCGAGTCCCACGGCGGAGCACGCGCTCTATCCGCTCATCGTCGCCTCGCAGACGATCCCGACGACGGCGCTCGCGCCGCTGTTCGTGCTCTGGTTCGGATACACGATCTGGAGCAAGGTGCTCGTGACGGTGCTGATGACGTTTTTCCCCGTCGTCATCACGGTGTTCGACGGCTTTCGCTCCGTCAGGACGGACATGATCGACCTGATGACGACGTTCGGCGCGACGCGCGGGCAGATTTTCCGCAAGCTGAAGCTCCCGGCCGCGCTGCCGTATTTCTTCTCGGCGCTCAAGATGGCGGTACCGCTCTCGATCATCGGCGCGGCCATTGGCGAGTGGCTGGGCGCGCAGGAGGGCCTGGGCTATTTCAGCCGCCGCATGATGACGCAGCTCGACGGGGCGGGCGTGTTCGCGCCTATTTTGCTGCTGTCGCTCGTGGCGATGGCGCTGGTCGGCGTCGTGTCGCTCCTCGAGAAGCGCGCCGTCACATGGCGCGGCGAGTAATGCGCCGCCGCGATTCGTGATTGAAAAAATCCGGCGCGGATGCTACAATGGCCCCATGGCGCACAGTGCGCCGCACCCAAATTTGAACCCCCGGCGCGGCTACTCCATTTCCATAGCCGCCCGGCGGAAAAAAGGAGGAAACCCCCGCCCGGCCGGCGGTGCGGCAGTGTGGAGACCTGCCGCAATGGCGCGAAGGTTCCGCTCCTTCGCGGCGAGAAGGGCAGCGCGGAGGCCTGTCCTTTACGGCCAGAAGGTATGGCAACACTGCAACTGAAGGATGTCAAGAAGATCTACGCCGGCGGCGTAGAGGCCGTGCATGCGTTCAATCTGGACGTCGCGGACCAGGAATTTATCGTGCTGGTCGGCCCGTCCGGCTGCGGCAAATCCACCACGCTGCGCATGATTGCGGGCCTGGAGGAAATCTCGGCCGGCGATCTTTACATCGGCGACCAGCGGATGAACGACGTCGAGCCGAAAAACCGCGACATCGCCATGGTGTTTCAGAGCTACGCGCTCTATCCGCACATGACGGTGTATGAAAACATGGCCTTCGCGCTGAAGCTGCGCAAGCTGCCGAAGGAGGAGATCGACCGGCGCGTGCGCGAGGCGGCGGAGATTCTGGACATCACGGAGTATCTCGGCCGCAAGCCGAAGGCGCTCTCCGGCGGGCAGCGGCAGCGCGTGGCCATCGGCCGCGCCATCGTGCGCGAGCCGAAGGTGTTTCTCATGGACGAGCCGCTCTCGAATCTCGACGCGAAGCTCCGCAACCAGATGCGCGCCGAGATCATCAAGCTCCGCCAGCGCATCAGCACGACGTTTCTCTACGTCACCCACGATCAGACCGAGGCCATGACGCTGGGCGACCGCATCGTCATCATGCGCGACGGCTGGATCATGCAGATCGGCACGCCGCAGGAGGTGTTCGACCATCCGGCGAATCTCTTTGTCGCGGGCTTCATCGGCGTGCCGCAGATGAATTTCTTCGACGCCGAGCTCGTGCGCGAGGGCGACGTCTATCGGCTCTCCTGCAACGGCGCGCAGACGGCGCTCAGCGCGGATATTCAGGCGGCGCTGCTGGCAAAGGGCTATGAAACGCGCAGAATCACGGTCGGCTGCCGGCCGGAGCACATGCTCCTGAAGCAGACCGCCGGCTCGGACGTGATGGCCGCGACCGTGGATGTGAGCGAGATGATGGGCAGCGAGATTCACCTGCACGTCACCTGCGGCGACCGGGACGTGGTCCTGCGCATCCCGACGACGGAGCTGTCCGCCGAGCAGCGCGGCGGCCTCGCCTACGGGACGCGGATTCAAATCGCCCTCCCCCCGGAGCGCGTCCACCTCTTCGATCCCGAAACAGAAGAAAATCTGCTGTAAAACCCCAGCGGAATCAAACAAACCCCCGGCGAGACCTCAAAAGGTCCCGCCGGGGGTCGGCATTTCCAGCGACATATGCGACGGAAAAATTCCGCGGCCGCCTTCCCTACTTATCAACAAGCCCGCTTTCCGACAAACGCGCGTCGAGATAGCCCTCCAGAATGAGACTCGCGGCGACGGCGTCCACGGTTTTGCGGTGCTTTTTTTCCTTTTTCCCGTTGGCGCGCAGGATGTTGTGCGCCTCTATGGAGGACCGCCGCTCGTCCCAGAGCACGACCTCCAGCCCGGTTGCCGCGCGCAGGCGGTCCGCCACCAGGCGGCT
Organism: Oscillospiraceae bacterium; assembly: GCA_902760845.1. Taxonomy (GTDB): domain Bacteria; phylum Bacillota; class Clostridia; order Oscillospirales; family Oscillospiraceae; genus CAG-103. The sequence goes on from CACWHX010000011.1 coordinate 21,154, forward strand.
TTTTTCCGCGCGCGGCCCCTCCGAGCCGTCCATATTCTTCGGCAGACCCAGCACCAGCAGCGCGGCGTCGTTTTCCCGCGCGGCCGCGGCGATCCGCTCCACCGCGCGGTCGAGATCCCATTCCTGCAGCGTCCACGCGCGGCCGCACAGCGTCGCCCCCTCGTCCGAGAGCGCGAGGCCGATGCGCCGGTCTCCATAATCAATTCCAAGGATCCGCATGGCGTATCCGCTCCTTCCGCGAGACCCGCTCCCGCATTGGTTTTCCTGTGTCAACGGTTGCAATTTTGATCGAATCGGCGTAAACTGGGCGCGATATTGCACGACGGGGAAGTGTGCCTGTGGAAAATCTGATGCTTTCGGTCAACGCCGTTCTGCCGATGTTTCTCATGATGGCGACGGGATATCTGACGCGCGCGCTCGGCGTGCTGGACCGGGAGGATACGCCGAAGATCAACCGAATCGCGTTTCGCGTGTTTTTGCCGTGCCTGCTCTTTTATAACATTTACTGCTCCGATCTCTCCTCGGCCGTCCGTCCGCGGCTGATTGCGTTTGCCGTCGTCGGCGTGCTGGCGGTGTTTGCGTGCGCGGTGCTCGCGGTGCTGCAGCTGGAGCCGGAGAATGACCGCCGTGGCGTGCTCATCCAGGGCATTTTCCGCAGCAATTTCGTCATCATGGGCCTCCCGATTGCGGAGGCGCTGGTCGGCGGGGAAAAGCTCGGCCCGATCGCGATTCTCATCGCCATCGTGGTGCCGCTGTTCAACTTCCTGGCGGTCGTGGCGCTGGAGGTGTTTCGCGGCGGCAGGCCGAAGCTCGGCGAGGTGGTCGTGCAGATTCTGAAAAATCCGCTCATCGTCAGCTCCGTAATCGGCATCGCGTTTCTGCTGCTGCGCATCCGCCTGCCGCACGCGATTGAGCAGGCCGTGTCGGGCCTGGGCAGCGTGGCGACGCCGCTGCAGCTGTTTTTGCTGGGCGCCTTCTTCCGCTTCGACGGGCTGCGGCGCTACCGCCGCATGCTCACGGCCGTCACGCTCGTAAAGCTGGTCGTCACGCCGGCGGTCATGCTCAGCGCCGCGGCGCTGCTCGGCTTTCGCGGCGTGGAGTTCGTGGCGCTGATCGGCATTTTCGCCTCGCCGACGGCGGTGAATTCCTTCACCATGGTGCAGCAGATGGGCGGCGACTCGGAGCTTGCCGGGGACATCGTGGTCACGACCTCGGCGTTTTGCATGCTCTCGTTCTTCGGCTGGATTCTGCTGTTCAAAACGCTTGCAATCTTCTGAGCCCGCGCCTCCGGCACCCGCCTACCTGGCGGGCGCCGGATACTGCTTTTGCAGAAAGATCGTGCCGTTTTCCTCCCCGCCGCAGGGGAGATAGCCGTGCGCGGCGAACAGCGCCAGCGCCGCCCGGTTCGTGTGAAACACGTGCGTCACGATGCGGCCAAACTCGCCCCGCTCCGCGATGGTCTCCACCGCGCGGAGCATCGCCGCGCCGCGGCCCTGCCGCCGGTGCGGCTCATAGACGTAAAAGTCATTGAGAAACACCGTCTCCGGCTCCGTCGTGTCGCACCACACCTCGCCGACGACCGCGCCGTCCGCCTCCGCCGCGAGGAAATAGTGCAGCGGCGTGTCCATGCCGTTCGGCAGGCCCTCGTCCAGCGCGCCCTGCGCCTCGGCCACGGCGTGCGCCTCCACGTCCGTCTGCCCGGTGCGCAGCAGCTCCTGCACATACCGGGCCAGATTTCGCTGCAAAAACCGCTCATATTCCGCCGGCGTCATGGGCCGCAGCTCTACCGTTTGACTCATCCGAAACGCCTCTCAGACCTTCGCGGATTCTTTCCGCGAAAATTTTCAATCCATTTTGGCCCGGCGACCTGCGCGGCGTGCCAAACCCAAATCTGATGCTTGCCTGCGTCAGATTTGCTGAAATTTTTCCCGTTCCGCTACGGCCAGCGCGTCGCAGCGGTTGTTATATTCGTTGTCGGCGTGCCCCTTGACCCAGTGGAATCGCACCGTATGCGTCTGCAGCAGCGCGTCGAGCGTCTGCCAGAGGTCGGTGTTTTTCAGCTCGCCGCCCTTGCGCTTCCAGCCCTTTTTCTTCCACTCGCGCAGCCACCCCAGATTGATGGCGTTCGCAAGATACTGGCTGTCGGTATAGAGCTCCACCTGGCACGGCTCTCTGAGCGCCTGCAGCGCCGTGATCGCGCCCAGCAGCTCCATGCGGTTGTTGGTCGTCTCCGGTTCGCCGCCCGAGAGCTCCTTTTCATGCCCGCCGTAGCGGAGGATCGCCGCCCACCCGCCGGGACCGGGATTGCCCGAGCACGCCCCGTCGGTATAGATCGTGACGTGCTTCATGCCTCCGGCTCCTCAGCGGACGCTTCCTCGGCGGGCGCCTCCTCCGGCGCGCGGTCGGTGAGCGCGACGGAGATGACCTTCGCCCCCTCCGCGACGCGCATGATGCGCACGCCCTGCGTGGCGCGGCCGAGTGTGGAGATGCCGTCCGCCGCCATGCGGATGATCGTGCCGTCGTCCGACACGACGAGCACGTCGTCCTCATCCGCCACGATCTTGACCGCCGCGACGCTGCCGGTCTTGGCCGTGACGTTGTAGTTTTTCATGCCGGAGCCGCCGCGGTGCTGCGGCTCGTCCCCGCCGCCGCGGACATAGTCCCCAGTCGGGGTGCGCTTGCCGTAGCCGTGCTCCGTGATGGACAGGACGCACGCGCCCGGCCGCGCGATTTCCGCGCCGACGCAGTAGTCGCCGCCTTTCAGCCGGATGCCGCGCACGCCCACGGCCTCGCGCCCCATGGGGCGCACGTCCGTCTCGGCAAAGCAGATTGCCTGCCCGTCCCGCGTGGCCATGAGAATGTTCTGTGCCCCGTCCGTGCGCATGACGTTGATGAGCTCGTCCCCTTCGTCCAGCCCCAGCGCGCGGATGCCGACGCTGCGGATGTTTTTGAGCGCGGCCAGCGCCATACGCTTGACCGTGCCGTGCTTCGTCGCGAACAGGAGGAACGAGCCGTCCTCCATCTCGCGCACATGCAGCATGGCGTTCACGCGCTCGCCCGGCTCGACCGGGATGATGTTCACGATGTTCGTGCCGCGTGCGGCGCGGCTCGCCTCCGGGATCATATAGCCCTTCTTGCGATAGGCGCGGCCGCGGCTTGTAAAGAACAGAATAAAGTCATGCGTCGAGGCGGTGAACACCGTCTCCACATAGTCCTCCTCGCGCAGCGTCTGCGCGCGCACGCCTTTGCCGCCGCGCTTCTGCGCGGTGTATTCGTCCGCCGGGACGCGCTTGATGTAGCCGCCGTGCGTGAGCGTAAAGACGCATTCCTCCTCCTCGATGAGGTCCTCGATGTCAATGTCGTCCTCGATGTCCTGAATCTCGGTCAGGCGCCGGTCGCCGTATTTGTCGCGCAGGGCGATGAGCTCGTCCTTCAGCACGAGCTTGACCTTTTCGGGGTCGTCCAGCAGCCCGCGATAATAGGCGATGCGCGCTTCCAGCTCGTCATACTCCGCCTGGAGCTTCTCGCGCTCCAGACCCTGCAGCGCCTTGAGCCGCATGTCCAGGATGGCCTGCGCCTGCACCTCGGAGAGGCTGAAGCGCGCCATCAGATTTTCCTTCGCGTCGTCATAGCTCTCGCGGATGATCTTGATGACCTCGTCGATGTGCTCCTCCGCGATGAGCAGCCCCTCCAGCAGATGCGCGCGCTCGAGCGCCTTTTTGAGATCAAATCTCGTGCGCCGGACGATGATCTCCTCCTGGAACGTGAGATATTCGTCCAGAATGTGCCGCAGGGAGAGAATCTTCGGCTGGGTCTGATTTTCCACCAGCGCGAGCATGTTGACGGCGAACGTCGTCTGCATCTGCGTCTGGGCGAAGAGCCGGTTCAGAACGACCTGCTGATTCGCGTCCTTTTTCAGCTCGATGACGATGCGCATGCCGTTGCGGTCCGATTCGTCGCGCAGGCCGGAGATGCCGTCCAGCTTCTTGTCGCGCACCTGCTCGGAGATGTTCTGGATGAGCTGGCGCTTGTTCACCTGATAGGGCAGCTCCGTCACGATGATGCGCTCGCGGTCGTGCCCCCACGTCTCCAGCTCCGTCCGCGCGCGCACGACGATGCGGCCGCGGCCGGTGGCGTACGCCGCGCGGATGCCGCTGCGGCCGACGATGATGCCCTTCGTGGGAAAATCCGGCCCCGTGACGTGCTGCATGAGATCGGAGAGCGTCGCCTCCGGATTTTCCAGCACGCACACGCAGGCGTTGATGACCTCGGTGAGATTGTGCGGCGGGATATTCGTCGCCATGCCGACGGCGATGCCGCTGCTGCCGTTGACGAGCAGATTCGGAAACCGCGCCGGCAGCACGCGCGGCTCGCGGCGGGATTCGTCAAAGTTCGGATCCCAGTCCACGGTGTCCTTGTCGATGTCGCGGAGCATTTCGTTCGCGATTTTCGACATGCGCGCCTCCGTATACCGGTAAGCGGCCGGCGGGTCGCCGTCCACGGAGCCGAAGTTGCCGTGTCCGTCCACGAGCATATAGCGCATGGAAAAATCCTGCGCCAGGCGCACCATCGCGTCATAGACCGAGGCGTCGCCGTGCGGGTGATACCGGCCCAGAACGTCGCCGACGCAGGTGGCGGATTTCTTAAACGGCTTATCCGAGGTGAGATTGTCCTCATACATCGCGTAGAGGATGCGCCGGTGCACGGGCTTGAGTCCGTCGCGCACGTCCGGCAGGGCGCGCCCGACGATAACGCTCATCGCGTATTCGATATAGGAGCTCTGCATTTCCGACACGAGCTCGCTCGTTACGATCTTTTGTTCCGGGAACAGAATGTCCTCCGGCTTATAGTCCTTCGCCATTCGCCAGCACCCCTTAATAATCCAGATTCACCGCGTATTTCGCGTTCTTCTCGATGAACTCCTTGCGCGGCTCGACCTTTTCGCCCATGAGCACGGTGAAGATCTCGTCCGCGTGGACGGCGTCCTCCAGCGTGATCTTTTTCAGCGTGCGCGTCTCCGGGTTCATGGTGGTCTCCCACAGCTCGTGCGGGTCCATCTCGCCGAGACCCTTGAAGCGCGCGATGTCGATCCTCGCGTTCGGATTGTCGCCGCGCATCTCGGCGCTCACGCGGTCGCGCTCCTCGTCGGAGAAGGCGACGCGCGTCGTCTTGCCGCGCGTGAGCTTATAGAGCGGCGGGATGGCGGAATACACGTATCCGCCGTCGATGAGCGGGCGCATGAAGCGGAAGAAGAACGTGAGCAGAAGCGTCCGGATGTGGCTGCCGTCCACGTCGGCGTCGGCCATGATGATGACCTTGTGATAGCGGAGCTTGTTGAGATCAAACTCATCCCCCAGCCCCGCGCCGAGCGCGGTGATGACGGGCGTGAGCTTGTCGTTGCCGTAGACCTTTTCCGCGCGGGCCTTTTCCACGTTCAGCATCTTGCCCCAGAGGGGGAGGATGGCCTGAAAGCGCGAGTCGCGCCCCTGCGTGGCGGAGCCGCCGGCGGAGTCGCCCTCGACGATGTAGATTTCGGTCAGGGCCGGGTCGCGGTCGTTGCAGTCGCGCAGCTTGTCGGGCATGTTGAAGCCCTCCAGCCCGTTTTTGCGGCGGATATTTTCGCGCGCCTTTCTGGCCGCCTCGCGTGCGCGCGCGGCCGTGAGCGCCTTGTCGAGGATCACCTTCCCGACGGCGGGGTTTTCCTCCAGAAACTGCGAGAGCTTGTCGAACACGACAGAGTCCACCAGCGTGCGCATCTCGGAGTTGCCGAGCTTCGCCTTCGTCTGGCCCTCAAACTGCGGCTCGGTGAGCTTCACGGAGATGATGGCCGTGAGCCCCTCGCGGCAGTCCTCGCCGGAGATGCTGTCGCCCTCCTTGAGCATGCCCGTGCGCTTGCCGTAGGCGTTCAGCGCGCGGGTGAGCGCGGCCTTGAAGCCGGTCTCGTGCATGCCGCCCTCCGGCGTGTGAATGTTATTTGCGAACGAGACGAGGATCTCGTTGTAGCCGTCGTTATACTGCAGCGCAATCTCGCATTCGGAATCCGTCCGCGCGCCGGACATGTAGATGCAGCTCGGGTGCAGCGGGGTCTTGTTGCGGTTGATATAGTCCACAAACTCGCGGATGCCGCCCTCGTAGTACATCGAATCCGAAAGCGCCTCCTCGCCGCGCCGGTCGGCGATGGAGATGCGCAGCCCCGCGTTCAGAAACGCCTGCTCGCGCATCCGGATGTGCAGCGTCTCATAGTCATAGTCCGTCGTTTCGAACATCTCCGGGTCCGGGTGGAAGCGCACGGTCGTGCCGGTGCGGTCCGTCTCGCCGATCACGGTCATGCCCTGCGTGATCTCGCCGCGGGAGAATTTCATTTGATGGATTTTCCCGCCCTTGTGCACCTCGACCTCCAGCCAGTCGGAGAGCGCGTTTACCACCGAGGCGCCCACGCCGTGCAGCCCGCCGGAGACCTTGTAGCCCCCGCCGCCGAATTTGCCGCCCGCGTGCAGCACGGTGAAGACGACCTCCAGCGCGCTGGTGCCCGTCTGCGGCTGAATGTCCACGGGGATGCCGCGCCCGTTGTCCGAGACGCGGATGACGTTTCCCGGCTCGATCGAGACCTCGATGTGGTCGCAGTAACCGGCAAGGGCCTCGTCGATGGAGTTGTCCACGATTTCATACACCAGATGGTGCAGCCCTGACGCTGAGGTCGAGCCGATATACATGCCCGGCCGCTTCCGAACGGCCTCCAGCCCCTCCAGAACCTGAATTTGGCTGGCGTCGTATTCCTGAGTGATCTTGTCCGTGATGTCTGCCATAAACTATAAACCTACCGTTTCAAAAAAATTGCGTTCTTAAAGCGTCTCCAGACCGCTGGACATGCCGCGCTTCTGGAGCGTTGCGGTGCTGAGCTGGGAGAGGATGAGCCGCTGCCCGCTGCCGAGCGAGCAGAGGACGAAGGCCTTCGGCAGCTCCTGTCCCGCCGCGTTTTCCACCTGTCCCGCCCGCTCGATCATGGCGAGCGTCTCGCGCGTGCGGTGCGACCAGCCGGCCGTGTCCAGATCAAAGATGCCGACGACGCTTTTTTTGCGCACGACGACGTTGTTTCCCAGATGCAGATACATCAGCGCACGCTCCCGTTCCGGATCAGGATGACCTTCCCGCCGGTCCGCGCGAGGATCTGCTCGTCCTCGCAGCAGGTGATAAGCGTCTGCCCGCCGCCGATGCGGTTGAGGACAAATTCCTGCCGCTTCGCGTCCAGCTCCGAGAGGACGTCGTCCAGCATCAGAACCGGCGGCTCGCCGAACTCGTCGCGAAAAATCTCCCTCTCCGCCAATTTCAGCGAGAGGGCGGCGGTGCGCGTCTGCCCCTGCGAGGCGAACGCGCGCGCGGGCTGGCCGTTGATGTCGATGACGAGCTCGTCCTTGTGCGCGCCGGTGAGACACTGGGCGCTATCCAGCTCCGCGCGGCGGTGCCGCTCCTGATGCTCGCAGAGCGCGTAATAGATTTCCTTCTCCGCGCCGAGCGGGTTTTCCACGCTGCTCACGGTCTGATACCGCATGCTGAGCGTCTCCCGCCCGCCGGAAAATTCGCTGTGGATGGGTCCCGCCGCCGCGTCCAGACGCAGCGCATAGGCCGCGCGGTAACGGATGAGCTTTGCCGAGACGCGGCACATCTGGTCGGAGAAATCGTCCAGCATATCCAGCAGCGACGGCTTTTCGCGCCAGTCGCGCAGAATGCTCAGCTTCTGGTCGTAGAGCCGGTGATATTCGCTCAGCAGCGCGCCGTATCCGGGGCGGAGCTGCGTGATGGCAAGGTCCATCATCTTCCGCCGCTCGGCGGCGCCGCTGCGGATAATGTTCAAATCGTCCGGGCAAAAGAGCACCGCGGCAAACTCGCCGGAGAGCTCCGCCGCCGTTTTGCGCACGCCGTTTTGAAAAATCTGCTTGCGCTGGCCCTGCCGCAGCACGATCTTCACCGTCTGCTCCCGGCCGTGCGCCGTCACGTCCGCGAGAATTTCCGCGCTGCTGAAGGCAAAGCCGATCAGCTCCCGGTCAAACCGCGTGCGAAAGCTGCGCCCGCCGGTGAGCAGATACACCGCCTCCAGCAGATTCGTCTTGCCCTGCGCGTTTTCGCCGGAGATCACGTTGATGCCGGGCGCGAAATCCACAGTGGCAAATTCATAGTTGCGCCAGCCGTTGAGCGCGATTCTCTGAATCTCCATCAGCTCTGCTCCACCCGGATCGTCTGTCCAGCGAAGGTGACCGTGTCGCCCGCGCGCAGCTTTTTGCCGCGCATGGCGCAGACCGCGCCGTTTACGGAGACGAGACCGTCCGCGATCACGGACTTCGCCTCCCCGCCCGTGCCGACCAGCGCCGCGAACTTCAAAAGCGCGTCGAGGCGGATATACTCCGTCGAAATCGAAATGCTTTCCATACGTTGTTATTGATCCGCGCGCAGCCGCACGGGGAGGATCATATAGGTAAAGCTGTCGCTCCCGTCCGCCGGCACGAGGATGCACGGGGACGAGCCGGTGTTCAGGCAGACGTTGATCTCGTCCGCCGGAGCGGCCTTGAGCGCGTCGGAGAGATACCGGTCGTTGAAGCCGATCTCCAGGCCGCCGCCGTCGCCCTCGCAGGGGCAGATATCCTCCGCCCGGCCGATGGGCGTGGCGCAGGCGAAGTCGATCGCATCGCCGTTGAACGTGAGCCGCAGCGGCGTGCGCACCTTTTCGTCCACAATCAGCGACACGCGCTCGACGACCTGCAGCAGCTCCGTGCGCTCAACCTTGACCGTCACGCGAAACGCCTCCGGAATCGCCTTTCTGTAGTTCAGAAATTCGCCCTCCAGCAGCCGCGAGAGGATCACCGTGTCCCCGACCGTGAAGGAGATATACTTTCCGCCGACGGCCATGAGCACCTTTTCCTCGCTGTCTGAGCAGAAGCGCTCCAGATCGGTGAGCGCCGCGCCGGGCACAATAAAGCTGCAGTCGTCGCCGTAGCCCTCCACGGCCTCGCGCCGCAGAGCGAGACGATACCCGTCCACCGAAACGATGCTCAGCAGATTCTGCTCGATTTCAAAGAGCGCCCCCATATAGACCGGGCGACTCTCGTTCGTGCTGATGGCGAACGTCGTCTCATTTATCATTTTTTTCAGCAGATCCTGCGGCAGCGACACGCCGCTTTCCTGGTCGAACACCGGAAGATCGGGATAATCCTCGGCGCTCAGGCCGATGATGTCAAACGTCGCCTTGCCGCACTTGACGTTGACGGTCTCGCCCTGTACGCTGAAGGTGACGATTCCGTCCGGCATCCGGCGGAGCATCTCGCAGAAGAGCCGCGCGCCGATCACGATGCTGCCGCTTTCCGCGACGTCCGCCTCGATGGTCGTATAAATCGCCTTCTTGAGATCATACCCGGTCAGACGCACGTCATTTCCCGCCTGCACGAGCAGACCCTCCAGCGTGGGGATCGGGCTTTTTGCCGCCGCTGCGCGCGCCGCGGAGAGGGCCGCCTGCTGCAGCACGTATTTTTCACAGGAAAATTTCATGGGGATTCCTCCTTGTAGAATTCGTCTCCTTCGATAGAAAGAAAGGATAATTTTTTAGTAGTAACGTTAGTAGAAAAATTTTTTGTTGAAAACATCCCTCACCACTTGAAGCAGCGGGCTTTCTCCTGTTCCCAATTTTGTGGACAACCGAACCGCTTTTAACATCCTAATTTCATCCATTTTTTCTGATAACCGCTTTCAACAGAAAGAAAACGGGTTTTCAAATACGACCTGTGGAAAACCGATGTAAGCGCCAAGGAAAGCCGCTCGGCCGCCTTCATAGATTTTTGGAATTGATGTTACTCATGATGTCCTGCACCGTTGGCCCCATGTTCGGGTCGGATTTCAGCAGATCCTCCACCTTACGGACGGAGCTGAGCACCGTCGCGTGGTTGCGCCCGCCGTACTCGTCGCCGATGGCGTTGAGGGAGAGATTCGTGAGATTTCGCATGAGATACATGGAGACCTGCCGCGCCATGGCGGTGTTTTTGCTGCGGCGCTGCCCGCGCAGATCGTCTGACGTGAGCTGATAATACCGGGCGGTCTCCTCGATGATGACCTCCGGCGTGGGAATGTAAATGCCGGTACGGATAACGTCTTTGATGGCGCGCTTCACGGAATCGACCGTGATCGTGTCGTCCAGAATGTCGTGATAGGCCGTGAGACGCTTGACGACGCCCTCCAGCTGTCGGACGTTGGAGGTGATGTTCTCCGCGATGTATTTTACGACCTCGTCCGAGAGCACCATGCCGAACTGCGCGGCCTTGTTGCGGATGATGGCCATGCGCGTCTCGATGTCCGGCGGCTGCACGTCGGCGAGCACGCCGCCCTCAAAGCGGGTGCGCAGCCGGTCGTCCAGCTTCATCATTTCGATGGGCGGCCGGTCGGAGGTGATGACGATCTGCTTGTCGGCCTCGTAAAGCGTGTTGAAGGTGTGGAAAAATTCCTCCTGCGTGCTCTCCTTGCCGGCGATGAACTGAATGTCGTCGATCAGCAGCAGGTCGGCGCTGCGATATTTCTGCCGGAAAGCCTCCGCCGTGCCGTTCTGGATGGAGATGACCATCTGGTTGAGAAATTCCTCGGCCTTGACGTAGGCGATGTTGGCCGTGGGCGTGTTTTCCCGGATGTACTGGCCGATGGCGAGCAGCAGGTGCGTTTTGCCGAGACCCGAGTTGCCGTAGATAAAAAGCGGATTGTAGAGCTTGCCGGGATTCTGCGCCGCGCCGATGGCCGCCGCGTGGGCAAACTTGTTTGAAGGCCCGACGACGAAGCGGTCGAAGGTGTAGCCGTCCATCTCCGGCATGTCCTCGGACGAGGGTTTTTTCTCGTGATATTCCTGCAGCTCGTCGTCGCCCGCGAGCACGACCAGCTCAAACGGGCAGGAAAACAGCTCGTACAGCGCGCCGCAGATCATCTCCTCAAAGCGGCTTTTGATGATGGTGCGCTTAAAATCAGAGACAGTGTGCAGCACAAGAATGTTGTCGCCGATCTCGATCGGCGTACAGTCGGCGAACCAGGTGTTGACGGCGGTCTGCGTCAGCTCGCCGGAGAGCATTTCCATGACGCTTTTCCAAATATCGTTGAGTGAATTCATGCGGAAGGACCTCCGTATGGCTGAAAGATTTTTGACGATAGGAAACAAGATACAGTATATCAAAATCAGGACGAGATTGCAATAGAAATAGATATTAAATAAGTATAGCGGCGCGCGCGGCGAAACGCCGATTCGTTTGCATTTTCTCCGTTTCGTGTGGTATAATCAAAACTCGCAGTAAATCTGTTCGATGACTGCCAGTTTTTACATAAGGCCGGTGCCGCGTTTGCTTTTGACCCATCAGGCAGCAGAGCTGTTTCATGCAAAGGATGCCGCCGCCCTCCCGGAGCTGCTGGAGGGCGGGCGGCTTCCCGCGCTCTTTACGGGGCTGCCGGCCGTTTCCCGCGCGCATCTGGCGGCGGTGCTGCGCGGCGAGACGCGGCGCAGCGTGTTCGTCCTCTGCCCGGACGAGGCGGCGGCGGAGGCCTTCGCCAAGGACGCCGCGGCGCTGCTGGAGTGCGGCGTCCCGGTGCTGACGGCGCGCGACTATACGTTTTATACGGCCGAGAGCGTCTCGCGCCAGACCGAGCAGAGGCGCCTGGGCACGCTCTGCGCGCTCGCCGGCGGGGAGACGCCGCTGCTGGTTGGCACCGTTTCGGGCCTGCTGCAGCGCGCGATTCCGAAGGAAAAGCTCCTGCAGGTCTCGTTCACGATCGAGGACGGCGGGACCGTCCCGCCGGAGGATGTGGAGGATGCGCTCGTGCGCTGCGGCTATGTGCGCACGCAGCAGGTGGAGGGGCCGGGTCAGTTTTCCCGCCGCGGCGGCATTCTGGATCTTTTCTCCCCGGCCGACAGCGCGCCCGTTCGCATCGAATTTTGGGGCGACGAGATCGACTCTATGGGCCATTTCGATCTGGAGACCCAGCGGCGCACCGAGTCGGTGCGCGCCTGCCGCGTCCTCCCCGCGGCGGAGACGCTTCCCACGCTCTATCCCGGCGGCGCCGCCGCGCTGGGGGAAAAGCTCCTGGAGCTTGGCGACCGCGCGGCCAGGCGCAAAAACGCGCCCCTGGCGGAAAAGCTTGCCGCCTCCCTGCGCGCCGACGGTGAAAGACTCCGCGCGGACGCCGCGCTCCCCGCGGCGGACCGCTATATGGGCATCCTGTATGAGAACTTCGAGACGGCGCTGGACTATCTCCCGGCGGACGCCGTGGTGCTGATGGATCAGCCGGGGCGGTGCGCCGAGCGCGCGAAGGAATATATCAAACAGCTCACGGAGGATGTGTCCCTGCTCGTGACGAGCGGGGCCATGGCGGCGCGCGCGGAGCAGTTTTACCGTTCCTGGCGCGACGCGCTGCGCGCCCTTGCCGAGCGCCCGGTTTTTCTGGCCGACAGCTTCACCGTCGGGCGCTATCCCCTGGAGCCGCGCGCCGTCTGCGGCATCACGGTCAAGCAGCTGCCGAGCTATGGCGGCAGCCTGCAGACGGCGGCGGACGATATTGCGCACTATCTCTCGCTCCACTTTCGCGTGGTGGTGCTGGCGGGCGATTTTCGCCGCGCGAAGCTCCTGCAGGAATTTCTGGAAAATCGCGGCGTCCCCGCGCAGGCGGTCGAGCATCCGGACGCGCTGCCCGCCTGCGGGAAGTGCCTCATCACGGCGGGGAGCCTCTCGGCGGGGATGGAATACCCCCACGCGCAACTCGCCGTGCTCACCGATACGCAAATCGCCGCCGGCGGCCTGCGCCGCGCCCGGCGCAAAACCCCCTCCAACCGCGAAAAGATCGGCTCCTACGCCGACCTCTCCGTGGGTGACCTTGTCGTGCACGAGTATCATGGCATCGGCCGCTTCGCGGGCATCGTGCAGATGCCGGTCGATGGCGCGGTGAAGGACTATATCAAGATCAGCTACGCCGGGACGGACAGTCTCTATGTCCCGGCGACGCAGCTCGACATGGTGTCGAAATACATCGGCGCGGGCGAGGATCACCCGGTCCGGCTCTCCAGGATGGGAGGCGCGGATTGGGGCCGCGCGAAAAAGCGCGCCAAGGCCGCGGCAAAGGACCTGGCGAAGGAGCTCACGGCGCTTTACGCCGCGCGCGCCAAAACGGAGGGCCACGCCTTCGCGCCGGACAGCCCGTGGCAGACGGAATTTGAAGAGCGCTTCGGCTATCTGGAGACGGACGATCAGCTCCGCTGCGTCTCGGAGATCAAGGCCGATATGGAGAAGCCCGCGCCGATGGACCGCCTGCTCTGCGGCGACGTGGGCTACGGCAAGACGGAGGTGGCGCTGCGCGCGGTGATGAAGTGCGTGCTCGACGGGCGGCAGGCTGCCATCCTGGTGCCGACGACGGTGCTGGCGCAGCAGCATTATCAGACGGCGGTGCAGCGGTTTTTCGGCTTCCCGGTCGAGATTCGCATGCTCTCGCGCTTCAATACGCCCGCGCAGACGCGCGAAACGCTGGCCGATCTCAAGAGCGGCAAATGCGACCTTGTCATCGGCACGCACAAGCTGCTGCAAAAATCCGTGGAATTTAAGCGGCTGGGCCTGCTCATCGTGGACGAGGAGCAGCGCTTCGGCGTGGCGCACAAGGAGCACATCAAGGAAATGAGCCGCACGGTTGACGTGCTCACGCTTTCGGCCACGCCCATCCCGCGCACGCTCAACATGGCGCTCAGCGGCATCCGCGACATGTCCACGATCGAGGAACCCCCGCAGGACCGGATGCCGGTGCAGACGTTCGTCATGGAGCATGACTGGAACGTTCTCTGCGACGCGATGCGCCGGGAGCTGCAGCGCGGCGGGCAGGTGTATTACCTGCACAACCGCATTGAAAACATCGAGCGCACGGCGCTGAAGCTCGCCCAGATGCTTGACGGCGTGTCCGTCGCCGTGGCGCACGGGCAGATGAACGAGGAGGAGCTCTCGTCCGTGATGGAGAGCGTGGCGGAGGGAAAAACGCAGGTGCTCGTCTGCACGACAATCATTGAAACGGGCATCGACATTCCGAATGTAAACACGCTCATCATCGAGGACGCGGACCGGATGGGCCTTGCGCAGCTGCACCAGCTGCGCGGCCGCGTGGGACGCTCCAACCGGCGCGCGAGCGCGTATCTCACGTTCCGGCGCTCCAAGCAGCTCAGCGAAATTGCGGAAAAGCGCCTGAGCGCCATCCGCGAGTTTGCGGAGTTCAACTCCGGCTTTCGCATCGCGATGCGCGACCTGGAGCTGCGCGGCGCGGGCAGTCTGCTCGGCGCGGAGCAGTCCGGCCACATGATCGACGTGGGGTATGACATGTATCTCAAGCTGCTGGAGGAGGCCGTGCTGGAGGAGCGCGGCGAGACGCCGCCGGTGCGCGCCGAGTGCGCGGCGGACCTTGCGGTCTCGGCGAACATTCCGGAGCAGTATGTCCCCTCGCAGGAGCAGCGCATGGACCTTTACCGGCGCATCGCGCTCGTGCGGACCGAGCAGGAGGCGGACGATCTCATGGACGAGATCATCGACCGCTTCGGCGACCCGCCGCCGTCGGTGAACAGCCTGCTCCAGGTCGCGCTGCTGCGCGGCGAGGCCGGGGCCGTCGGCGTGACGGATATCTCGCAGAAAAACGACAGCCTGCGCTTTCTGCTCTCGGAGTTTGACATGGCGCGCGTCTCCGCGCTCTATGCCCTGCCGGAGTACAAAGGGCGGCTGCGGGTGGACGCCGGGCAGAAGCCGGGCGTGGTATTGAAGCTGAAAACCAAAAACCGGGTCGTCGAACAGGCGCGGGCGTTCCTCTCCGAATGGGGAAAGACCCGACCGGATAACCCTGATGAAAAGGAGAACACACCATGAAACAAAAACTCGCGTTGATCCTGGCGCTGTGCATGCTGCTCGGCGCGCTCGCCGGATGCTCCTCCACGGAGGTCCGCAGCTTTTCCGAGGACGCCGCCTCGGACGAGACGGATCCCTTCGCCCCCGCGCTGGACGCCTACGCGCCGGACACGGTGGTCATGACCATCAACGGCACCGAGGTGCACTGGAACGAGTATGCCTACTGGCTGTGCAACGCGGCGGACAGTCTCACGACCTACGTCGGCGATGTCGAGGACTGGAGCGCCGTCTACGACGAGGACACCGGCGAGACCTATGCCGATCTCCTGGATCAGATGGTGCTGGAAAACCTGACGGAATACCACGTCTGGGAGAGCAAGGCCGCGGAATATGAGATCGCGTTCGACGAGGAGGGCGAGACGTTTGTGGACGATACGGTCGCGCAGGCGATTCAGTCGGTCGCCGGCGAGGACGGCACCGAGGCCGATCTGGAGACGTATCTGAAGGGCTACTATGTCGATCTGGAGGTGTTCCGCTACCAGTCGCGGATTCAGTATCTCTATAACGAGCTGTTCAACAAGCTCTTCGGAGAAGACGGCGAAAAGCTCTCGGACGCGGACCTCGCGGCCTATATTGCCGACAATGGCTATATGACGGCAAAGCACATTCTCTGGTCCACGGCGGGAGACGACGGCGAGGCGCTCTCCGACGAGGCGAAGGCCGAGAAGCTGCAGCAGGCGCAGGACGCGGTGCGGCAGCTGCGCGCCGTGGAGGACCCCGCCGAGCGCGAGGCGCTGTTCGACACGCTCATGACGGAATACAGCGAGGACCCCGGCCTTGCGAGCTATCCGAACGGCTACTGCTTCTCCTCCGGCCAGATGGTGGAGGAATTTGAAACGGCCTGCGCCGCGCTGGAGGACTACGCGGTTTCCGACCCCGTGGAGAGCACCCACGGCTACCACGTCATCCTGCGCCTGCCGACGACGGCGGACGACGTGGTGCAGTATGACAGCGACGGCAAGGCGTATACGCTGCGCTACGTGGCGGCGCTCGATGCGTTTGATACGCTCTCCGGCGCCTGGGTCGAGGAGGCCGAGGTCGTCCGGGAGCCGGAATTTGAGACGATGGACTACAACGCCGTGTTCACGCCGAAGCAGTCGTTCTGGCAGAAGCTCTTCGGCACGAAGTAACCCCCGTACAGGCGATATTACAAGGCTCCCGCCCTGCATACCGCGCCGCGTTCGCGGCCGCGCAGGGTGGGAGCCTTGCGTTATGCAGTTTGTTCGCCTTGCCGCGCTCACGGCAGATACCAGTACGAATGAAATTCATACAGATACGTCCGCGCGCCGCGCGGCATCTGCGTCGCGGCGTTGAAGACGTTGATGTAATCGCCAAACCCCATCGGAATCGAAAGCGCGCCGAGCGTGCCGAGCACCGACCAGGACGGCTCGATCAGAAACAGCGCGAACGGCACGAAGCCGAACACGAGATTCGGCAGCATCGACATGAAGAGAAACCGCCCCTTGCGCATCGGCTCCGGCCCGACGACGAAGAGCATCCCCTGCCGGAGATTCGTGTAGAGATACACGTCCTCCCGGAAGCAGACCGCGTGCAGCAGCTCGTGCGGAAGGAGCGCGGCGAGCGACAGCAGCACCCCGACGATGCTGAACGCCGCGAGCCCGCCGCGCAGATACAGCGCCGAGAACGTGACGAGAAAGAGCACGGCCGCGCCGAGATTGGCGATGACGGCGAGGCTCCTGCTGTTTTCCGGCTCGCGGAACTTCACCGCGCCGGGCGGATGCGCGCCGTGCGGCAGCGAGGCCGGGTCGAGATTGTACTTCCCCATATAGTGCAGCTTCAAGCGTGCTCCTCCCCGAACAGAAATTTTGCCGTGAACGCGGGCCGCGCCGCGCCGGCGGGGCTCGCGGTGACGATGGCGGCGCGCTCCGTGTCGATGCGGTGCAGGTCGATCGTGTCGCCGAGATGCGTCTCGCTCACGAAAAACAGCTCCATCCGCCGCAGCGCGCCGATCTGCGCGCGCTGCGCGTCCGTGAGCGCGTCGTAGGCCAGCTCCCCGTAGCGGAGGTTGTTGACATGCCCGATGCCGTCGATCCAGCTTGGCCGGGCGGTGACGGTTTCGACCGGGGCCTCCGCCGGCGTTTTCAGCCGCAGCCGGTCGGACGCCTCCAGCAGGGTCTCCCCCGCGGGGAGGGAAAACGTCCGCGCCAGCGCCCGGTCGGTGCACACCCGCCGGGTCTGCATGTCCAGCAGCGCCGAGAACGTTGCGCCGAGCAGGACGGGCCGCTCCTCCGCGTCGTAAAAGCAGATCTCGCGGCGAAACAGCAGCCGGGATTTTTCCGTGCTGTTCCAGGTCCGGGCGTGGAGCTGCTCCTCCGGGCGAATGGCCCGGCGCGGCTCGAACGCCATGGAGATGAGCACCCACGCGACGCCGAAGTCGCGGATCAGGCGCGGCTCGTCCATCCGGATGTTGAGAAGATGCGGCTCGACGGCCTGCATATACAGCTCCTGATACGCGCTGGGCTTCAGCGCGCCGCGCTCGTTGAACATCGCGATGCCGAGCTCTGCGGGATAAGAATATTGTGCTTCCTCCATGGGTCTCGCCTCCTGTGCGCCGGGGCGCGGACCGCGCCGCGCGGTGGATTGGTTGAAAATTTTTAATTAAATCAAAGTGTATCATATCCACGCAAAGATTGCAAACGGCGCGCGCACGGGGTATGATACACGCAAAGGGAGGCGAACCGGATGCCGAATTATCGCATGACGCTCTGCTACGACGGTACGCGCTACAACGGCTGGCAGCGGCAGGGCAACACGCGCAGCACGATTCAGGAGAAGGTGGAGACGGCGCTCTCGGCGCTGCTGGAGCAGCCCGTGGAGGTCGCCGGCTCCGGGCGCACGGACGCGGGCGTGCACGCCCGGATGCAGACGGCGTCGTTTCGCGCGCGCACCGATCTGCCGCCGGAGACGATTCTGGCGGAGCTTCGCCGCGCGCTGCCGCGGGACATTGGCGCGCTCGCGCTCGCGGAGGCGCCGCCCCGGTTCCACGCGCGCCTGAGCTGCATGGGCAAGACGTATGTGTACCGCATCTGGAACAGCGAGACGCCGAACGTGTTCGAGCGGCGGTACGTGCTGCCGGTGCCGGAGCCGCTCGATCTCGCGGCCATGCGCGCCGCGGCGCGGGCCCTCTGCGGGACGCACGATTTCACGTCGTTTTGCACCAACCGGCGCATGAAAAAATCCGCCGTGCGCACGCTGGAGACCGTCGCGGTCACGCGCGACGGCGATGAGGTGTGCCTCGCGTTCTCGGGCGACGGGTTTTTGTATCATATGGCCCGCATCCTCGCGGGCACGCTGCTGGAGGTCGGGCGCGGCGCGCGCGGCGCGGATACGATGGCGGCGCTTCTGGACGCGCGGGATCGCACTGCCGCCGGCCCAACCGCCCCCGCCCAGGGCCTCATTCTGTGGGAGACAAGATATTAACACCCCGCCCCGCAAACGACCCGCACCGCGCATTGAAATGCAAAATAAAAAACAGTCAGCCGGGAGAGGATCCACGATCCCCTCCCGGCCCGCGCCTGCCGAAAGACAGCCTTTTCGCCAGCCGCAGAGCGGCCGCCCCGTCCCCCGACGCAGCAACCGGCAGGGTGCGTGGTTCTGCCTGGTTCGTTTTATAACGTACTGCAGATAATGACGTAGTGCAGAATCCACCCCATTTCTTTCCGCCATGCCGGAAAGAAACGCGGTGGAGCCGCAAAGAAAGGGGCGCTTTGGTCAAGGGGCTAACCGCCCCTT
>CACWHX010000012.1 GCA_902760845.1 Oscillospiraceae bacterium
TCCAGCTGCTGCTTGGCGGCGGCGAGTCGCGCGGTGCCGTCATCGTAGCTTGCCTGACCCGCGGCGACCTTTGCTTCACCCGCGTCCAGCTTCTGCTTGGCGGCGGCGAGCTGCGCGACGCCTGCGTCATACTCCTTCTGCTTGGCGGCCAACGTTGCGGCGCCCGCGTCCAGCTTCTGCTTGGCGGCGGCGAGCTGCGCGACGCCCGCGTCGTACTCCGCCTGCTTTTCCGTCAGGGTTTGCAGCCCGGCGTCGTATTCCGCCTGGCCCTCTTCGAGCGTCTTTTTGCCTGCCTCATAGTCTTTCTTGCCCTGTTCCAGCGCATCGCGGCCTTCCAGGTAGGCTTGCTCGTTTTCGTCGAGTGTATTCAGACCGTTTTCCAGCAGGGTGAGGTTGGCATCAGATTCCTCACCTTTCTCCTCCCAGTACGTTTTGCAGCTCAGGGCGTCCTTCAGGGACATTCCACTGCCCACCAGGCCGAACAGAGCCGTGAGGATGAGAATCACGCTCAACGCTTTAACGGATTTCTTCATCTTCTCCCTCCCTTTCATAATGAAAACGTATGCTTTGCTAAAGCGTTAACAAGATAATATAACACATGTCGCCGAATTGCAACAATAATTGTAAGATAAGGGCACGATTTGTACATTATCAATATATTTGACGAATAAAATGTGTATAACTTGACAAGTAATTTTCTGGTGTTGAGAAAGCGCCCAAAGACCCCCGCTGCGTGGAAGAAAAAGGCGGACAAACCAGCTGCAGGTGTTTCCTTTCGGGACACTGCGGCGAAAATGCGCGGCTCCATATGGATAGATAACCGCCGGAGGCGGAAAAGCCTCCGGCGGGAACGTGAACGGTTATGAGAAGGACTGCTCCCATGCGGCGAAAAATCGCGCGCCGCCGGGGCCGTGCGGGCGGTTGAACCGCCCGAGCAGCAAAAACCCTTCCGCGTCGGGGCGGAGCATATTGATCGTCTCGTCGCAGGTGAACGCCAGGCGGAAGCCCTCCGCCTGCGCGACTGCGTTCGTGTCCGCGCAGAACAGCCCGTAGGGGTAGGCGATGGAGGGCACGATCTCCACGCCGTGCGCCCGGCAGCCCTGCAAAAATTGCTCCAGATCGGCCGACAGCGCGGTCGTATAGGCGGCGGCGCTCTCGCCGGGCTTCTTCTGGCAGCCCCTGCGCGCGGACAGACCGTGCATGTCCCACGTGTGGCACTGCACCTCGATGACGCCCCGGGCGGCCATGGCGGCCGCGTCCTCCCAGCTGAGGTTGGACAGCTCCGGGTCGTGCTCGTCACACCGGGTAAATTTTTCGCAGACGGAGCCGATCACTGCCACGACGCCGTGAAAACCGTATTCGGCCAGCAGCGGCTCGGCGTAGGCCAGCGTGCTCTCAAAGCCGTCGTCAAACGTCAGCATGAACGGCTTTTCCGGCATTTCAAATTCGCCGGTCTGCCAGGCCAGAAGCTCGCGGACGCCGACGCTCTCCCAGCCATGCGAGGACAGATAGCGCAGGTCGTCCTCAAACTCCTCGGGCGAGATGACGTAATCGTTCCACTGCGCCGGATTTTTGGAGATATGATGGTACATGACAACCGGCAGACGCACCTCCTTCGCCTGGGTGCGGACCGCCTGCGGCGCCAAAAGCAAAAGCGCGGCCAAAATCGCCGCTATTCGTTCTCTCATTCAAAACACACTCCCGCAGAATAGTGTGGCGGTTTTGGCACGTTTTCATTTCTGTATTTTCCGGGAGATTTTCCAACAAGCGACGGACAGTTTTTTGAAAAATGCGGGAATCAAATTTTTTTCAAATCGAGACAAACACACACCATCCCCGCGCCAACCGACGCAAAAAAATCAAATCCGTTTTTGCCGTGGCTCTGCCGCGGCAAAAACACCCTGAGGCGAGCAGGGCGAGCCCGCACGCCGACCAACCGAGGCGAAGCCGAGGGCGATGGAGCGTGCGTATCAAATGAGAACCGCGAGGCGGTTCTCATTTGAAGTCCCGTGGCTCCGCCGGGGCAAAAACACCCTGAGGCGAGCAAAGCGAGCCCGCACGCCGACCAACCGAGGCGAAGCCGAGGGCGATGGAGCGTGCGTATCAAATGAGAACCGCGACGCGGTTCTCATTTGAAGAGCCTGTCGGCAGACGAAGTTTGCCGACAGGCTAAAAAGCCGGAGGCGACAGCCTCCGGCTTTTTAGATTGCTATGCTTTTTACTTTGTTTCGCCCAGGGCGGCCTGGCCCAGGGCGTCGGCGGCGATGATGGCCGCGCACATTTCCTCCGGCTCCACGTCGCCGGCCAGATTGTGGGAGGTCTCGCCCGGCACGCAGGCGTTCTTTGCGATGGTCCGGATCTGCTCGTCGGTGGTGATGCCGATCTGCGCAAGGGTCACCGGCAGCCCCACCTCCAGGCAGAAGTCCTGCACCTCTTTGAACAGCGCCTTGTCCGCGCCCTCCAACACCAGCTCGACCAGCGTGCCGAAGGCGACGCAGGAGCCGTGGTAGGCGTGGTGCCCGCCCAGGGAGGTCACGCCGTTGTAGAAGGAGTGGGCGGCGGCGCAGTTGACGTTGTCCGCTCCCACGCCGGACAGATACACGTTCGCCTCGATGATGGCCTCCAGCGCCGGGGTCACGACCTTGTTCTCGCAGGCGGTGATCGCCTGAGCGCCGTATTTGCGCAGCGTCTCATAGCAGAGCCGGGCCAGGGCCATGCCGGCCCGCGTGATGCCGGTGCCCTCCAGACTGGGAGACTCCGTGCGCAGGGAGGCCAGACCCTCAAAATAGGTGCCCAGCGCGTCGCCCATACCGGCAATCGTGAACTCTACCGGGGACTCGGCGATGATGGTGCTGTCCACCAGCACCGCGTCGGGATTCGTGGGATAGAACAGATACCGGTCAAAGGTGCCGTCGTCGTTGTAGATGACCGACAGGCCGGTGCACGGCGCGTCGGTGGAAATCACTGTGGGCAGGGTGATGATATGCGCGCCGGTATAAAAGGCCGCGGCCTTGGCCGTGTCGATGGCCGAGCCGCCGCCGGCGCCAACCACGGTGTCGATCTTATCCGCCCGCACGATCTCCGCCATCCGCTCTACTTCGCTGTTGCTGGAGATGCCGCCGAAAATCTCATATCTTCTATAGTCGTCCTTGCCTTCGAAGCTTTTCTCGATCAAATCGTGGCTGACCTGATAGGCATGCTTGGAGCATACGAACAGCCAGCGCTTGCCCATGTAGTGCATCTCGTCCCAGAACCGGATCAGCGCGTCCTTGCCGTGGGCGTACTTGAGCGGTTCACGCATTGCTCTCAACCGTTTCATGGAGATCCTCCTTTCCATGCTTCTATGTGCTTCCATGCTCTCTGATGCGGGGGAAAATCGAAAGGGCGCCCTTTCTTTTTATAAGTATAAAACCGCGCAACTCACGATTTCCAAACATCCGGGACACGGGAAGGGGAGAAGAAAAGATCTTGACAAATCGAAAAATATAGATATAATGATAACAGAGCAAAGATCATTTCAATGGAGGGCGGTCTCAGTGGAGCTTGACGAGAAGAAGATCCCGATTGTGTTCAAGGCGCTGTGCGATGAAAACCGGGTGCGGATCTTGAAGTATCTCCTGTCGGGCGAGAAGTGCGCCTGTGTGCTGCTGGAGGATTTAAGCATCGCCCAGTCCACGCTCTCCCATCACATGAAAGTCCTGTGCGATTCCGGCATCGTGACCGGACGCAAGGAGGGCAAGTGGATGCACTACTCCATTTCGCAGGAGGGCATCCAAACCGCAATCGCGTATTTGACCGCGATCGGAGCCGCCAATACCGCAAGAGAATAGAAGCCGTGCCGGGAGCCGCAAAAGCGGTTCCGCCTGCACGGCTTATCAAAAAAGAAAAACATCTATATAATTAGATGTTTCGATTTATTGGAGGTCGCTATGTGGACATTCATTCAAAATGAAGTGCTGGGTATGGCCTGGCTGGAGCGATCCATCCGGGCGGGATTGACCGCCCTCGGCCTTGACACAGGCGGCAAAATCGGCGGCAGCATTCATTTTTTTATTTATGACTGCATCAAAATCATGGTGCTGCTCGGCGTGCTGATATTGCTCATCTCATACATTCAGAGCTTCTTCCCGCCGGAGCGCAGCAAGCGAATACTGGGGCGCTTTCGCGGCATTGGCGCAAACTGTGTCGCGGCCCTGTTGGGGACGGTGACGCCGTTTTGCTCCTGCTCGTCCATCCCGCTGTTTATCGGCTTTACGAGCGCGGGCCTGCCGCTGGGCGTGACGTTCTCGTTTTTGATTTCGTCCCCCATGGTTGATCTGGGAAGTCTCGTTTTGCTCATGAGCATCTTCGGGTGGAAGGTCGCCATAATTTATGTGGCGCTGGGGCTTGTGATCGCCGTGGCCGGCGGTACGCTGATCGAGCGTCTGCACATGGAAAGTCAGGTAGAGGAATTCATCCGCAATGCCAAGAGCATCGATCTCCCGCAGGAGGAACTTCACTTCCGGGACCGGCTGAAATACGCATGGGAGCAGGTCGTGGGAACGGCGAAAAAAGTGTTTCCGTATGTCCTGATCGGCGTGGGGATCGGCGCGGTTATTCATAACTGGATTCCCGAAGCCTGGGTCATAAAAGCGCTTGGCGGAAACAATCCGTTTGGGGTCGCTGTTGCCACGGTCGTCGGCATTCCCATGTATGCGGACATATTTGGGACGATCCCCATCGCAGAGGCCCTGCTCGCGAAGGGGGCGCTGCTCGGTGTGGTCCTCTCCTTTATGATGGGCGTCACGACCCTGTCGCTGCCGTCGATGGTCATGCTCCGCAAGGCTGTGAAGCCCAGGCTGCTCGGCACATTTATCACTATTTGCGCCATTGGAATCATCCTCGTCGGGTATTTCTTTAATGCCATACAAAATCTTATCATCTAGGAGGGAAACGATCATGCTGTTTGGAAAGAAAAAGGAAGAGAAGCCCATCCCGACATGCGCCTGTCAGGCGGACGATGCGCCCGCAGAGGATGCGCGGGTCTGCTGCGGCGAGACCGTGGAGGGCGTCTGCTGCGTCAAGGTGCTGGGCGCGGGCTGCAAGAGCTGCCATGCGCTCTTCGAGAACGCAGAAACGGCGGTGAAAAACGCAGGGCTGGATCTGGAGGTCGAATATGTGACCGATATGGAAACGGTCACGTCCTATGGCGCAATGCGGATGCCCGCGCTGGTGGTCAATGAAAAGGTTGTTTCGGCGGGGCGTGTCCTGAAGCCTGCCGAAATAGAAAAGCTCCTGCGGGGATAAGACCGCAGGGGCCGCGTTTGAAGCGGGGAGCGACGGAGAGGATGAGAAAACAGCGCCTGCGCTGAAAAAAGCGCCGTCGCGAACGATAAAAGGTCCGCGACGACGTGGTCGGAGTGAAATGATAGGACTGGACAATTCTCAAAACCAAATCGATGCCCAACGAAGTGGGTTCGATTTGGAAAGGAAGAACAACACCATCGGTCGATCTGACGCCGCTTGCGGCGGCTGACGACCTTGTGGTGTTGTTCTGACATGGTCGGAGTGAAATAGCGGAACTTCAAAGAAAGAGTGCTCATATAGAACTTACAAAAATCCTTTGATTTCAACAGTTTGTAGGCTAGCGGCAAGAGGTTTTTATTCAATGTAAGTATGGGAAGGAAAATACATCTGTATCAACTGTTTTTCAATAGATTATATGTTGCAGATACGAATCATTCGGAATAATTTGGTTCATTTTTTATAACAATCGCCTGCAGTGCATTCTGAAACATTGACAGTTCAGTTAGATCGCTCTCTATTTCCTTGACCGCATCATTATTCTCAATATAGGGAATAATCTCATTGTGAGTAAAATTTTGGATATCTATTATAGCTCCCACTATTGATTTTAAAATAAAGGCCCAATCATCGCTCAAGGTGAAATGAACAATTCTATTTCTATACTTTTGCAATTCTTTTGAGGCGGTAAAATATTTTTGTTTATCTATTCCACATAGATTTTTTAATCGTTCAATCCCTTGGGCAAAAGTTACACTCACGAAATCTCCTGTTTCAAGGTTGTATTCGTTTGCTTTATCGATGTCATCAAACAGAAAAGCCCAGTGTTCTTCTAATAACCGGAATTTAATAAGCAATTCTATGCATGTGGATAAGTTGATTATGACATGTTTAATTGAATACGGGTACAACCTCCTATTAGTGTCCGATATTACCGTCACTGTCGGTACATATCAAGTCGATATCGGAGAAAATGGTGGAGGATTTTAGGCCATATTTCGAGGCTAAAACTGTGCAGATTATGGCGTATTCGCCCTCATTAATCAGCCCTTTGGAGCGCATTTCTTTGACCACACTTACAGCAATCCTGAACTCGGTAATCTTAGTGTGCAGGTCTTTATCCATCGACTCGCACCTTCGCTCTCGCCCTGGCAAAACAAAGTCTCCCACAGTATGCGGCTGTCTTGCGATTGTTTGTAAATTCTTTACCGCAGCATCTGCATGTATGAAGATACTCAATTTTGTGCCCTCTGCTCTCCGGATGGCTTGCCCACCACAGATAGCGGCACTGGTCTGAGCAGAACACACGTGTGCGCTTACCGGGTGTTTGAGTTAACGGAGCACCACACTGCTTGCAACTGCTGGTGCGCGCCTCGCTTAAGGGATGCCGTCGGCACCAGCTTTTGACGGAATTGAGCGGCAGTTCCAGTTCGCTAGCAATCGTTCTGTATCCCTTTCCGTCACGCTGAAGACGGGTAATCTGATTCTGTTGATCTCTGGTCATGAGCATTCACCCTCTCACAGGTAGCTCACGGCAAACGTCAAAACTTAAGGTTTTTAGATAAAAAAATGCGCAGCTTGAAAAAAAGCTGCGCTGAAGTTATTCAAATTCTCATATGAAGGCGGCGGTAGTCATTACAATCTGACGCCGCTCTTTTTATTTTTTATATTGTTCTGTCAGCCGACGTGCTTCTTCTCGCATCTGCTGAACTACATCTTCCGGGGAAGTGATGCGCACACCGGACCCGAGAGCGAAGATCCAACCGAGAAAGTGCCTGCTGGGAACCACGTTCACCTGTGCGGTGAAATGTCCCTCACCTTGCGGGCTTACGGTAGACGGTCTTGATGATCAGGGAACCAGTGATCGGCTTGCCGTCTGCCGAGTGTGCAGTCGTGCCGCTGAGCAGTTTGGCTGCCACGACCGAATCCCCGGACAGATCGATCAGGATCGTTCCTCCCCTTAATACGACTTTGTTGACCGCCATGTCATCACCCGATCGTGACGGTTTGCCCGCCGGCAGCGTTATCTGCGTAAACTACGGGAATTGCGTTCACCGTCACCGCGGCCAGATAATCGTAGCCGGTATCCGGCTGGACCGTCTGCGCAGTAAAACTGGGCGTCACGTTCTTGGACTGGGCGGTGATCTCTTCGCCGCTGTAGGTGCCGGTCACGCCGAGAATCTCCACACCGCTCTTGATGTTTCCGGCGATGATCTTCGCCTGCTCGGCCGTGCTGATCGAAACCTTGCCTCCGCCATCATGGTAGCCCTGCGGGATGGTGTAGGTTCCAGACTTGGAACTGATCGTGCCGGTGACCGAGCCCTTGTTCGCCATGGTGCCGGTCAGCTTCGTGCTGCGTGCATGCGCAGTCTTGCCCGCAAGGATCTCCGCAGCGGTCGCGGTGTCATCCCCAGTATTGCTGTCGAAATCGCAGGTGCCGGTGATCGGGGCGCCGCTCTTGTCATGGGCGGTGTAGCCGGTCAGCAGGTGTGCCGCGTCCAGCGTATCGCTGGTCAGGTCGATCAGGGTCTCTC
Organism: Oscillospiraceae bacterium; assembly: GCA_902760845.1. Classification (GTDB taxonomy): domain Bacteria; phylum Bacillota; class Clostridia; order Oscillospirales; family Oscillospiraceae; genus CAG-103. The sequence goes on from CACWHX010000012.1 coordinate 7,818, forward strand.
CGCTGGAGAGCACCACTTTGGATACATATTGATTTGCCATTTCATACTCCTCCTATGTAGACGGTGGTACCGCCGCTTGTATTTGAGACCCGCGCCACCTCGATCGGCTCGACCGTGACGTCGTCGGTCATGAACTTACTTTCCGTTTCCAGCGTTGTGCCGTAGAAGTCCGGCTTCACGTTGTAAGCGCCTGTATAGGGATCTCCGGAATAAGAGAGGATGATGTTCTCATCCATCGTGAGATCAAACGCGTTCTCCTCTTCAAACCGGAGCGTGAAATACACAACGCTATATCTCTCCATCCTTCAGCACCTCCCTGGCATTCGTGTGAATGATGTTCGATGCCAGCGCTCTCCCGCCTGCCAGCTTCCCGCGCATCTGAATCTGCACAGGGCCGTCATGGAACAGGAGCGTATCCGCCTGAGAAAGAGAGACGGTCAGGGACGTGCCGCTGACCGTAATGTCTGCCAGTGTCTTTTCCAGAATTACCTTGCCCCTCTGTGCATAGGACAGATAGATGTCCGTAAAGGCGGCGTCTGAAAACTCATCCGGCATATAGAACACATGTGTTGGCGTGGTGCCGCGCCACATATACATCGCCTCACTTCCATTTGCCCATTACATGAATGTTGACAACGATACTGCAGTTGGTTGCGGAGCTGTCGAGGCACGCCACCCAGAACTTGGCCTGTGTCGTAGTCGGCTGGCCAATCGGTGTCACGAACGTAAGGTAGCTGGTGCAACCTCCGGAGTACACAGCGACCGGAGCAGCAGCAAACGTGAACGGAAGGTTCACGCTGATGCCGTCACTGTAGCGGAATCCGCTGTAGTTGTTCTTCGCAATGTTCACGCCGCTTGCCGTGTACACGCCCCAACACTCCGCAGCGCCGCTGTTCCACTTTCGGTAGGTCCAGATACCCGAGGTACCAACTGAGGTAACATAGTCTCCAACGACCGAAGTGACAATCGACGAAGGGGTGCAGGCGGTCAGAACACCTGCCTTCAGATAGACCGGGGTTCCCGCCCCGCCTACAGTGGAAGTGGACGCGGTAAGGGCGCCCTGATGCATATAGATGGGCTTCGTTCCGCTGCCGATTTCCACGCTGCTTGCGGTCGGTTGACCGTTGTTCAGAAAAATCGGTATGTTTTGTGCTCCAAGCGTCGTCGTGCCGAGATACACGGGACCATTGAGCTTCGTCGTCCAGTCCTGGCTGACCTCAAAGCAATTCTCCGTCTCCGCAACCTTGCCGATTGCGATGCCTTTGCCTCCATGGAGAAAGTCCATGAGCACCGCTGCGGTCGAGATCGTTTCCGTGACCGAAACCGTCGTAAACGCATCCGTCAGTGTATACTTCACGTCATAGGTGTATTCAGCCGAGATGTTGCCGCCGCCGAATGTGAAGCCCGTGCCGGAATTGAAGCTCTTGCTGGCGTTCGTCCAAGACGTAGCCGTGCTCCGCTTATAGTAGGTTGCCCGTGTGACCGTGTTCTTGCTGCTGCAGGACGCATATGTGTAGGTCACAAGGCCGCGGATATATGTTCCTGCATCCGCCGCAGTTCCGCTGCTGTTGCTGCGGTACGATACGTGCCCGGTGATAACCGGTGGACTGTACTCCACCACGCTGATGCTCACGGTCTTCGTTGCCGTGCGGCCGCGTGAATCCGTCACCTTGCCCGTGAACGTGTAGGTGCCGGAAGAAACCAGCACGCCCGTAGTCAATGTGGAACTGGAGCCGGAATAGCTGCCGCCGGTGATGCTGTAAGCCTTGATGGTTGAACCGTATGCACCGGCGGCGTTGGAGATGGTCAGTGTGACAGCAGATTTGTTCTGGACGTAGATGCCCCAGCTGCTCGGGACGGTGCCATCCACGCGCGTCGCGGTAAAGCTCCCAATCGTCGGCACAACCGAGGTTGGAACCTTGAGTGTAATCGTAATGCTCTTCGTGCCGATGAGCGTGCTGCCGCTGTAGGTATAGCAGGTCAGCGTTCCGGTGCCGGAGGTAGTGTTTGGGATCTGATTTGCCAGTGTCAGAGCCGGCGTCCACTTTACCGCCAGCAGCGAGGTCTTCGTGGTAATCGTTCCGGACGCACTGCCGAAAGAATAAGGCACGTTATTATAGAGAACCAGTTCATGTAAACGGATCGGAGTATGTTATGTGTTCTCAATGGGTCGAGCGACCGGATAATAATGATAGACCATATCTAATGCGGTGGATAAGAGAGCATCGATGACTATCTCGCACACGATTACCCATCTCGCACACGATTACCCATCTCGCACACGATTTCAGGTGTATACGAAGCACCATTCTCACTCAAAACACAAAAATCCCAGGCAGATTTGCTCTTGCTCTGTCTGGGATCATCTTTTATCGTCATTAAGTTTACGAGAAGTCAGAAAGTCCATTGATTCAAGGACTTTCCAGAGTGGGTGGGGTGCAAAAGAAACATGACCCTAATCGTATCAAAATTAGGGTCATGTTATGGTCGGAGTGGGGAGACTTGAACTCCCGGCCTCATGGTCCCGAACCATGCGCGCTACCATCTGCGCTACACCCCGAAACAGCTTTCTCATTATAACGACCCGGACCAAACTTGTCAAGCAAAATTCTGCAAAACTTTCCGTGTTCTATTTCCTGTCGGACGGGCATACCCTGCCGATAGGGAGGGAACGCCATGAAACGATTGAAGTTCTATATCTGCGCGCTGCTGTTTCTGGCTCTGACCGGCGTGAAGATGATTGCACCCGCGGCCGCGGCGGACGTGCGCGCTGCGCTGCTGCCGGCGATCAGCGCGGACGACGATTACCATTCTGTGCTGGCCGCCGTTGGGCCGGCGCCGCAGCCGGAGCGCGCCGCGGCGGATGCCGCGCCCTACACCGTCACGCCTCCGCTGGACGCGCTGCGGCAGGAGCTGGAGTCGCTGCACCCCGATTTTTTTGCCGGGCTGCCGGAGGCGCCGCTGCCGCCGGAGCCGGCTGAGACGGCCGCGCCGGAGCTGAGCGAGGCGATGCAGGCCGCCTACGCCGCGCGGGAGGTGTTTCTCCAGTCGCAGGCGGATTATGCCGACTACACGCTCCCCGCAAACGTGAGCTATGACGTGCTGGAGCTGCCCTTTGCGGATACGTCGCCCGTCGCGGGTTATACGTCCTCCGGCTTCGGCTATCGAATGCACCCGATCCAGGGCGTGGTGAAATTCCACTACGGCACGGATTTTGCCGCGAGCGCTGGCACGGACGTGCTCGCCTTTGCGGACGGCACCGTGCTGGCGGCAGGGCAGGACGCGGGCTATGGAAACTATGTGAAGATCGACCACGGCAACGGCTACGTGACGCTTTACGGCCACTGCAGCGAGCTTCTGGTCTCCGCGGGCCAGACGGTGCAGCGCGGGGAGCGCATCGCGCTCGTGGGCGCGACGGGGCAGGCCACCGGACCGCACCTGCACTTTGAGCTGATGCACGACGGCGTGTATCTGAACCCGGAGTTTTATCTCGCGGTATGAGCGGCCGCGTCACCGTGAGCGGCGGCGCGGTCCTGCTGCTGGGCGTGCTGATCTTCGTCCTGCGCCCGGCGGAGCTGGCGGCGCTGCTTTTGGCGGCCGCCGCACACGAGGTGGGGCATCTCGCGGCGCTCCTCCTGCTGCGCGGGCGGGTCCGCGGCGTTGCGTTCACGGTGAGCGGTCCCGTCATCCGCTGCGACGTGCCGCCGCGCGCGGCGGCGCGCTGCCTCGCGGCGCTGGCGGGGCCGGCGGCGGGGATCGGGCTGTTCTGGGCGCTGCGCGCGCGATATCCGCTCGCGGCGGAACTGAGCCTGCTGCTGTCGGGTGTGAATCTCCTGCCGGTGCTGCCGCTGGACGGCGGGCGCGTGCTGCAGGCGGCGCTGGAGGGACTTTGCGGCGCGCGCTCGTCGCTTGGCGCGCTGGAGGCGCTCGGCTTTTTCGTGCCGGTCGCCCTGATGGCGCTGGGGCTTTGCGCGGTGCGCGTGGGATACGGCCTCTCGGTGGTCGCGTTCGGCGCGTGGCTTTTGCTGCTGCAGCCGGAATCCCTTGTAAATCCGGCGGGGATGATGTAAAATAATTGTCACCACCAATGAGGAGACAATTATGGATCGGCGACTGGAACGCATCCTGCCGCGCGTGCAGAAGCCCGCGCGCTACGTCGGCGGGGAGTACAATCAAATCATCAAGGACAAGGCGGAGGTCAACCTGCGCATGGCCTTCTGCTTCCCGGATATCTATGAGATCGGCATGTCGAACATCGGCATGCGCATTCTGTATCATACCATCAACCGGATGCCCGGCGTCTGGTGCGAGCGCGTGTTCGCCCCGTGGGGGGACATGGACGCGGAGCTGCGCGCCGCCGGCATCCCGCTCTATGCGCTGGAGAGCGGCGACCCCGTCTCGGAGTTTGACGCGCTGGGCTTTTCCATTGGCTACGAGATGGCGTACCCGGCGGTGCTGAACATGCTCGACCTCGCGGGAATCCCGCTGCGCAGCGCCGACCGGCCGGAGCTCGTTCCGCTCGTGTTCGCCGGGGGCACAAGCTGCTGCAACCCGGAGCCGATGGCGCCGTTTTTTGATCTGATGGTCGTCGGCGAGGGAGAAGAGGTTGACTGCGAGCTGCTGGAGCTGTTTCGCGCCGCGCGCGACGCCGGCTGGGAGAAGGCGCGGTTTCTGCGCGCCGCGGCGCGGATTCCGGGCGTCTATGTCCCGTCGCTCTACACGCCGGAGTACCACGAGGACGGCACGCTCCGGGCGCTCACGCCGCGCGGCGGCGCGCCCGCGCGCGTGACCAAGCGCATCATCGAGGATCTCGACGCCTGCGAATACCCGACCGCGCCGATCGTGCCTTCTACGGAGATCGTGCACGACCGCGTGAACGTGGAGCTGTTTCGCGGCTGCATCCGCGGCTGCCGGTTCTGCCAGGCGGGGTATGTCTATCGCCCGGTGCGCCCGCGAAAGCCCGAGACGATCATCCGCCAGGGCGTGGAATCGCTGCAGAACACCGGCTATCAGGAGGCGACGCTTCTGTCGCTTTCCAGCAGCGACTATCGCCCGCTCGCGCAGGTCTGCGACGGGCTGCTGGATTACTGCGAGCCGCGCAGCATCAGCCTGTCGCTGCCGAGTCTGCGCGCGGATAACTTCTCCATGGAGATCATGAGCCGCCTTCAAAAGGTGCGCAAGGGCGGACTGACATTCGCGCCGGAGGCGGGCACGCAGCGCCTGCGCGACGCGATCAATAAAAATGTGCGCGAGGAGGATTTGCTGCACTCCTGCCGCGTCGCGTTTGAGGGCGGCTGGAACGGCGTGAAGCTCTATTTCATGCTCGGCCTTCCGACGGAGACGGACGAGGACGTGCTCGGCATTGCGGAGCTGGCAAACCGCGTGCTGCACACCTGGCGGGAATACGCCTCGAACAAAAAGCGCGGCGTGCGCATCACGGTGAGCACCTCCTGCTTCGTGCCGAAGCCGCACAGCCCGTTTCAATGGGAGGCGCAGGTGACCATGGAGGAATACCAGCGCCGCGTGCAGCTGCTGCGCGACAACATGAAGGCAAAGAACGTGACCTACAACTGGCACGATCCGGACACGAGCTTCATTGAGGCCGCGCTCTCCCGCGGGGATCGGCGCGTCGCCGACGTGATCGAGACCGTGTTTCGCACCGGCGGCGCGCTGGAGGCGTGGAGCGACTATTTTTCGTTCGAGCGCTGGATGAACGCCTTTGCTGCCAGCGGGCTGGATCCCGCGTTCTACGCCTGCCGCGAACGCGGAAAGGACGAGGCGCTGCCGTGGGATGTCATCGACATGGGCGTGACGCGCGCGCATCTCTGGCACGAGCGCGAGCAGGCGTACCGGGCGGAGCTCTCGCCCGACTGCCGCAGGCAGTGCACCGGCTGCGGCGCGCTCGCGCTCCTGCCGAAGGGGGGCCGCTGCGATGCCTGAAAAACTGAGAATGCGGTTTTCCAAGACCGGCCGCGCGATCTGGCTGTCGCACCTGGATCTGATGCGCACGATGCAGCGCGCGTTCTTGCGCGCGGGCTATCCTCTGAAATATTCCGAGGGGTTCAATCCCCACGCCCAGATCTCGATTCTGCTGCCGCTCAGCGTCGGCTGCGCGAGCGAATGCGAGCTGATGGATTTTCAGCTCACGGAGGACGCCGACCTCGCGGCGCTTCCGGCGCGGCTCTCCGCCGTCCTGCCGGAGGGCATTGTCGTGCACGAGGCATACGAGGCCGGGACGAAGGCAAAATATCTCAAGTGGCTGCGCGTGACGGGGCGATACGAGTACGACGCGCGCGACGGCGCGGCAATGGCGGCGCGGCTCGCGGAGTTTTACGCGCGGCCCGCCATCGTCATCACCCGCAAAACGAAGCGCGGCGAGGGCGAGATGGACCTTGTTCCCGCCATCCGCGCGCTGCGCGCCGAGGCGGGGGAGCGGCGCGTGACGGTGGACGCGGTCATCTCCGCGCAGGAGCCGACGCTGAACCCGGACCACCTTGTTGCGGCGCTGCGCCAGCGCGCGCCGGACCTTGCGCCCGACTTCGCGGCGTTCACGCGGCGCGAGGTTTATCTTGAAAACGGCGAGGTATTTCGATGACCGCAGACGAGCGGAACCAACTGTTTGAGACGTTGCCGGTGCGCCAGGCGGTGCGCCGGCAGATCGTTCCCGCGATCATCAGCCAGATGATCGCGCTGATCTACAATCTGGCGGACACCTATTTTGTCGGCATGCGCAATTCGCCCACGGAGACGGCCGCCGTCACCGTGGCGTATTCGTCGTTCGTGATGCTCACGGCCATTTCCAATCTCTTCGGCGTGGGCGGCGCGAGCGCGATTGCGCGCGCGTTGGGGCGGCGGGAGACCGGGCGGGCGCGCGAGCTTGCCGCCGTGTCGTTCTGGTTCGGCCTTGCGTCGGCGGCGCTGTTTTCGCTGCTGTTCGCGCTGCTCGCCCGGCCGATCCTGTATCTCGCCGGCGCGACGGACGCGACCTATGCCGCGACGATCGGCTATGCGCGCTGGACGATCGTGATCGGCGGGCCGTTCACCATACTAAACGTGCTCCTGGCCAATCTCGTGCGCGCGGAGGGGCGCGCCGCGCGGGCGTCGTTCGGCGTTTCGCTCGGCGGCGTTTTGAACATCCTCCTCGACCCGCTGCTGATCCTGCCGCGGTTTGCCGATCTCGGCGCGGCGGGCGCGGGCATTGCGACGGCGGCCTCCAACGCGGCGGCGGCGCTGTTTCTGCTGCTGTCGATTCTTTCGCGCCGGGGGGATACGGCGCTCTCGCTGCGTCTGAAGGACCTCCGCCATACCCGCGCGCACCTCAGGGGCATCCTCGCCGTCGGCTTTCCGTCGGCGCTGCAGTACGCGCTCACGGTCGTCGCCATCGCGGCGCAGGCAAAGTTCGTCTCGCGCTATCCGACGGAGGCGGTCGCCGCGCTCGGCATTGTGAAAAAGCTCGATCAGCTCCCGCTGTATTTTTCCATCGGCGTCTCGAGCGGGCTGCTCCCGCTGCTGGCCTATACCGATTCCGCCGGGGACCGGGCGCGCCGGCGCGCGGCGTTTCGGTATGGCTGCGCCGTTTCGTTCGGCTTTTCCATGCTGTGCCTGATCCTGTTCGAGGCGTTTGCCGCGCCGCTCGCGTCGATCTTCATCGGAGACCCCACGACCATCGCCTATGCCGCGTCGTTTCTGCGCCGCATGGTGACGGCCATGCCGCTCATGTCCCTCGCGTACCCGATGATTATCCAGTTTCAGGCCATGGGCAGGGTGCGCGAGTCGCTCATCTGCTCCGTTCTGCGAAAGGGCGTGCTGGACATTCCGCTCCTGTTTTTGATGGACGCCGTCGCGCCGCTCTACGGGCTCATGTGGGTGCAGCCGATCGTGGACGGCGTGTCGCTCGCGGCCGCGCTGTGGTTTTTGCTTCGCATCCAGCGGGAGGAAATACCGGAAAAATAATAAAAAGTGCTTGCATCCCGGCCGTAACTGTGATACACTATCAAAGCTTTATGCGAAAAGCGCCGCTTTTCGCGCGATCACGGCGGTCCGCTGCCGCGGCTCGGCGAAGCCCTCCGGCATGAACGTCTGAACAAAGGAAGGATTTTTTATGGATCTCATCACAACCCTGACCGAGCAGTATATGAAGCCCGAGCTGCCGGCCATGCGCGTGGGCGACACGGTGCGTGTCACCGTCCGCGTCAAGGAGGGCAACCGCGAGCGCACGCAGGCGTTCGAGGGCGTCATCATCGCCAAGAAGCACGGCGGCATCAACGAGACCATCACCGTGCGCCGCATCTCCTACGGCGTCGGCTGCGAGAAGGTGTTCCCCGTGCACTCTCCGACCATCGTCTCGGTCGAGACGGTCCGCCGCGGCAAGGTCCGCCGGGCGAAGCTTTACTACCTGCGCGACCGCGTGGGCAAGAAGGCCAAGGTCAAGGAGCGCATCTAAGCAAAAAAAAGAGGCCGTGCGGCCTCTTTTTTTGTTTCGTCAAAACAGGTTTTGACGAAAGGGGGCTTGCGCTGCGCGGTGTGTTTTCGGCCGCAAATGCGATTTGCGATCTGAAAACACACCGCTTCGCGAGAAGTATTTTTGCCCCGCGGCGAAGCCGCGCGGCAAAAATGATCCAAATTCGGTTTCGCCGCTTTCGAGCGGCGAACTCTGCCGAGGGCTTTTTTGAAAAAGGGGAGATTCGGCCTCTTTTTTTGTTGCTTTGTTGCGGTGGGATCGTGTATAATATAAGCTGCTATTTTATCGGAACCGAGGTCAGGACAGATGGACAGTGAAAGCAAGCTGCCGAAGGAAAAAGAGCGCAGCGCGCGCGGCGAGGTGTACGACTGGATTCAGTGCGTCATTGCGGCGCTGATTTTTTGCGTGCTGCTGTTCGTGTTTGCGGCGCGGATGGTGAACGTCGAGGGGAGCTCCATGTACCCCACGCTGGAAAACAGCGACAAGGTCATCATCTCCAACTTATTCTATACGCCGAAGCAGGGGGACATTGTCGTCCTGCGCAAAGAGGAATTCATGTATGAGCCCATCGTCAAGCGCATCATCGCGACGGAGGGGCAGATCGTGAACATCGACTTTGACGCCGGCGTCGTCTACGTGGACGGCGCTGCGCTGGACGAGCCGTATATCAACGAGCCGACGCACGACCGGGAGAACTTCGAGGGCCCCGTCACGGTCCCGGAGGGGTGCGTGTTCGTCATGGGCGACAATCGCAACGCCTCCACCGACAGCCGCTATTCCGTGCTCGGCTGCGCGGACACGCGATATATCATGGGCAAGGTGTATCTGACGGTTTTCCCGATCAAGAACATCGGATGGAACGGCTGATATGGATCAGGACTATGAAAAGCTGAATATCCAGTGGTTTCCCGGCCACATGACGAAGGCGCAGCGGATGATCGGGGAGCACATGAAGCAGGTGGACGCCGTGTGCGAGATTCTCGACGCGCGCATCCCCATGGCGAGCCGCAACCCGGACATTGACCGTCTCGCGGAGGGCAAGCCCCGCATCGTGGTGCTCAACCGAGCCGATCTCGCCGACCCGCAGGCAACGGCACGCTGGCGCGCATGGTTCCGCGCGCAGGGCATGACCGTTTTGGAGACGGACAGCCGCACCGGCAAGGGCGTGAGCGGTTTCGCCGCGGCGGCGCGCGCCGCGCTCAGAGAAAAGCTGGAGGCCTATGCCGCCCGGGGACAGGCGGGCCGGCCGCTGCGCGTCATGGTGCTCGGCATCCCGAATGTGGGGAAGTCCACGTTCATCAATCAGGTGGCGCGCCGCAAGGCCGCCGCCGCGGGGGACCGCCCCGGCGTGACGCGCGGAAAGCAGTGGATTACCGTGGACAGCGGCCTGGAGCTGCTGGACACGCCGGGCATCCTCTGGCCACGGTTCGACAGCCAGGAGGTCGGCGAGCTGCTGGCCATCACCGGCGCGATCAAGGCCGAGGTGCTCGACCGCGAGACGCTCGCGGCGAATTTTATGCTGCGCCTCGCGAAAACCGCGCCGGACGCGGTGGAAAAGCGATATAAGTTCACGCCGGACCCCGCGAAAAACGGCTTTGAACTGCTGGAGCAGGCGGCCCGCAGACGCGGCTTTCTGGTCTCCGGCGGGGAATATGACCTGGAGCGCATGGCAGCGACGCTGCTGGACGAATACCGCGCCGGGCTGCTGGGGCGCATCACGCTGGAGCTTCCGGAGGAGCGGACATGACCGGGCCGGCGCTCTGGGCGCTGGAAAACGAACTCGCGGCGCAGGGATTTTCGCCGCTCTGCGGCGTGGACGAGGCCGGGCGCGGTCCGCTCGCGGGGCCGGTGTGCGCTGCGGCCGTCATGCTTCCGCCGGGGCTGGAGCTGCCGGGACTGAACGACTCGAAGAAGCTCACGCCGAAGCGGCGCGACGCGCTGTATGATCTCATCCTGTCGTCGGCGCTGCACTGCGGCGTCGCGTTTGCGACGGTGGAGGAAATCGAGGCGCACAACATCCTTGGCGCGACGTTTCTGGCCATGCGCCGCGCGTTCGCGCAGATGGACGCGCCGTGCGCCCTCGCGCTCGTGGACGGCAACCGCGACCCGGGTCTGCCGGTTCCGAGCCGGTGCATCGTCGGGGGCGACGGGCGCTGCGCCGATATCGCCGCGGCATCGGTCCTCGCCAAGGTCACGCGGGACCGCTATATGCTCGACATGGCGGCGCGCTATCCGCAGTACGGCTTTGAAAAGCACAAGGGCTACGGCACGGCGGCGCACTACGCGGCGCTGCGCGAATACGGCCCGTGCGCGCTGCACCGGCCGTCGTTTTTGAAGAAGATGCACTGAATGATGAAATTATCCGATTCCAAAAAGCTCGCCGGACAGTGGGGCGAGCAGCAGGCGGCGGATGCGCTGAAGCGCCGCGGCTACCGCATCATAGGGCGCAACTACAGCTGCCGCTTCGGGGAGATCGACGTGATCGCCGCGGGGCACGGCTGCATCGTGTTCGCGGAGGTCAAGCTCCGCCGGTCCGACCGGTTCGCCGAGGCGCGCGAGGCCGTGGACGCGGCCAAGCAGCAGCGCGTCAAGCGCGCGGCGATGCTCTGGCTCGCCGAAAACGAGACGGACCTGCAGCCGCGGTTTGACGTGATTGAAGTTTACGGCGAGGTGGGGATGCCCGCGCGAAAGCTCGACATCCGCCATATCGAAAACGCATTTGAGTAGTGAGGGAGTCAGCATGAGGTATTACAGCACGAGAAGCGAACGGGAAGCGACGGCCGCGGAGGCGATTGCCCGCGGCCTTGCGCCGGACGGCGGACTTTATGTGCCGGAGGCGCTGCCGCACCTTTCAGAGGCGGCGCTGCGCGCGCTTTGCGCCGCGGACTACCGCGCGCGGGCCGTGGCGATTCTGCGCCTGTTCCTGCCGGAATTCACCGAGACGGAGCTGACGCGGTTTGCAGCTGCCGCCTACGGCGAGAACTTTGACGATCCCGCCGTCGCGCCGGTGCGCGCGCTGGACGAGACCACGTCGTTTCTGGAGCTGTGGCACGGGCCGACCTGCGCGTTCAAGGACATGGCGCTGCAAATGCTGCCGCACCTGCTCACCGCGTCGCTGAAAAAGTGCGGCGAGCGGCGCCGGGTGTGCATTCTTGTCGCCACCTCCGGCGACACGGGCAAGGCGGCGCTGCAGGGCTTTGCCGACGTGGCGGATACGAGGATCATGGTGTTTTATCCGCACGGCGGCGTCTCGGATGTGCAGCGCCTGCAAATGGTCACGCAGGAGGGCGGAAACGTCGCGGTCAGCGCCGTGAACGGCAACTTTGACGACGCGCAGACCGGCGTGAAGCAGATCTTCGGCGACGGTGCGCTCGCGGCGCGCCTGTCCGAAAACGGCTGGTTTTTGTCCTCGGCCAACTCCATCAACTGGGGGCGGCTCCTGCCGCAGATCGTCTATTATTTCTCCGCCTACTGCGACGAGGTGAACGCCGGGCGAATCGCAATGGGCGACGCGCTGAACTTCGTCGTGCCGACGGGGAACTTCGGCGACATTCTCGCCGGATGGTACGCAAAGCGCATGGGCCTTCCCGTGCGGCGGCTGATCTGCGCGTCAAACGAAAACAACGTCCTGACGGATTTTATCCGCACAGGCACATATAATAAAAATCGCCCGTTTCATGTGACGGCCTCGCCCTCGATGGACATTCTCGTCTCCAGCAATCTGGAGCGGCTGCTCTATGCGCTGAGCGGCAGCGGGGAGGAGACGGCGGACTATATGCGCGCGCTGCGCGAGACGGGGCGCTATACCGTGACGGCGCCGCTGCTCGGCAAGCTGCAGAGCGAATTTTCCTGCGGCTTCTGCGACGATGACCGCACCCGCGCCGCCATCGGCGCGGTGTGGCGGACCCACCGGTATCTCATGGATACGCACACCGCCGTCGCGTATCAGACGCTGTGCGATTACCGCCGGGAGACCGGCGATCAAACCCCGGCGATCGTGGTCTCCACGGCGAGCCCGTTCAAGTTCTGCGACCATGTGCTCGCCGCCATCGGCGGCAGCGCCGACGCGCCGGGCGTGCAGCTGATCGACCGCCTCTCCGAGACGACGGGCATCCCGGCGCCGGCGCCGCTGGCGCGTCTCGCGCGGCGCGCGGTGCGCTTTGACGGCTGCGTGGAGCGGGCGGACATGCCGCGGGCGGTGGAGCGGTTTCTCGCGTGATATGCAATGCGCGGCCCTGCGGCGCGCCCGGCGCTCGGCCGGTTATGTAACGGAGGCAACGGACGGGAGGATCCCGTCCGCTGCATTCCCGCGCGTCAGAAGATCGAGTCGCTCTTTTTCTTGAACGTGCCGCAGAAGGTCTCGTCCATCTTGTGCGCGTTGCCGTTTTGCACATAGATGGTCTCGGCGTGACAGCGCTGGCCGTTGCTGTTGTAGGCGCAGGTCTCGACGTTGCAGCCGACGCCCTCGATCGTGTCGTTCCATTTCCGATCGCTCATTGCAGTTGCCTCCCAATGTGAATTCCGGATTTTCCGGTCATGATAGTGTTTGCGCGCGCCGCGCGGATTATGCAAAGGAGTTGACCCATGGCGCTGTATGCAATCGGCGACCTCCACCTTTCGCTCAGCGGCGAAAAAACGATGGAAGTGTTCGGAGGCCGCTGGCTCAACTATATTGAAAAGATCGAGCGCGGCTTTTCGCTGCTGCGCGACGACGATGTGTGCGTGCTCTGCGGCGACATTGCGTGGGGCATGTCGCTGGAGGAGGCGCGGGAGGATTTTCTGTTTCTCTCGCGTCTGCCGGGGCGGAAGATCATCGTGAAGGGCAACCACGACTTCTGGTGGACGACGGCGGCGAAGGCGTACCGGTTTTTTGAGGAAAACCACATCGCCAACATCGACATTCTGAACAACAACAGCTATGTGTTCGGCGACTATGCGCTCTGCGGGACGCGCGGCTGGTTTTACGAGGAGGAGAAGGGCGAGGAACACGACCGCAAGATCATGCTGCGGGAGATCGGCCGGCTGGAGACCTCGCTGCGCTCGGCGGGAGAGCGGGAAAAGCTCGTGTTTCTGCACTATCCGCCGAAGTACCAGGGCTACGAGTGCCCGGAGGTGCTGGAGCTGCTGGAGCGATACCGCGTGCCGCTGTGCTGCTACGGGCACATCCACGGCCGCGGCTGCGCCTCGGCCTATCAGGGGCCGTGCGGTCCTACGGAGCTGCGTCTCGTCTCGGCGGACTATCTGGACTTTTACCCGCTGAAGATTTCGGATTTATAAATAATGTGTTGATTTTGGCGGGGCAATCTGTTATAGTAGAACAGCATGTAAAATTGTAAAATTGTACATTGTCGATAAAGGATTAGGAGGAGTCACCCCATGAACACTCATAACATTGAAAAGAAAGAACATAACATCGCCACCTTTCAGGTAACGGTGGACGCCGCGACATTCGAAGACGCGGTCAACAAGGTCTACCTCAGAAATAAAAAGAACCTGTACATTCCCGGCTTTCGCAAGGGCAAGGCGCCGCGCCAGGTCATCGAGGGGATGTACGGCAGCCAGGTCTTCTATGAAGAGGCGCTGGACAGCTACGCGGAGAGCGCGTTTGCCTTCGGCACGTCCGAGGTCGATTTCCGCGTGGTCGGCGCGCCGAGTCTCGTGAACGTTGAGATCACCGACGACAAGGAGGCCGTATACACGTTCGAGGTGGCGATGTATCCGGAGGTGCAGCTGGGGCAGTACCGCGGTCTCGAGGTACCGAAGAACGCGGCCGAGTTTGACGAGAGCCTGGTCGAGCAGGAGCTGGAGAACGTGCGCAAGCGCAACGCCCGCCTGCTGGACGTGGAGCGGCCGGTGCAGAAGGGCGACCGGATCACGCTGGACTTCGAGGGCTTTATCGACGGCAAGCCGTTTGACGGCGGCAAGGCGGAGGATTACGATCTGGAGATCGGCTCGGATACGTTCATTCCGGGCTTTGAGGATCAGCTCATTGGCGCCGAGGTCGGCGAGGCGCGCGACATTCACGTCACCTTCCCGCTGAACTACACGGCGGAGCTTGCCGGCAAGGACGCCACCTTCAAGATCGTTGTCAAGGGCGTGCAGGAGCCGGAGCTGCCGGAGCTGGACGATGAGTTTGCCAAGGATATCTCGGACTTTGACACCATGGAGGAGTATATCGACCACGTCCGCACCGAGCAGAAAAAGAAATTTGAGGACGAGCAGGCGTCGGAATACGCCGGCCGCCTGATGCAGACCGCGATCGACAATATCGAGGTTGATCTGCCGGAGCCGATGATCCTGGAGAAGCTGGACGAGCAGCTGCGCAACTACGCCGTGGGCATGGGCATGACGGGCGCTTCCAAGGAGCAGCTTCTCGACGCCATGCAGATCGATGAGGCGACCTATCAGGCCGTGATGCGCCCGCAGGCGGAGTTTGAGATCAAGACCGAGCTGCTGCTCGACGCCATCGTCAAGGCCGAGGGCCTCGAGATCACGGACGAAGAGGTGGAGCAGGCCGTGCAGGACATGGCCGGGGAGTACGGCATGGAGGCCGAGCAGATCAAAAATTACGTGAACGAGGACGTCATGCGCACCGATCTCGCCCGCCGCAAGGCCGGGGAGATTATCCGCGAGACCGCCGTGGACAAGGAGCCGGAGCCGGCGGAGGACGAGGCGCCCGCCGCCGGGGAAGCCTCCGCGGGCGAGGAGACTCCCGTCGCCGAGGAGGCCCCCGCTGACGAGGCAAAGGAAGCGGAATAAAGCGCCGGGCGCGGACCGTATAGTTTTAAAAAAGAACGGCTATGCTCTATTGGGTAAGCAAACAGCCGGCTGCGAAACGGGCTTTCGCACCCGGCCAGGCAAGCAAAGTAGGAAAGGAGCATAAAATGAGTTTGGTTCCATATGTTGTCGAGCAGACCTCCCGCGGGGAGCGCTCCTACGATATCTTCTCGCGCCTGCTGAATGACCGCATTGTGATGCTCTGCGAGGAAGTGAACGATACCACGGCGAGCCTCGTAGTCGCGCAGCTGCTGTATCTGGAGGCGCAGGACCCGGATAAGGACATCCAGTTTTATATCAACAGCCCCGGCGGCAGCGTTTCCGCGGGCCTCGCGATTTACGACACGATGCAGTATATCAAGGCCGACGTCTCCACCATCTGCATCGGCATGGCGGCGTCCATGGGCGCGTTTCTGCTGTCCTCCGGGACGAAGGGCAAGCGCATCGCGCTGCCGAACGCCGAGATCATGATCCATCAGCCGTCCGGCGGCAGCCAGGGACAGGCGACGGATATTCAGATTCAGGCCGCCCACATTCTCCGCATCAAGGAGCGGCTGAATCAAATCCTCGCAGAGAACACCGGAAAGCCGGTGGAAACCATCGCGGCCGACTGCGAGCGCGACAACTTCATGTCCGCCGAGGAAGCGAAGGAATACGGGCTGATCGACAAGGTGATCTACAAACGATAACACATTCCGGCGGGGAGGGAAGGGACCATTCCCTCCTCCGGTTTTTCAAGCTTAAAACATTGTGAGGTATTTTCATGGCGAGAAGCGATGATAAAAAGAGCGTCCGCTGCTCATTTTGCGGAAAACCCCAATCGCTGGTGGATCGCCTGATCGCCGGCAACGGCTCGTATATCTGCGATGAATGCATCCGTCTGTGCATGAGCATCATTGACGAGTCCTATGCCATGGACGCGGTTTCCGCCGTGGACGCCGGCCTGTCGGCGGACCAGCTGCCGAAGCCGGCGGAGATTCGGGCGAATCTGGATGAATACATCATCGGACAGGAGCGGGCCAAGATCGTTCTGTCCGTTGCGGTCTATAATCACTATAAGCGCATTCTTTACGGCGGGAAAAACGACGTGGAGCTGCAAAAGAGCAACATCCTGCTCATCGGTCCCACCGGCAGCGGCAAGACGCTCTTTGCCCAGACGCTGGCAAAGATGCTGAATGTGCCGTTTGCCATTGCCGACGCCACGACGCTCACCGAGGCGGGCTATGTCGGCGAGGATGTGGAAAACATTCTGCTCAAGCTGCTGCAGGCGGCGGATTTCGACGTGGAGCGCGCGCAGCGCGGCATCATCTATATCGACGAGATCGACAAGATCGCCCGCAAGAGCGAGAACACCTCCATCACGCGCGATGTCTCCGGTGAGGGCGTGCAGCAGGCGCTGCTGAAGCTGCTGGAGGGCACGGTCGCAAGCGTGCCGCCGCAGGGCGGGCGCAAGCACCCGCACCAGGAGTTCATCCACGTGGACACGACCAACATCCTCTTCATCTGCGGCGGCGCGTTCGACGGGCTCGACAAGATCATCGAGCACCGCATGGACAAACGCACCATGGGCTTCGGCGCGGAGATTCAGAGCGCGAAGGAGCGCGACCTCTCCGAGATCATGCGCAACGTCGAGCAGCACGATCTGCTGAAGTTCGGCATCATCCCGGAGCTGATCGGCCGGATGCCGGTGCTCACGTCGCTCGCGTCGCTCAGCCGCGAAGACCTGATCCGCATCCTCACCGAGCCGAAAAACGCCATGACGAAGCAATATCAGGCGCTTTTGCAGTATGACAACGTCACGCTGGAATTTCAAGACGAGGCGCTGGGCACAATTGCAGATAAGGCCATCGCCATGGAGATCGGCGCGCGCGGCCTGCGCAGCGTGATGGAGAACCTGATGACAGATATCATGTACTCTGTCCCGTCCGACCCGACGATCGAAAAGGTGATCATTACGGCGGGCTGCGCCGCGGGCGACGAGCCGCCCGAGGTGATCCACCGGGAGAGCTGAGCCGTCTTTTCTTCTCCCGAGGCGCCGCGAAAGGAGAACGGTATGGACAATTCCAACAATGTATTACAGACCGCGCGCACGCTGCCGATGATGGCGCTGCGCGGGCTGACGGTTTACCCCGGCATGCTGCTGAATTTCGACGTGGAGCGCCCGGGGTCGATCGCCGCGCTCGACCGCGCGATGCAGGACGATCAGGTCATCTTCCTCGCCGCGCAGACGGACCTGACGACCGATATCCCCACGCCGGCGGACCTGTACGCCGTCGGCACGGTCTGCCGCATCAAGCAGATGATGAAGCAGCCGGGAAATAAGGCCGTGCGTGTGATGGTCGAGGGGCTCGAGCGCGGGACCACGATTTCCGCGCGGCGGACGCCCGACGGCTTTGTGGCCGAGGTCGAGCCGCTCCCCGACGTGCGCGAGCGGCAGAGCGCGCGCGTCGAGGCGCTCATTCGGCACTGCTGCAATCTCTTTGACGACTATATCCATGCGTCCGGCAATCTCGCGCCGGAGGCGATTATCAACATTCTGGGCAGCACGAATCCGGCCTTTGTGGCGGATTTCATCGCGCAGCACGTCTTCCTCCGGCTGGAGGATAAGCAGGCGCTGCTCGAGGAGCGCCGCCCCAGCCGCCGGCTGAGCATGCTCACAAGGCTGCTCGCGCGCGAGATCGAGGTGCTGCGGCTCCAGCACGATCTGGAGGAGGCGGCGCAGGACCGCGTCAACCAGGCGCAGCAGGAATATCTCCTGCGCGAGCAGCTCAAGGTCATCCAGGGAGAGCTCGGCGAGGGAGACGATCTCGCCGAGACGGAGGAGTACGCCGAAAAGATTCGGGCGCTGCAGCTTCCGGAGGAGTCAGAGGCGCATCTGCTCAAGGAAGTGTCCCGGCTGAAAAAGCAGCCGTTCGGCTCGTCCGAGGCATCCGTGATCCGAAACTATCTCGACGTGTGCCTGGAGATTCCCTGGAACACCCGCACGAAGGAGACCGTGGATGTCGCGCAGGCGCAGAAGGTTCTGGACGCCGAGCACTACGGCCTGGAAAAGGTCAAGGAGCGCGTCGTGGAGGCATTGGCCGTGCGCCAGCTCGCGCCGGACGCGAAGGGCGGCGTGCTCTGCCTCGTCGGCCCTCCGGGCACCGGAAAAACGAGCGTCGCCATGAGCGTCGCGCACGCGCTCAACCGCAAGCTCGCGCGCATCTCGCTCGGCGGCGTGCACGACGAGGCGGAGATTCGCGGGCACCGGCGCACCTATGTCGGCGCGATGCCGGGGCGCATCGTGAGCGGCCTGCAGACGGCGGGGAGCATGAACCCCGTCATGGTGCTTGACGAGATCGACAAGCTCGGCAGCGACTACCGGGGCGACCCCTCGGCCGCGCTGCTGGAGGTGCTCGACGCGGAGCAGAACAACCATTTCCGGGATAACTTTCTCGAGATTCCGATCGACTTTTCGGATATCTTTTTCATCACCACCGCGAACACGACGGCGACGATCCCGCGCGCGCTTCTGGACCGGATGGAGGTCATTGAGCTCTCCAGCTACACGGACGAGGAGAAGCTGCAGATCGCCAAGCGGCACCTGCTGCCGAAGCAGCGCAAGAAGCACGGTCTCACCGGGGCGCAGCTGCGCGTGAGCGACGCGGCCATCCGGGAGATCATCGCGCTCTACACGCGCGAATCCGGCGTGCGCGTACTGGAGCGGGAGCTTGCGGCCATCTGCCGCAAGACGGCCAAGCGCATCTCGCTCGGCGAGTGCCGGGCGGTTTCCATCCGCGCCGGCGGCGTGAGCGCATATCTCGGCGCGCCGCGCTATCAGGAGGAGCGGCTCTACGCGCAGGACGAGATCGGCCTCGTGCGCGGACTTGCGTGGACGCGCGTCGGCGGCGAGGTGCTGGACGTGGAGGTCGGCGTCGTGGACGGCTCCGGCAAGCTGGAGCTCACCGGCAATCTTGGCGACGTGATGAAGGAATCCGCCCGCGCGGCGATCACCTATATCCGCAGCCGCGCCGACATGCTCGGCGTTGATCCGGAATTTTACCGGACGAAGGACATCCACATCCACTTCCCGGAGGGCGCCGTGCCGAAGGACGGCCCCAGCGCCGGCATCACGATCTGCATCGCGGTCATCTCCGCGCTCACGAACACGCCCGTCCGGCGCGACCTTGCCATGACGGGGGAGATCACGCTCCGCGGCCGCATCCTGCCCATCGGCGGGCTGAAGGAAAAGACCATGGCCGCGCTGCGCACCGGCATCACGACCGTGATTATCCCCAGCGAAAACGAAAAGGACCTGGAGGAGATCGACCAGACGGTGCGCTGCGCGCTGAACTTCATCACGACCGACCATGTGGATAAGATTCTCGACGTGGCGTTTTCCCGCCGCTTCCGCCAGCCGCCGGCAAAGGCCGCGAAGCCCGAGGGGCGCGCGGGCGTCGATCTGCGGCAGTAGGAGCGCGCGATGACAGGGCTGAATCTCAACAACGCGGAGTTCATCAAATCCGCGGCGGACCCGAAGGGATTTCTCCGCACGGAGGAGCCGTGCGTCATCTTTTCCGGGAAATCCAACGTCGGCAAATCGTCGGTCATCAACCGGGTGCTGAACCGCAAAAACTTCGCGCGCGTCGGCGCGCACCCCGGCAAAACGATCCATGTGAATTACTTTCACATCGACGGCCGGCTTTATTTCGTCGATCTGCCGGGCTATGGCTATGCCAGCGTCGCCAAATCGGAGCGCGCGCGGTGGGGCCGGATGATGGAGGCGTTTTTCTCCGATCCGTTGCGCGTGACGCTCGGCGTCATGATCGTGGACGCGCGGCACAGGCCGACAAAGGACGACGAGACCATGGCCGGGTGGTTTCACGCCACAGGCTGCCCGCTCATCGTCGTGGCGAACAAGATCGACAAGCTGAAAAAATCGGAGATCGAGCCGAATCTCCAGGTGATCCGCGAGACGCTGCAATTGTCGGACGACACGCTGCTGCTGCCGTTCTCTGCGGAGAAGGGCGCCGGGCGCGACGCGCTTGTGGCGGAAATTTTAAAAATTGCGCAATGATCTGCTGCGCCGGACGGATTCCCTCCGCCCGGCGCACTTGTATTTTGCCGGAAAGCTTGGTATAATAGCTTATTCCATCAAAACGGTGAGACTATGGAGACCATACAAAGCATCTGGAACGGGTTGGACTGGTCCTACCTGACGGAAATCTTGCGCTCGGTCATCCCGGCGCTGATCTGCATCACGCTGCACGAGCTGGCGCACGGCCTCGTCGCCTATAAGCTGGGCGACACGACGGCGAAGGACGCGGGCAGACTCACGCTCAATCCGCTGAAACATCTGGACCTGATGGGTCTGCTGATGATGGTGGTGTTCCATTTTGGCTGGGCCAAGCCCGTGCCGGTGAATATGTACCGCTTTCGGAATCCGAAGGGCGGCATGGCGCTCACGGCGCTTGCGGGGCCGCTGGCAAACGTGGTCATCGCGATCGTGTTTTTGTTTGTGTTCGGGCTGCTGTATGCGCCGCTCGGCGGCAGCGGCCTGGTGCTGGAGCTGTGCTATCTCACGGCGTATATCAGTCTCGCGCTGGCGATTTTCAACATCATCCCGATCAGCCCGCTCGACGGGTCGAAGGTGCTGTTCGCGCTGCTGCCGTCGGAGCAGTATGAGAAGCTCATGCGATATGAGCGCTATGGGATGCTCGTGCTGCTTGCGCTGGTGGCGACGGGGGTGCTGGGCCGGCCGCTCACGACCGTGACGGAAGCGATATTTGACAAACTGTTTATCTTTGCGGAGTGGGGCTATGAACTCGTCTCTTAAACCTGAGGATCCAACCTTCTTTCTGGAGGGGATCGTGCGGGACAAAAGCGACATGGTGGATTTTGAGGGGCCGCTGAGCCTGATCCTCCTGCTGCTGAGCAAGAATAAAATCGAGATCCGCGACATTCCCATTGCGGACATTCTGGACCAGTACCTGGCCTATCTGCAGGAGATGGAGCGGCTCGATCTGGAGATCGCGAGCGAATTCGTGCAGATGGCGTCGTACCTGCTCTATATCAAGACGCGCATGCTCCTCGCCGAGGAAAAGGAGATCACGGAGCTGGAGCAGCTGATCGCGTCGCTGGAGCAGCTCAAGGCGAAGGACACCTACACCGCGCTCAAGTCCGTCACGCCGCTGCTCGACGCCGCGGCGCGGACGGGGCTGCAATATGTCTCCCGCCTGCCGGAGCCGCTGCCGAAGCAGCGGGGCGAATACCGCTACCAGATCGGTCAGGAAGACCTTTTGCGCGCGCTGCTGGCCGTGTTTTCGCGCGGCGGGGCGGGCGCCGTGGAGCCGCCGGAGTTTCATGCGCCGAGGCGCATCACCTTCAGCGTGCGAGAAAAGAGCCGCGACCTCATTGATCTGCTTCGCGCGGAGGGGGACCTGTCCCTCAGCGCGCTCTATGCCCGGTGCCACAGCCGCAGCGAGGTGGTGGCGACGTTTTTGTCCGTGCTGGAGCTGTGCAGCATGGGCAACCTCCTGCTCTCGGAGCAGGACGGAGAATACATCGCGAGCTTTACCGGCGGCGACACGACGGAGATCGTGGAATCTATCATCGAGTAAAGGGAACCATCCATATGGAACATGAAGAATTGCTCTCTGCCATTGAGGCCATCCTGTTTGCGTCGGGCGACCCAATCGCCGCGTCGCGCATCGGGCAGGTGCTCGGCGAAGAAACGCAGACGGTGGTCGCGGCGGCGAAGGAGCTGGCGGAGGCCTACGAGGAGACGAAAAGCGGCATCCGCCTCGTGCGGATGAACGACGCGCTGCAGCTCTGCTCCGCGCCGGAATACGCGGTTTATATCCAGCGCGCGCTGGAGCAGCGGCGCCCGCCGAGACTCTCGCAGTCGGCGCTGGAGGTGCTAGCGGTCGTGGCGTATTTTCAGCCCGTGACCCGCGCCTATATCGACCAGGTGCGCGCTGTGGACAGCTCCTATACCGTGGGGACGCTCGTGGAGCGCGGCCTCATCGAGCCGTGCGGCAGGCTGGAGGCGCCCGGAAGGCCGACGCTTTATCAGACAAGCGCATTATTTTTGCGCACGATGGGCATGACTACTCTGGAGGAGCTGCCCGTTTTGCCGGATCTGTCCTCCAGCGAGGGAGCGGAAAAGCTGCAGGCCGCCATTGCAGAGCTGCAAGACCGCGGCCGGCAGACGGAGCCGTCAGAACCAGAACCAGAACAAACGGAGGAGTGATGCCGTTTTGACCGCGCTGTGGATTCTCCTGGCGATTGTGGCGCTGTTTGCCGTAATCAACCGGCTGCGCGTCGGCGTGGACGTCGGCTACGAGGGGCAGACGGTTCATTTGCGCGCGCGCGTTGGACCGAAACAGATCACGATTCTGCCGAGGCCGGAGAAGCCGGAGAAAAAACCGAAAAAGAAAAAGGAAAAGAAGCCGCCCGAAAAGAAACCGGAGGCGGTGACAGAGGAGAAGCCAAAGGCAAAGCCCGACAGGGAGACGATCCTGACGCTGGCGCGTCTCGGGCTGGAGGCGGCCGGCGCGTTCCGGCGCAAGCTGCGCATCGACCTCTTCCGCCTGTATTGGATCGCGGGCGCGAAGGACCCCTATGACACGGCGATGCAGTCGGGCTATGTGCGCGCCGCGCTGGACGGGCTCTTTCCCCTCGCGGCGCGGGCGCTGCGCTTTCGCGAACGGGACGTGCGCGTCGGGGCGGACTTCACCGCCGAAAAGCCGCAGATCGAAGGGCGGCTGATCCTCACCATCCGCATCGGGCAGATCGTTGCCATCGGCATCGTTTTCGCATGCAAATTCTTAACATTCACCCTGCGCAGAAAGCGCGAGCGGAGGCGCGAACAAAAAAAGGCGCAGCAGCAGACGCAAGCACCAAAACCAGCGGCGACCGAATCGCCGACAGAAGAAAGGAAGGTCAGCAATGGAGCATGAAATCAGCGCCGTGATGAGCGCGGCCATGAGCAAAATCAAGGAAATGATCGACACGAACACCGTGGTGGGCAAGCCCATCATCACGCCGGACGACACCACGCTGATCCCGCTGTCGCGCGTGAGCTTCGGCTTCGCCAGCGGCGGCTCGGAGTTTCCCGCCAAGGACAAGACCGGTCTCGGCGCCGGCAGCGGCGCGGGCGTGAAGGTGGAGCCGATCGGGTTTCTCATTGTGAAGGAGGGCAGCGTCCGGATGCTGAACGTCACGCCGCCCGCAAGCGGCACGGTGGACCGGCTGATCGACTTCGCGCCGGAGCTGATGGACCGCGTGGACGCATTCATCGACAAGCGGAAATCATAAAACGCGGCCAACACGCGCATACTAAGCACCGCCCGAAAATCGGAAAGGGTGGTGCTTTTTATGAGAAAACGGCTCTGTGCGGCGCTGTGCGCGGCGCTGCTCTGCGCGACGCTCGGAATGCCGGCGCGCGCGGCGGAGCGCGCGCCGGAGACCTCCGCCGCGGCGACGGCCGTGATGCATGTCGAGACCGGCGCGCTGCTGCACGCGGAGAACGCGGACACGCCCATGCGCATCGCCAGCACGACGAAGATCATGACCGCGCTGGTGGTGCTGGAGCACTGCGACCCCGGCGAGCCGGTGGAGATTCTGCCGGAATATACGGCGGTCGAGGGCTCGTCCATGTATCTGCGCGCGGGGGAGACCTATACCGTGCAGGAGCTGCTGTATGGCATGATGCTCGCCTCCGGCAACGACGCGGCCACGGCGCTGGCCTGCCACACGGCGGGCTCCATCGAGGCGTTCGCCGCGCTGATGAACGAGAAGGCCGCCGCGCTGGGTCTGACGAACACGTCCTTTCGCAACCCGCATGGGCTGGACGCGGAGGGGCATCTCTCCACGGCGCGGGACCTGGCCGCGCTCGCGTGCTGCGCGATGCAGAACGAGGCGTTCCGCGAGATTGTGTCCACGGCGAGCAAAACCATTCATGGGCAGACTTATGTAAACCACAATCGGCTGCTGCGCTCCTATGCGGGGGCGATTGGCGTCAAGACCGGCTACACCGAGGCGGCGGGGCGCATCCTCGTCTCCTGCGCGCAGCGGGGCGACACGCGGTTTGTCTGCGTCACAATCTCAGACCGGAACGACTGGGAGGATCACGCGCGGCTGCTGGACTGGGCGTTTGACAGCTACGAGTACCGCGCCGTCATACCGGCGGACGCGGCGTATCCGGTCGCGGTCCTCTCCGGCGCGGCGGCGCAGTGCGACGCCGTGCCGCGCGAGACGGTCCGGCTGCTGCTGGAAAAGGACGCGCGGACCGAGACGCGGATTGAGCTGCCGCGGTTTGTCTTCGCGCCCGTGCGTCAGGGCGACGCGCTGGGACTGCTGACGGTTACGGCGGCGGACGGCACCACGGCGCAGACGCCGCTGGTCTGCGCGCAGGATGTCGCGGCGGACGCCAACGCGCGGCTCACGCCGCGCGAGCGGCTGGAGCGATTCTGGAATCTTGCCGGGCATTATTTGTTTTCCTTTTATCCGGGGAATTGAGGTGAAGCTGGATGCGGCAGCGGCTGCAAAAGTGCATTTCTGAGGCGGGCCTCGCGTCCCGCCGCGCGGCGGAGGCGATGATTGTCGCCGGGCGCGTCACGGTCAACAGCGCGCCGGCGGCGCTGGGGCAGTCCGCCGATCCGGAGCGCGACGACATCCGGGTGGACGGCGTGCCGCTTCCGACGGTCGGCGCGCGGGTGTACATCATGCTCCACAAGCCGCGCGGCTATGTGACGACGCTGCACGACGAGCGCGGCCGCCGCACAGTGGCGGAGCTGGTATCCGGCGTGGGAGCGCGGGTCTATCCCGTCGGGCGGCTGGATCTGAACTCCGAGGGGCTGCTCATCCTGACAAACGACGGCGCGGCGGCAAACGCGCTGATGCACCCGTCGCACGACGTGGCGAAAACCTATCTTGTGGACGTGAGCGGCGCGGTGTCCGACCGGGCGGCGGAGGTCATGCGCGGCGTCACCGAGCTCGACGGCGACGCGGTCCGGCCGGCGTCGGTCGAGATTCTGGACGGGGGCCGCCTTTCCATTACGATCTGGGAGGGGCGCAACCGGCAGGTCCGCCGCCTGTGCGAAAAAGCGGGGCTGAAGGTGCGCCGGCTGGTGCGCGTCGCGGAGGGCGAGCTGCGTCTCGGCACGCTGCCGCCGCGCGCGTGGCGGTATCTTTCGCGCGAGGAGGTCGCATACATAAAGTCGCTTTTTTAGCGGTATGCACATTTTTGCGAGAATCCGCGATTTCCCCTGCATTTTTGCTTGAAAAATGCAGGGGAAGTGTTTAGAATGAAAGCAGATCAAAGCGCGAATGCGGGGGATTCGTATGAAGAAAGACACGAAAACGGACATCTTGTCCGTTTTGGAGCAGCGCATGGCATCCTTTTCCAAGGGGCAGCGCACCATTGCTCGTTATATATTGGGGAATTACGACAAAGCGGCGTTTATGACGGCCGCGCGCATGGGCGAAGCTGTCGGCGTGAGCGAATCGACGGTGGTGCGCTTTGCGGTGGAGCTGGGCTATCGCGGGTATCCCGGCATGAAAAAGGCGCTGCAGGAGGTCGTGCGCAACCGGCTCACCTCCGTGGAGCGCATCGAGGCGGCGGAGAGCACCATCGGCACGCAGGATGTGCTCAAGGCGGTGCTGCGCGCGGACATCAACAACCTGCAGGCGACGCTGGAGGAGGTCGATCAGGCGAGCTTCAACGCGGCGGTCGATCTGATTTTATCCGCCAAGCGCGTCTATGTCATCGGGATGCGCACGTCCACGACGCTGGCGCATTTTCTGGGCATCTATCTGAACCTGCTGCAGGACAACGTGCAGGTCATTCAGGATACGACCGCGATGGAGGTCTATGAGCAGATGCTGCGCGTGGAGCGGGACGATCTGGTGATCGGCATCAGCTTCCCGCGCTACTCCAACCGCACCGTGAACGCAATGAAATTTGCCAGAGACAGCGGCGCGTCCACGCTCGGCATCACGGACGGAAAGGCGTCACCGCTGCATGAGATTTCGGATGTGTGCCTCTACGCCAAGAGCGAGATGGTGTCGTTCCTGGATTCGCTCGTCGCGCCGCTGGGGCTGATTAACGCGCTCATCGTGGCGCTCGGCATCCGCAACAGAGATCAAACGTTTGAGACGTTCCAGAGGCTGGAATCCATCTGGACGGAATACGGCGTCTATCAGACACGTGAAAGCTGACGCTGTGGTGATCGGCGGCGGCGCGGCCGGCATGATGTGCGCCTATATGGCCGCCTGCGGCGGCGGCGACGTGGTGCTGCTGGAGCCGAACCGGACGCTGGGACGCAAGGTACGCATCACGGGCAAGGGCCGCTGCAACGTGACGAACGACTGCGATGTGCAGACGCTGCTGCGGCATATTCCGGGCGACGGGAGATTTTTATACAGCGCGCTCAGCCGCCTGTCTCCGCGCGAGACGATGGTGCTGTTTGAATCGCTGGGCGTGCCGCTCAAAACCGAGCGGGGCGGCCGCGTGTTTCCCGTCTCGGACAACGCCAACGACGTGGCGGACGCGCTCGCGCGCGCGGTGAAGGCAGCGGGGGTGCGCGTGGTGCGCGTTGCGGCAAAGGAGATTTTGACGGAGGCCGGCGCCGTGACCGGCGTGATGACCGCGTCAGGGCGCATCGACTGCGGGGCCGCGGTCGTCTGCACGGGGGGACTTTCTTATCCCGCGACCGGCTCGACGGGCGACGGCTACCGCTTCGCCCGCGCGTTGGGGCACACGCTCGTGCCGCCGCGCGCGTCGCTCGTGCCGCTGGAGTCGGACGATCCGTGGTGTGCGGAGCTGCAGGGCTTTTCTCTGCGCAACGTCGTGCTCACGGCGTATGACGAGACGGGCCGCGCACTTTACACGGAGCTGGGCGAGATGCTGTTTACGCATTTTGGCGTCTCGGGACCGCTGGTCCTCTCCGCCAGTGCGCACCTGCGCGATTTTGAGCGCCACAGATACCGGCTGTCCATTGACCTCAAGCCGGGGCTGGACGAGAAAAAGCTCGACGCGCGCGTATTGCGGGACTTTGAAAAATACGCGAACCGCGAGTTCAAAAACGCGCTGTACGACCTGGCGGGCCGGGCGATGATCCCCGTGCTCGTGCGGCTTTCCGGCATTCCGCCGGAGCAGAAGGTGAACGCCGTCACGCGCGAGCAGCGCCGGGCGCTGGTCACGCTGCTGAAGCAGTTCCCGGTCTCCATATCGGGCGCGCGTCCGGTGGAGGAGGCCATTGTCACGGCCGGCGGCGTCTCGCTGCGGGAGGTGAACCCGCGCACGATGGAGTCCAAGCGCGTGCGGGGCCTTTTCTTCGCGGGCGAGGTGCTCGACCTCGACGCCTATACCGGCGGCTTCAATCTTCAAATCGCGTGGTCCACGGGCTACACTGCGGGACAGGCCGCCGCGCAAAGATGAATCCATGGAAAGGAATCCTGACATTGAACCATCCGATTTCCGTCGCGATCGACGGGCCCTCCGGTGCGGGGAAGAGCACCATTGCCCGCGCCGCGGCGGAACGCTTTGGGCTGATCTATGTGGACACGGGCGCGATCTATCGCACGGTGGCCTGCGCGGTGCACCGCGCGGGGGCGTCCTGCACGGACGGCGCGGCAGTCGAGGCGCTGCTGCCGGGCATTCGGATCGAAATGACCTATGACGATGCCGGCGCGCAGCGGATGCTGCTCGGCGGGGAGGACGTTTCGGACGCGATCCGCGCGCATGAAAACTCCCGGCGCGCTTCCCAGGTCTCGGCGCTGCCCGCCGTGCGCGCGTTTTTGCTGGAGATGCAGCGCAGCCTCGCGCGCGAGCACAGCGTCATCATGGACGGGCGCGACATCGGCACGGTCGTGCTGCCGGACGCGACGGTTAAGATCTTCCTGACCGCGTCGCCCCAGCGCCGCGCGGAGCGCCGCTGGAAGGAGCTGCGCGAAAAGGGCGCGGACACGGCGCTGGAGCAGGTGCTGCGCGACATTGAGCAGCGCGACTACGCGGACAGCCACAGGGAGACCGCGCCGCTGCGGCAGGCGGAGGACGCCGTTTTGATCGACACGAGCGACCTGACGCTGGAGCAGAGCATCGACGCCGTCTGCGCCGAAATCGCGCGCCATCTGCGGACGGGAGGTGCGGAGTGAAGGAACTGATTCTGGCAAAAAGCGCGGGCTTCTGCTTCGGCGTGAGCCGCTCGGTGCGCATGGCCGAGGAGCTGCTTGCGGCCGAGCCGTCCTGCTATAGTCTGGGCCAG
Source organism: Oscillospiraceae bacterium (assembly GCA_902760845.1). Taxonomy (GTDB): domain Bacteria; phylum Bacillota; class Clostridia; order Oscillospirales; family Oscillospiraceae; genus CAG-103. The sequence goes on from CACWHX010000012.1 coordinate 36,306, forward strand.
CTGATCCACAACGACGACGTTGTGCGGCATTTGGAGGAGAAGGGCCTGCGCGTGATCGAAAGCGCGGAGTGCCTGCGGCCGGGCGACGCTGTGATCGTCCGCTCCCACGGCGTCAGCCGCGCGGAGTATGAGGCGCTCTGCGCGTCCGGCGCGAAGGTGGCGGACGCGACGTGTCCGAAGGTCAAGCGCATTCACGAGCTGGTCGCGGCGGCGTCCGAGGCGGGGCGCCGGCCGATCATCGTCGGCGCGGCCGAGCACCCGGAGGTGCGGGCCATCTGCGGCTGGTGCCGGGACCCGGTCGTCGTGGAGGACGCCGCCGCGCTCGAGGCGCGCATCGCGGATGGAACCATTGATTGTACAAAACCCCTAACAATGGTCATTCAAACGACGCAGACGGGGGAGAAACTGCTTGAATGTCAGGAAATCTTAAAAAAACTGTGTACAAATGCAGAAATATTTGATACAATATGCGGTGCGACGTTTACCCGTCAGACGGAGGCCGAGCAGTTGGCAAAAACATGCGGCGCCATGGTCGTCATCGGTGGGAAGCACAGCGCCAACAGCAGACATCTCTACGAAATCTGCCGTCGGTTCTGCGAAAACGTCCAGTTTATAGAGAACGCGGCGCAGCTTGATCTGAGCGCGTTTGAACACACAGATATTGTGGGGCTCACCGCCGGCGCCTCCGTACCTGCGTGGATCATTAAGGAGGTAAAACAAAAGATGAGCGACGAGATCAAAATCGAGACGGAAGAGACCCCAGTGACCCCGGCACCGGAGGCCGAGGAGAACTTTGACGCAATGCTGGAGGCAACTCTGAAGCCTGTATATAATGGAGATAAGGTAACCGGTACCGTTGTTGCCATCACCGGCACGGAGATCAGCGTGGACATCGGCGCCAAGTATTCCGGCTTTATCCCGACCAGCGAATTCACCGACGACGGCATCGCGGTTGAGGACGCGGTGAAGGTCGGCGACGAGCTGGAGGCGATCGTGGTCCGCGTCAACGACGTGGAGGGCACCGCGATGCTCTCCAAGAAGCGGCTGGACGCCGTGAAGTTCTGGAACGCCATCGAAGAGGCGGCGGAGAGCGGCGAGGTCGTGGAGGGCCGCGTCACGGAGGAGAACAAGGGCGGCGTGGTCGCCTCTGTCAACGGCGTGCGCGTGTTTGTCCCGGCGTCCCAGTCCGGCCTGCCGAAGGAAAGGCCCATGACCGAGCTGGTGGGGCAGACCGTGCGGCTGAAGATCACCGAGGTCAACCGCGGGCGCAAGCGCGTGGTTGGCTCGATCCGCGCCGTGCAGCAGAAGGAGCGCCGCGAGCGCGCCGAAAAGGTCTGGAGCGAGATCGAGGTCGGCAAGCGGTATCACGGCGTGGTGAAGTCGCTGACCTCCTATGGCGCCTTTGTGGACATCGGCGGGATCGACGGCATGGCGCACGTCTCCGAGCTGAGCTGGAGCCGCATCAAGACCCCGGCGGACGTGCTGTCTGTGGGCGATGAGGTGGACGTCTATGTCATCAGCTTTGATACGGAAAAGCGCCGCATCTCTCTGGGCTACAAGGACCCCAACGGCAATCCCTGGAACAAGTTTATGGACACCTACCAGGTTGGCGATGTGGCCAAGGTCACCGTCGTGAAGCTCATGCCCTTCGGCGCGTTTGCCGAGGTGCTGCCCGGCGTGGACGGACTGATCCATATTTCTCAGATTGCGAACCGCCGCATCGGCAAGCCCGAAGAGGTGCTCGCCGTCGGCGATGTCGTCGATGCGAAGATCACCGCCGTGGACGAGGAGAAGCACAAGATCTCCCTCTCCATCCGCGCGCTGTCCGCCCCGGAGCCGGCCCCGGCGAAGGAGCGCGTCGAGCCGGTCGAGGAGGACTTCGGCCCGAAGGAGGACGCGCTGGTCTATGAGGTCTCCGCCAACGGCGAGGCGACCGGCAACGCGCCGGAGGAGGACGAAACGCCAGAGGCGTAAGCCCGTTCGACAAAAAAACAAAACCGAAGCCGTTCACAGGAAAAACGGCTTCGGTTTTTTCCTCAAAAAAATCTGGCGCGATTCAAACAGTCTCATTGCATCGGCGGCGTTTCTCCTGTATAGTAGGCGTGGAGGCGATAGATGTGGCAAACGAAAAACACAAGGACTTCAACGCCATGCTGCACGACTGCAAGGACATGCCGAAGCTCCAGACGATTACGGACGCGCGGAGCATTGAAAAATACGGCGGCGACCGGATGTACTTCGCGCCGCCGATCGACTATGACGCGGTGATGCGGACCATCCCATACGGAAAGCTCACAACGGTCGGCGAGATTCGGGCGTACTTTGCACGGAAGAACGGCGCGGACTTCACAGAGCCGATCACGGCGGGCGTCTTCGTGTCCATCGCCGCGTGGGCGAGCGAGCAGCGCGCGGACGACGAGACGCCGTATTGGCGCACGCTGAAGGCGGGCGGCGAGCTGAACCCCAAATACCCGGGCGGGGCGGAGGCGCAGAAGGCGCGGCTGGAGGCCGAGGGCCACACGGTCGTGCAGAGAGGCCGGACGAACATCCGCTACTACGTGCGGGACTATGCGGACAGCCTCTGGCCCCTGGAGTGATCGCGCCGCTTTTGCTTGCGTATTGCGCCGCGATTGGCTATAATATAGAAAATACAGGAGAAGGGGCGGGGACATGGCCTTCTACGGGAAATTGAAGAAAAAGCTGAAAAAGCCGTTTCACACGGCCGTCATCGTCGCGGCGGGATCGTCCGAGCGCATGGGGCGCGACAAGCTGCTGCTCCCGCTGGGCGGCGTCCCGGTGCTCGTGCGCACGCTGCGCGCGTTTGAAAGCTCCGGCTGCGTTGACGAGATCATCGTCGTGACGCGCGAGGACCGCCTGGAGGAGATTGCCGCGCTGCGGGACAAGTATGTCATCCGGAAGATGACAAAGGTCGTCATCGGGGGAGATACGCGCATGGGTTCCTCGCTTGCCGGCGTGTTCGCCGCCGACAAGCGCGCGACCCTCATCGGCATCCACGACGCGGCGCGCCCGCTCGTCACGCCGGAGATCATCGAGGCAGCATACGCCATGGCGGAAAAGCGGCAGGCGGCGGCGCCGGTCATCCCGCTCAAGGACACGGTGAAGGAGCTGGAGAACGACGCGCTGTACCGCACGCCCGCGCGGGACGGCCTTGCCGCCGTGCAGACGCCGCAGGTGTTCCACGCCGATCTGATCCGCGCGGCGCTGACAAACGCCGTGGAGCAGAAGCTGGAGCTGACGGACGACTGCGCCGCGGTGGAGGCCATCGGCCTGCCGGTCGCCGCGGTGGACGGCTCAGAGGAAAACATCAAGATCACAACGCCGCTGGACATCACCCTGGCGGAGGAGATTTTGCGCAGGCGGGGGCAGCTCTGATGCGGATCGGACATGGATATGACGTACACCGGCTGACGGCCGACCGGCGGCTGATCCTCGGCGGCGTGGAGATCCCGCATGCACTGGGGCTGCTCGGGCACTCGGACGCGGACGTGCTCACGCACGCGCTGATGGACGCACTGCTCGGCGCGGCGGCGCTGGGGGACATCGGGCACCTGTTCCCGGACCGGGACCCGGCCTACGCGGGGGCGGACAGTCTGGAACTGCTGCGCGAGGTGGCGCGGCGCGTCCGCGCGGCGGGGTATGCCGTCTGCAACGTGGACTGCACGGTGCTCGCGCAGGCGCCGCGGCTTGCGCCGTATCTCCCGCAGATGCGGGAAAAGCTCGCCGCCGCCATGGACTGCCCGCTCGCCGCCGTCAGCGTGAAGGCCACGACGGAGGAGGGCCTCGGTTTTACCGGGCGGCAGGAGGGCATCGCGGCGCATGCCGTGGCGCTGCTGGAAAGCGTCTGACCGCGCGAATCGCAAACACTTCCCGCATCGGCTGCATAGAATGATGCATGACGATGTGGGAGGCGTTTTTTTATGCAGCGCGATTGCCTGATCCTTTTTCGCTCGCTGACGTATGCGCAGCGGGCAGAGCGGGTGCTGGAGCGGGCGGGCATCACCGCCACGATCCGAAAAGCCCCGCAAAGTGTGTCCGACAGGGGATGCACCTATTGTGTCAAAATCCATGCGGCCCGGATGGAACGGGCGCTGGCCGTGCTGGAGCAGACCCGGCTTCAGACGGGAAGAGTCTTTGTGGCGGAAGCGGACGGAACGCTGCAGGAGGTGAGACGATGATCTATCTCGACTCCGCGGCGACGAGCTTTTATAAGCCGCAGTCCGTCTCTCGCGCGATGCGGTGCGCACTGGCCGAGATGACGAGTCCCGGCCGGGGCGGGCACCCGGCCGCCATGCGGGCGGCGGATACGGTGTACGAGTGCCGCGAGGCCGCGGCGGCGCTCTTTGTCATGTCGGACCCGACGCGCGTGGTGTTTACGATGAACGCGACGCATGCGCTGAATCTGGCGATCCGCACGTGCGTGCGGCCGGGGGACGCGGTCGTGGTCTCCGGCTATGAGCACAACTCCGTCACGCGCCCGCTGCACGCGCTGGGCGCGGAGGTGCGCGTGGCGGCGGGGCGGCTCTTTTCGCCGGAGGCGGTGCTGGAGGACTTCGAGCGCCTGCTGCCGGGCGCGAAATGCGCGGTGTGCACGCACGTGTCCAACGTGTTCGGATTTGTGCTGCCGGTCGAAGAAATCGCGGCGCTCTGCGCGGCGCAGGGCGTGCCGCTGATCGTGGACGCCTCGCAGTCCGCCGGCGTGCTGGATGTGCGGCTTTCGGCGCTGCGGGCCGCGTTTATCGCCATGCCGGGGCACAAGAGCCTGCTCGGCCCGCAGGGGACGGGACTGCTGCTGTGCGGCATGGACGCCGAGCCGCTGCTCTACGGCGGGACCGGCTCACAGAGCGCGCTGCAGACGATGCCGGAGGAGCTGCCGGAGCGGCTGGAGGCGGGCACGCACAACGTGCCCGGCATCGCGGGCCTGCAGGCGGGACTCCGCTACGTGTCGCCGCGGCTGGCGGACATCCGCGCGCAGGAGACGAGACTGCTGCGCCAGCTGGCGGAGGGCGCGCGGGATCTTCCGGACCTGGAGCTGTTTTATGACGAGAGCGCCCGGAGCCAGGTCGGCGTGCTTTCCATGCGCAGCCGTACGCTCGACAGCGAGGCGTTTGCGGAGCGGCTGGCGGAGCACGGCGTCGCCGTGCGCGCGGGCCTGCACTGTGCGCCGCTCGGCCATCGAAGCGCCGGCACGATCGAGACGGGGACCGTGCGGTTCAGCATGTCGCCGTTCAACACCGAGCAGGAGATCACGGAGGCTATCCGGATTTTACACCGGGTCCTGTAGCGCCGAAAAAGAGTGGTTGACATCTTTCGGGGGATGTGCTAAGATACCTAGGCACGAAGCGAATTCGGCTTGGAGAAGTACCCAAGAGGCCGAAGGGGCTCCCCTGCTAAGGGAGTAGGCTGTGATAAGCGGCGCGAGGGTTCAAATCCCTCCTTCTCCGCCAGGGAAAGACGACGTGTTTCGACACGTCGTCTTTTTTTAGCCAATTTTTGAAATCATAGAGGAGGAGCCGCTTGTGAAGAATCTTGTCAAGGAAAAAATGCTGGCCGGGGAGCGGACGTTCGGCACGTTTTTTGAGACCGGCAGCGCCACCGTTGCGGAGTGTCTCGGCCTTGCGGGGCTGGACTATATCATCATTGATACCGAGCACGGCCCGTTTGACCCCCTGTCCGCGCTGGAATACATCCGCGCGGCAAAGCTCTATGGACTCACGCCGTTCGCGCGCGTGCAGGAGATCTCCCGCCCGGCCATCCTGAAGCTGCTGGATGTGGGCGCGATGGGGCTTGTGATCCCCGACGTGCGCACCGTCCGGGAGGTGGAGAAGATCGTCGAGTACGGCAAATATATGCCGCTCGGCAAGCGCGGCGTCGCGAACACGGCCGGGAGCGGCTTCTGGTTTGAGGACTACGCCCGGCACGGGCTGGAGCACTACTTTGCGGTGTCCAACCGCGAGACGATGCTGCTGCCGCAGTGCGAGACGCTGGAGTGCCTGCACAGCCTGGAGGAGATTGTGCGCGTGGACGGCATCGACGGCATCTACGTCGGCCCGTTCGATCTCTCCGCCGCGTTCGGCAAGCCCGCAAAGTTTGACGATCCGGAGATTCGGGACGCCATTGCGCACATCCAGGGCGTCTGCCGCGCCGCGGGGAAGTTTTCGTTCATCTTCGCGGCGGACGAGGATACGGCCAGAGCGGATTTCGAGCTTGGCTACGACAGCGTTACGCTCGGCATGGACGCAACGGTGCTGACCAACGCCTTCAAGGGTCTGCGCGGCAGCCTGCTGGGCTGAATATGACAAAAAGGTTCCTCCCGCCGGCGCGGGAGGAATTTTTTTGCGTCAGGGGGTTGACAAGTCTTTTGTCCTGTGTTATTGTACTAATTGCTTAATACAATAACACAGGGGGCGATGCCATGCAATGGCATATCCGGAGCGACGCGCCGGTTTACGCGCAGCTTGTGGAGCACATCACGCTGGCGATCATCACCGGGGAGTTTTCCCCGGGCGCGCGGCTGCCGTCGGTGCGGGAGCTGGCTGCGGACGCGGGCGTGAACCCGAACACGATGCAGCGGGCGTTCGCCGAGCTGGAGCGCGACGGTCTGGTGCAGACCCAGCGCACGGCGGGGCGGACGGTGACGGACGACGCGGCGCGGATTGAGCGCGCGAAGCAGCGGCTTGCCGCGGCGAGTATCGAAGCATTTTGGGAGGCGATGCGCCGCCTGGGCTATGACCGGGACGCGGCACTGGCGCTTCTGAAAAACAGGGAGGGAAACTAGATGGCAATTTTAGAGTGCAGGGCGCTCACCAAGCACTACGGCGGCGCGCCGGCGCTGGATGGGGTGGATCTCTCCATCGAGCCGGGCGGCATCGTGGGACTGCTGGGGCCGAATGGCAGCGGCAAGACGACGCTGCTGAAGCTCGCCAACGGCCTGCTCACGCCGGACGGCGGCGAAATTCTGATCGACGGCAGGGCGCCCTCGGTCGAGACGAAGCGGATCGTGTCCTATCTGCCGGAGCGCACCTATTTCAGCGACTGGATGCGCGTGGAGCAGCTTCTGGATCTGTTTTCGGATTTCTACGCGGACTTTGACCGCGCGGCGGCGGAGGACATGCTCGCGCGCATGGGGCTGGAGCCGAAGCAGCGCATCAAGGAAATGTCCAAGGGGATGCGCGAAAAGATGCAGCTCATCCTGGTCATGAGCCGGCGGGCGAAGCTGTATCTGCTCGACGAGCCGATCGGCGGCGTGGACCCCGCGACGCGGGACTATATTCTGCACACGATCATCAGCAACTATAACCCGGAGGCGGCGGTCGTCATCTCGACGCACCTGATCGCCGACGTGGAAAACGTGCTGGACGAGGTCATTTTCCTCAACACCGGCAGGGTTGTGCTCCGCTCGACGGTGGACGCCATCCGTTCCGAACAGGGGAAGAGTGTGGATGCGGTATTTCGGGAGGTGTTTCGATGCTCGGAAAATTACTGAAGCAGGACTTTCGCGCGACGGCGCGCGTCATGCTGCCGGTTTGCCTGATTGCGCTCATTCTGGCGGCGTTCACGCGCGGCTGCGCGGCGCTGACGAAGAGCGCGGCAGCAACGGCGCCCTGGCGCCTGCAGAACGCAGACTTTCTGTCTTTCGTGACGAACGTTCTCGGCGTGCTGTTTGTAATCTCGCTGATCGCGGTGCTGGTGCTCGCGTTCATTCTGATGGTCTGGCGTTTTTATCGCAGCTTTCTGACTGACGAGGGCTACCTGATGTTCACGCTGCCGGTCACGACGGCGAAGCTGGTTCTCTCGAAGCTCATCGTGGCGCTGGTGTGGTTTGTCGTGTCCATTGCGGTTGTGGTGCTGTCCTGCGTCATCGTGGGGGCGGACAGCAGGGTGATCGAGGTATTCTACAACGTGGAAGGAAGCGCGCCCTGGTCCGGCGGGCAGCTCCGCGCGGTGCTGCTCAGCATCTTCGCGTTTGCGCTGATTCATGAGACCACATTCTGCCTGCAGTGCTATGCGTCCATGGCGATTGGGCAGAGCCACCGCAGACAAAAAGAGCTGATGTCCGTCGTGTTCTTCTTCGTGTTTTACATCGCGATTCAGATTCTCAGCAGCATTGGACTGCTGACGATCATGGGGATGAACCCGGGCGTGTATGTGGAGAAGCTGGTGACGCCGGATGCGGTGTATCGCTTCGTGCAGACGATTCTCTGGTCGTTTGCGGGGGTGTCGGCGCTGATCGCCGTGATTTTCTACGGCATCACGCATCGTATGCTCAAGAGGAAGCTGAATCTGCAATAACCACGAGAGGCGGACGCCCTGCGCAGAAGCGCGCGGCGTCCGCTGTGCGCGGACAAAAAACCGCGGAGAAATGACAATTTGTGCTTGACAAGCGTGGAGAAGCGTGTCATAATGCAACATACAATCGAAAATTTCCGCAGAAGCCTCTGGAATCGGCGCCGCCGAGACCGGAGGGGGAGGAAACTCTGGAGAATCCTGCCGCGTGCAGGTGCCGAAGGTGCAAGGCCGGTGAACGGCTGAATCTCTCAGGCAAAAGGACAGAGCGGATGCGCATGCTTTGCGTGCGCATGAGCTGTGCGTTCTTTGGAGCTGCCGTCCCGTGCGGGCGGCAGTTTTTGTTTGGAAATCACAGAAGAAAGAGGAGAAGAAACCCATGGACGCATTGCTTCAGCTCGTGCAGACGATCAACATGTACCTGTCCGACTATATTCTGATCGTTCTGCTGGTCGGGACCGGATTGTATTTCAGCATTCGCACAAAGTTTGTGCAGGTGCGCTGCTTCAAGGAGGGCTGGCGCCGCGTGTTCGGCAACTTCAGCCTCCGCGGCGGAAAGCACGGCGGCGGCATGTCGTCGTTCCAGGCGCTTGCCACGGCCGTTGCCGCGCAGGTCGGCACCGGCAACATCGTCGGCGCCTGCGGCGCGATTCTCATCGGCGGCCCCGGCGCGATTTTCTGGATGTGGATCATTGCGTTTTTCGGCATGGCGACGATCTACGCCGAGGCCGTGCTGGCGCAGAAGACCCGCATCGTGCAGCCGGACGGCACGGTGCTCGGCGGTCCGGTGTATTATATCAAAACCGCGTTCAAGGGCGGCTTCGGCAAATTTCTCGCCGGCTTCTTCGCCGTGGCGATCATCCTCGCGCTGGGCTTCATGGGCTCCATGGTGCAGTCCAACTCCATCGGCGAGTCGTGCCAGAACGCATTCGGCGTCCCCTCGTGGGTCATGGGCCTGATCGTTGCGATCGTCGCGGGAATCATCTTTATCGGCGGCGTGCAGCGGCTCGCCTCCGTCACGGAAAAGCTCGTGCCGGTCATGGCGATTCTCTATGTCGTCGGCGGCCTGATCGTCATCCTCGCGCGCATCCGCTATGTGCCGGAGACCTTCGGCATGATCTTCCGATATGCGTTCGTGCCGAACGCCATCATCGGCGGCAGCGTAGGCTATGCGATCAAGACGGCCATCAGTCAGGGCGTCAAGCGCGGGCTGTTCTCCAACGAGGCCGGCATGGGTTCCACGCCGCACGCGCACGCTATGGCGGAGGTCAAGGACCCGCACGAGCAGGGAACCGTCGCCATGATCGGCGTGTTCATCGACACGTTTATTGTGCTGACCATGACGGCGCTCGTCGTCATCTCCACGCTCTATGCCGGCGACGGGATCCTCGCGTCCGGCGCGGCGGAGGGCGTCGCCAAGACGAACATGGCGCAGCTGGCGTTCGGCGTGGTGTTCGGCGAAAAGCTCGGCGGCGCGTTCGTGGCCGTCTGCCTGCTGTTTTTTGCGTTTTCCACGATCATCAGCTGGAACCTTTTCGGGCGGATCAACGTGCGGTATCTGTTTGGAAAGAAGGCGAATCTGGCCTATTCCATCATCGCCATCGCGTTTATTTTCCTCGGCTCCTGCCTCTCGAACGATCTTGTCTGGGAGCTGACGGACCTGTTCAATCAGCTGATGGTGCTGCCAAACGTGCTGGCGCTCATCGCGCTGGGCGGCCTGGTGGTCGCCACCGCGCGCCGAGACAAAGACGAGCGGCTGTAAAAACAGCACAAGGGCCGGACAATCGTCCGGCCCTTGTGCTGTTTTGTTTATACGGCGGCGATGCTGGACTCGGTGTTGAGTCCGAGCATTCCGGCTGACAAGATCATCAGTGGCTCGAAAAGTCCGTCGAGCCTGTGTTGAATCTTGCGCAGCTTGCGGTATGCGTGCGCGTCGCCGCGCAGGTTGCTGCCGAGCGCGGTGACGAAGCCGTTTTGAATCCACGGCACGTATTTTTCCCGGTCGCCGCGGTGCTCCAGCGCGGAGAAGCTCAGCTCGCCGTGCGCGCCGCAGCGGTACAGCATTGCGGCCTGCTCCGGCTCCAGATGCTCCGCGTTGGCAAGCAGCACGCCGTTCTCCAGCCGGCCGCATAGCCGCTCGACCGAATCGGCCATCACCGTGTCGATGCCGCCCTCCGGCATCCGCAGCAGCAGTTGGCCGCTCGTTCCGACGCAGAGACGCTCCAGCTCCTCCAGGCCCTCCAGGCCCGCGTGCCACAGAACCTCCGCGCCCAGCACGACGCGCGGCATCCCGCTTTGCAGGACGGTCTCCAGATGCTGCGCGCAGATTTCGCGTTTCTCCAGAAACTCGCGCACCGGCATCTTCGCCGGATCGAATTCCGGCGCGGCCACGATCACATCCACATTTGCATGCTTTGCCATCAGCATCTGCCGGATCGCCACGATCCGCGACGGGCAGCCGCTGTCCATTCCCGGCAGCACATGCGCGTGAAAATCCACGATCATGATCCGTCTTCCTCCTCTCTGTCGTATTAAATCATGATTCCGCTCTTTTGCTTGCTCTTGGCAATCAGGCGATTCAGCCAAAGGACCGGATAATAAAGCGCCAATCCCAGCACGATCATGATCGCGCCGATCAGAAGCAGCGTCAGCAGGCACTTCCAGTAATAATTCTGGTACAGGCCCGCGACGCACTCGCGCATCGCGTCCATCGCGTAGCCGAACGGCATATACGGATAGAGCTTGTGGAAGATTTCCGGGCAGACCTCGACCGGATAAGAGCCGCCGCCGCCCGCGACCTGAATGACGAGCACGATCACGGCGATGGCCATGCCGATGTTGTCCAGCGCGAAGACCAGCGCGTAGTTGAACAGAGAGAACACCATGCCGTTGACGCACGCGGCGAAAATGAAGCGGGCGGGATAGAGACACTGGATGCCGACATACAAAATGTCGCCAATCGAGACGAGAAGTCCCTGCGCCAGCCCGACAAACAGGAACAGGCCGTACCGTCCGAAAAAGCGCTGATGGAGCCGGAGATTCACCAGACCCTCGGTGCTCTTGAGCTGCGTTTTGAGCAGGACGGCGGCGAGCAGCGAGCCGATCCACTGCGCCAGAACCGTATAGAACGACGCCATGGCGGAGCCATATTCCCGCACCTCGTAGATGATCTCGGTATCCATCTGGACCGGGGAGGCGAGGTAGCTTGCAATCGCGTCCGCATCATCCGTCAAAACGCCGGACAGCTTTTCCAGAATGTCGCTCTGCGCGAGCTTATCCAGAATGCCCTTGAAGACGTTCATGCCTTCCTGCAGGGACTTCAAATCGCCCTGCGTGCCGGAGATGCCGCCCTGCAGAGAGCCGAGCGCCGCGCTGTAACTGTTCAGAATGCCGCTGAGCGAGGACAGCCCGTTGCCAAGACCGGCCATGGACTGGCTCACGGAGCCGACAGACTCCTGCACGGAGGCAATGGCCTCCTGGAGCTTGCCCTCCAGATCGTTTGTCGCGCTGTTGGCGAGCGCCGTGACAAACCGGTTGGCAACCGTGATCTGGGCGAGAATCTCCGCCTGCTTGTCGATCACGCCGCTCCAGCTGTTCTCATTTGCGAGCTCCAGTCCGCTCATGCGGTCATACAGCGTGCCGAACGCCTCCGCCGCGCGGGTGAACTGCCCGGCAAGGCCGGTAAGGCCCAGCATGGTGAGATGATCCGCCATGGTATTGCTCGTCTGCTGCATGGAGGAGATCAGCGCCAGACGACCCGCCAGATCGGTGGTGACGAAATTGTTGTAGCGGTCCATGTCCGTGAAAATGGTTTCCACGTCGTTGGAGAGCGTGTTCAGGTTGGAAGAAAACTGATTGATGACCTGCCGCGTGGCGTCCGCCGTGCCGGAAACGGAGGAGGCGGAATTGGAGAGCGTGCCCTGTGTGAGATCGAGCACGTTTTCGCCCGCGCTGACGGTGTTTCCTGCGTCGTCGATCAGCCTGCCGGAGAGCTGCAGCAGATTCTGCGCGGCGTTGGTGAGCCCCATGGTGGCGTTGAGCATTACCGAGCAGTCGTCCAGACGCTGGTTCAGGAGATCCACACGCTCGCTGAGATTGCGCAGCACCAGCTCCGGATTATAGCCGGTGGCGTTGGCGATCGAGGCGGCGTCGCTCAGATAGGTGGCGACGGTCTGCACAAAGGCCGAGTTCACCTGCTCCTGCACGGCGGTCTTGGCCTTGCCCGTGATCTTCGGGGCAATGGCGTTTTTCTTTTCGTTTTCATAGTAAAGCAGCGTCGGGTGCTCCATATCGCCGCTCAGAAAGCTCAAAAGGTCCTCCGTGAAGTCCTCCGGGACGATGAGCGCGGCGTAATATTTGCTGGCATAGACGCCCTCCAGCGCCTCCTCGGAGGTGTCCGTAAAGACCCAGCCGATGGAGTTGTTGGCCTCCAGTGCCCCCAGGATCGTCTCGCCCAGGTTGACGGAGAGGCCCAGAATTTCCGCGCCCGCGTCGTCCGACGCGACGGCGACCTTGATGCGGGATGTCGCATCCTCGTCGTAGGGCCTCCAGTTGGAGAAGATGTTGAACCATGCGTAGAGGCAGGGGACCACACACAGACCCATGAGCGTGATGATGGCGACGACGCTGCTCGTGATGCGCCGCATGTCGCCGCGCAGGATTTTTACGATGTTTCTCATGTGGTGACCTCGCTTTCCGACGAGAACTCGTCAAGAATCGCGTCAATGTCCGCGTCCGTCAGGGTTTCCTCCACGTCGTCCACGGTCGCCTCATAGAGAATGTCGGCGAGCTTCTCGTCCTGCGCCCACTCTGGCAGCCGCGCCGCGGGCTCTCCGGCGGAGAACACCGCCTCGGAAACCGGCTCCGCGTCCGCCGCGGGCGGCACGGGTGCTTCCGCCGTGGGCGCGGGCGCCTCGACATCGGGTACCGGCGCCTCCACTTCGGGGACTGGCGTCTCGGCATCGGGCGCGGCCGCCTCGGCGGGGGGATTCGCCCCGTCCGGCGCCGACGGCTTCGCGGCCGCCGCCCGGCC
>CACWHX010000013.1 GCA_902760845.1 Oscillospiraceae bacterium
GACGAAGGACCTGCCGGTGGGCAACTACACCGTGCACCAGGTCTCCGGCTGGGAGGGCTCGGAGCTGATCGCAGATTTCACGGTCGAGATCAGCGAAAATGACCAGACCTACAGTCGCGTCCCACCCGGGGCGCGAAGATTGAAAAGTTACAGTGAAGAATTTGAGGAAGTTTACGATTTCATCGCACCCCGCACGCGGCTCGGCGGGCGAAGTTTGACGTGTTGCCTGATGGGTGATATACTGATATCTGTCGCATCCGCATGGGATGCGGGGATTGAAAAAAGTAAAGGAGAAATCACGTCAAGGGCTTTCGGCGGCCACGCCTCTGCCTGGGGCGTGGGGGGGCGAAATGGGCTGATTCGTGCGGTAGGGCTGACTTTTCTGGCATCATGCGCCGCGTGATTCGCCGCGCGCCTGCAGCAAGCTCCCCGGCGACTTTCGCCGCGCTTAGGCCCGGTCTATGCGACCGGGCCTTGCTGTGCGCTATGAGGATTCGATGACGGGCAGAATGCACTCGGCGACGAACGTGCCGCCGTCCGCGCGGGTGTGAAACTCGCCGCCCAGCAGCTTTAAAATCGCGTCGCAGGTGCGCAGACCGATGTGGTTGCTCTCCACCGCGCCGGCGCGCGGCTTCTGCGTGCGGTTGGAGATGCAGATGTGCAGCCGCCCGGCCTCCAGCGTCGCGAGAAACACGATGCGCGCGTTCGGATCGGCATACTTCTCCAGATTGGATTCCAGATTATCCACCACGCGCTTGAGCATGTTGACATCCGTGCAGATCTGACAGGGCGTGCGCAGCGGGATGGTGTGCACGGGAAAGCCCCGGCCGCGCAGCTCGGCCGCGTACTCGCTGAGCAGCTGCTCCAGCAGAATCTGCGCGTCGTAGGTATCCATATGCAGCGTGGGCTTGTCCTGCCCGAAAACCAGAAAATAGCGGAACAACTCGCCGGTGAGATCCCGGATGCGGTACGCCTTGTCCAGACTGGAGAGGACATACTGCCGCGACGGGTCCGGCAGCGGCTCCATCTCCAGCAGCTCCAGATATCCGATGAGCGAGGTGAGCGGATTTCGAATGTCATGCGACAGCGCGGTGACGAGGTCGCTGTTGGCCTGCAGCGCCGTCTGCTCGCTGCGAGCGCGCTCGGCGATGGCGCTGCGCATGCGGTCCACGTCCTGGGCCAGTCGGGAGAGCTCGTCGCGACTGTCCGTGGCGATGGGGCGCTGGAGCGTGCCGCTGCTCACGGCGTTCACATCCGCCGAGAGGCGGACGATCCGCTTTGTGGTGTGCGCGGCGAAGAGCAGCAAGATCACGAGAAGCACGAGAAACGACAGCGCCAGCACGGCAATCGCGAGCGTGTTGAAAATCGCCTGCTCCGAATCGTCGCAGATCGCGACCTGATGCAGCCCGTCTTTGAACGCGAGCGGAAACAGCGTATAGTACCAGCGGGCGAGGTCCTCCGGCGTCGGAACATTCTCCTCCAGCGAATCGGTGCCCCACCAGCCGGCCTCGTAGGGCTGCCCGGTCTGGTAGACGATGACGCTGACATCGTGCGTTTCGTTTACCCATGTCTCTATGGCGGAAATGTCGCCGGAGGCGACGTCGTTTTCCGTGACGTACTGCTGCAGCTGCTCAAAAAGTGCCCGATTGCGCGCGGCGACGGCCTCGTCGCGCATATACCAGCGATCCACCGCCCAGCCGGACAGCGCGTTCCCGCCGAAATAGACCAGCAGCGCTGCGACCACGGCGATCACCAGAACGGCGATCATCTGCGCGTTGAGGGAGGTCAGCCGCCGCCTAGTCAACCTGATACCCCTTTCCCCAAATGGTGCGGATCAGCGTGGGATTTGCGGGGTCGTCCTCCAGCTTTTTGCGCAGCTTCAGCACGTGCACCATGACGGTGTTTGCCGAGGAGGGCATGAACTTTTCGTGCCAGACGTTTTCATAGAGCGTGCGCGTGGAGACCGCGCGGCCGCGGTTCTCGATGAGATATTGCAGCAGCTCAAATTCGGTTTTTGTCATGTCCACGGGTATGCCGTTCTTGCTCACTGTGCCGTGCTCGCGGCTGATCTCCAGCGTGTCGATCACCGTGGGGCTGTCGCCCTTGCCCTTGTAAACGCGATAACGGCGCAGGAGCGATTCCACGCGCAGAAACAGCTCGTGGTTGGAAAAGGGCTTGACCAGATAATCGTCGCCGCCGCTCGTGAAGGCGTCGGTTTTGTCGGCGTCCTGTGCCTTTGCCGTTAAAAACAGGACCGGCGCGGCGGAGAGCTTGCGAATTTCGCCGCAGGCGTCCACGCCGTTCAGATCGGGCATCATAATGTCCAGAATGATGAGATCAAAGTCCGACCGGGCGCGCACGCGGTCCACGGCGGCGCGGCCGTTCTCGGCCTCCTCCACGGTGTAGCCGCGGGAGGACAGCAGAATGTGAAGAATGTTGCGGATGTCCGGCTCGTCGTCCACGACGAGGATGCGGATGGGAGAATCCATAAAAAAGCACCTTCCTTGTGCTGATTTTATCACAGTTTGCGCCCGGCGCGCACGACTGCGGCGGCACTTTAAGAATTGTTAAGAATCGTCTTGCGGACAGCATAGCACAAAATTACCCGGAGCGCAATTTGCGCTCCGGGTAATGAGCCTGTCGAAAAATACGTTTTTCGACAGGAAGGGATTGCGCTGCGGGTGCTGCTGCGGGGAATCTCCTATCGCGCCTTCAGCGCGGCGAGCATCGCGTCGCAGACCTCGTCCATGTCGCCGACGATGCCGTAATCGACCGCGCCGAAAATCGGCGCTTCGGGGTCGGTATTCACCGCGATGGAAAGGCCCGAGCCGGCAAAGCCCGCGGTGTGGTTGATTGCGCCGGAGATGCCGAAGCCGATATAGAGCTTCGGCTTTACCATCACGCCGGACTGCCCGATCTGCAGCTTGAACGGCAGGATGCCGCGATCAAACAGCGGGCGGGTGCAGGCGATTTTGCCGCCGAGCAGCGCGGCCAGCTCCCGGTATTTCGGCAGCTTATCCGGACCGGACAGGCCGTTGCCGAGGCAGACGATGACGTCCGTGTTCGCGAGATCGAGATCGGCGTCGGCGTCGTCCGGTACAAACCCCAGCAGCTTGGTGCGGATATCCGCGACGGGGAAATCCACCGTCTCATGGAGGACCTCGACGGCGGGCTTTTCACCGGTCGGCTCATAGCGGAACGTGCCCGGGCGGATGGTGCCGACCTGCGGACGCAGCACCGGCACGGTGATGACGGCCATCATCTTGCCGCCGACGGCGGGCTCGATGAACTCAATATCGCCGCTCTCCGGATTATAGACCAGCTCGGTCGCGTCGCTGGTGCAGCCGGTATTCAGCCGCGCGGCGAAGCGGGGGGCGAAGTCGCGCCCGTTGATCGTGCCGCCGACGAACACGGCGGAGGGGTTGTATTTCCGGCAGAGCACGGTGAAGAGATTCGAGTAGGCGTCGTTGCTGTAGGCTTCATATCCGGTGCCGGAGACGACGAGCAGCTGGTCGATGCCGCAGGCGCGAATCTTCGCCAGCTCCTCCTCTGGCAGCCCCTCGACCAGCACGGCGACGAGCTTGTCGCCCGTGACATCGCAGAGCTTGCGCACCTCGCAGCAGAGCTCCAGCCCCACGGGATGCGCCCGTTTGCCGTCGTGCTCAATGTAGACCCACATGTTTTTGTATGCGCTTTTTTCCATGACGGCGCCTCCTTAAATCAAACCGGTTTCCGCGAGGATCTCGACGATCTTCGCGCCGTTGCGCTCCGCGCTGCCCTCGTCGATCATGACGCCGGACTCGCCCCGCTCGGGGGGATAGGTGCGCGGCACGATGGTGCCGGAGCCGACGGCGCCGATCCGGCTCGGGTCGAGCCCCGGAATCGTGGACGCCGTGCGCGTGACGATCTCGGCAAAGCGCGCGGCCTTTTTGCCCTTGAAATTCGGGATGCGCGGCTGGTAATTCGTTTTTTCGATGGTGAAGAGGCAGGGGATCCTGGCCTGCACGGTCTCGATGCCGGTCTCCATTTCGCGCTCGGTCACGAGCGTGTCGGCCGCCTCGTCGATCTCCAGAATGCGCGACGCGGAGGTGACGAGCGCGCTGCCGAAGCGCTCGGCCAGCTGGGCGCCCATCTGCCCGGTCGCGCCGTCGAGCGTCTCCTTGCCGCAGAAGATGAGATCGTACGGCCCAAATTCCTCCGCCGCCTTCGCGACGACATAGCTGGTGGCGAGCGTGTCCGCGTCCTTGAAGGCGCGGTCCGTAATGAGCACGGCCCGGTCCGCGCCGACGCTCAAACACTCGCGCAGCACGGCCTCCGCCGCCGGCGGGCCCATGGTGATGGCGGTGATCGTCGCGCCGTACTGCTCCTTGACGCGCACGGCGGCCTCCATGGCGTTGCCGTCGAGCGGGTTCAGGATGGCGGGCACGCCTTCGCGGATGAGAGAACCCGTGACCGGGTCCATTTTGACAAGGTCCACGTCCGGGACCTGCTTGACACAAACGAGAATGTTCAGCATGGCAGCTCCCTCCTTCACGATACGACCTTGCCGGGATTGAGGATGCCGTTCGGATCGAACACGGCCTTGATGGCCTGCATCATGCGCAGCGGCACCTCGCCGACGGATTCTTCCAGATATTCCTTCTTCGCGTGGCCGATGCCGTGCTCGCCGGAGAGCTGGCCGCCGATGCGCGCGCACTCGGTGTAGCACCGCTGCATCAGGAGCTTGTTCCGCCGCCAGAACTCGTCAAACTCCAGATCGTTCGAGCAGGCATAGATGTGGAGATTGCCGTCGCCCGCGTGGCCGAAGTTGCGCACCGTGAGGCCGTATTCCTCGCCCACGTCGTGCACGAACATCAGGTAGGACGCGATTTTGTCCACGGGGACGACAACGTCCAGCTCGTCCATGTACTTCGTGTCGGACTCAATGGCCGTGAGGAACGCGCTGCGGGCCGTCCAGACCTCCTTTTTCAGCGTCGGGGTATCGACGACGAGCGTGTCAATCGCGCCGCAGGTCTGGCCCAGCGCGTCGAGCTTTTCCATCTTCTCATACAATTCGTCCTCCGTCTCGCCCACGAAGGTGACGAGAATGGAAGCGCCCACGTCTTTTTTGTTCACGACCGTCGGGAAGATTTTTTTGCCGCTGAACGAGGACGAGGACTCCACAATGTCCGCGCCCATGAACTCGATGGACTGCGGGTCGAGATTCGCCATCTTGATTTTCGGCACGGTGGCGATGCAGGTCTCCATGTCGAAAAACGGCAGGAGGACCGAGACGTTCATGCCGGGCTGGGGGACGAGCTTGAGCGTCATCTCCGTGATGATGCCGAGCGTGCCCTCGGAGCCGACCATCAGGTGCAGCAGGCTGTAGCCGGTGCTGGTCTTGCAGACGGTCTTGCCGAGGTGCATCACCTCGCCGCTTGCGAGCACGACCGTGAGCGCGAGGACATAGTCCCGCGTGACGCCGTATTTGACCGCGCGCATCCCGCCCGCGTTCGTCGCCACATTACCGCCGACGGTGGAGGTCTTGGAGCCGGGGTCGGGCGGATACATGAGACCGTGCGCCTCCGCGTCCGCCGCGAGATCCTGCAGCAGCACGCCGGGCTGCACATGCACGGCCATATTGTCAAGGTCGTAGCCGAGGATCTTGTTCATCCGCTCTGTGCACACGACGACGCCGCCGTGCAGCGGCACGCACGCGCCCGTGAGACTCGTGCCCGCGCCGCGGGGCGTCACGGGGATGCGGTTGTCGTTGCAGATCTTCAAAATCGCCGAGACCTCTTCCGTGCTCTCCACCTCGCACACGCACTCCGGCATGTGCTTGCCGTAGATCGGCATTTCGTCATGGGTGTAGTCCTCGCGGACGCGGTCGCCCATGTAGAAACGCCGCTCGCCGACGACCGCCGCGAGCTGCGCGGCGATTTCCGGCGAGACCGAGTTGAATTCTTTCATGTTTTCGCGCTTCCTTTCTGTAAACTCTCTCAAAGACGGCCGCGCGGGCCGCCGGACAATATCATAGCATAATTCCTTCCAAAAAGCCACGGGGATGCGCAGAAATTACCTACTTCTTTTTTTGTGCCTGCCGCATCATCTCGTGCTCCTCCAGTATGGCGCGGTGCAGCTCCGGGCTGGTCCAGCCGGCGTTCGTCTCCGTCACCATGGCCTTGAGCGCCACGGGCGGGATGCGCGACTGACGAAAGCCGTTCAGAAAAGCGTCCAGCATGCCGGGGCGAAACGCCGCCATGACAAGCATTTCGTCGGCAAACGGCTCTGCCGGCGTCTCCCCCTCCGGCGCGGATGTCATGCCCGCGAGCGCGCCGATGGGCAGGCCGTATTCCTCCGGCTGCACGATGTGGATGCGGATGCCCAGCCGGAGGCACAGCACGCGCAGCTTCGCGAGCTTCTCCGGCTGAAGATTATACGTCAGAACGAGCGGCTGCATCGGTCACAGCACTCCTTTCCATTTCAATAAGATGTATGCGGCGCCCGCCGCTTCACACAGCAGGATTGCGGGGAAGCCGACCGTAAACGCGCGATGGCGCGTTTTGTGGCGAAACAGGCCCATACCGAGCAGACCGCCCGCGCTTCCGCCGAGCACGGCGAGGAGGAACAGCGTCGCCTCCGGGATGCGCCGCGCGCCGGACCGGGCCCTCGCCTTGTCAATGCCCATGGCGGCGAAGGCGAGGAGGTTCACCGCCGCGAGATACCAGAGCAGCGCGCGCATCAGCAATGGCTCTCGATGGGCTTTTCCATCAGATAGAGCGTGCCGCGCACGCCTTCCGAGCTCCCGACGCGGCGAAAGCCGTAGTGCTCGTAAAAGCCCAGCGCGTGCGCGTTTTCGGTCGCAACGTGCAGGCGAATGGCGCGGCGGGCGCCGGTCTCGAAAAACCAGATGGCGTGGCCGAGCAGCTGCACGCCCCAGCCGCGGCTGCGGTATTCCGGCAGCAGATAGAAAAAGCTGATCCAGCCGCAGGCTTCCTCGGAGCAGCGCGCGGGGTCGAGCTCGATCATGCCGGCGACGCGGTCGCCGCTGAGGACCTTCATGACAGCGTCCGGCGTTTTCGCGTGCTGGCGGGCGCTGCGCAGATAGGGCGCGGCGACGAAGCCCTCCTCCGACCCGTGCGCGGCGCGCCACGCATCGGCGTAGCAGCGGGTGTAAAACTCGGCGTCCCGCGGAAAGCGCATCGGCTGAAAGCGGAGATTGCCGAGGTCCTGGTCCGTGCTCTTCCACCAGGTCTGGCGGCCGAAGGTGCTCAGCTCCGGCGGGAGATGGCTGTTGTCGTTATAAAATTCCACCCGCGGCACGCCGGTTTCGTAGACGATGCAGGCGACGGCGGTATTGTCCCCGTGCGGGACCTGCGGAATGTCTGCGCTCGCGACGCCGAGCACCGCGCAGAGATAGGCGCGGATGGCCATGCCGTGGCTCACGACGGCGATGGTCTGCCCCTCGTGCTGCGCGGCGAGCTCGGACAGAACGCGCTGCATCCGCTGCTGCACGGCGGGGAACGACTCGCAGCCGGGGATCGACCAGCGGTCAGGGTCGTGGTTGAAGAAATACATCTGCTCCGGCGTTTCGTGTTCGGCGTTGCCCCACGGGCGGCCCTCCCACGCGCCCATGTTGATCTCGCGCAGGCGCGGCGTGACGTGCACCTCCAGATCGTGATAGCGGGTGATGGCGCCGGCCGTCTCGCGCGTGCGCTGCAGGTCGCTGGAATAGAGCGCGTCGATCGCCGTGCCGCGAAATCGCTCCGCGAGCGCGTCGATCTGGCGCTCGCCGCGCGGGGTGACGCGCCCGTCCCAGTGCCCCTGAATGCGGCGGTAGAGGTTGCCCTCCGCTTCCGCGTGCCGAATCAGATATATTTTTGTCATGCTGCCCCTCCAAACCTTGACCATCCGAAATGGATACAGTATAATAAGATGCTGTTGACGGTATGCGGCTATTATACCGTGTTCGCCTGCGATACACAAGAGGCTTGAAGGAAGATGTGAACGGAATCCGCGCAGCCGGACGGCTGCGGAGAAAGGAGGACTGAGACGATGATTCGCGGTGCAGTTTTGGTTTCCGGCAATGGCACGAAGCTGCAAAGTCTGCTGGACTCGATTTTCTTTGGGGAAATTCCGGAGCTGACCATTGTGGCGGTGATCTCCTCCGACCCACAGGCCTATGCGCTCACACGCGCGAAAAACGCGGGGCTCGAGACCGTTGTTGTCGAGCCGTCCATGTTTCCGAATGAGAGCAGCTATGACATGGCGATCCGCAACAAGATCAAGGATATGGACATTGATCTTGTGATCGAGGCGGGCTTCCGTCCCGGCATCGGGCGCGAAACGGCGGGCGCATTTCGCAATCACATTCTGGCGGTGCAGCCGTCGCTGGTGCCGGCGTTTGAGACGCTGCGCGGGCTGGACGTGCACGAGGCGGCGATTCGCCGCGGGGTGAAGCTCACCGGGGCAACGGCGTATCTCGTCTCGGAGACGGGCGGCGTCGGCCCCGTGCTGCTGCAGACCGCCGTTCCCGTGCAGGAGGACGACGACGCCGTGACGCTGCAGCGCCGCGTGCTGACGGATGCGGAATGGACGCTGCTGCCCGAGGCGGTAAAGCTCTGGTGCGCCGGAAAGTTTGAAGTGCGCGGCGGCCGGGCAAAGCGAATGGAATGAAAAATCGCCTGTGGCGGCAATCCCGCCACAGGCGATTGCAGTTTGTCAAAAAGGGCCTCGCAGAGTTCGCGCCCGGAGGCGCGAAAGGGGTCAAATCATTTTTGCCACGCGGCTTCGCCGTGGGGCAAAAATACTTCTCGCGGAATGGATTGCCCTCCTATCGCGAATCGCATTCGCGAACGAGGGCAAGGAATGCAGCGCAAACCCCGCCTGTCGAAAAACTTGTTTTTCGACAGGCTCAAATCGCCTGTGGCGGGATTGCCGCCACAGGCGATTGCGTTGTTTTATCCGGCCAGGATGTGGATGCGCAGCACGCCGGGAACCGCGCGCAGCGCCGCGAGGAATGACTCCATCGTGATGCGCATGTTCTCCGTCGCGGCCGTGATCGTCACGGGTGCGACGCCGCTGGTGGGAATGCTCTGGTTGATCGTGAGGATGTTCGCCCCGTTTCCGGCAAAGATGGCGAGCACGGAGGACAGCACGCCCTGCCTGTCGCGCAGCTCCAGATTGAACGTGACGAGATGGCCGCGGGACATGTCCTGAAACGAGCTGACGAAATCCTTGTATTTATAAAACGCGCTGCGGCTGATATCCACGCGCGCCGCCGCCTGCGCCACGGTGCGCACCTCGCCGGTCTCCAGCAGCTCCTTGGCCTCGACGACCTTGCTGAAAATCTCCGGTAAAATACTGGCCTCGACCAGGTAATACTTCGGTTTGTTTCCCATGGATGTGCGCCCTCCTTTGCGGCATCTGTTCGCAGTAGAAAAGCAGATGTTTTTACTTCGCGCACTTATGTTATATCACATCAGAGCGGAAGACGCAAGCACAAAGCGCCGGAGCTGCATTTGCGGCTCCGGCGCTTTGTTTATGGAATTTGAAGCCCGATTTGGCCGAGCGGGCCCTGCACCGCGTCGGAGTGCAGAAAATCAGAGATCTGCTGGAAGTCATAGTACTCGCTGGCCGTCTCCCACACGCGGTCGGGGCTGCCGCCGGAGAGCAGACCGACGCCGAGCACAATCTCGCCGAGGATCAGAAGGCAGAGCGCGGTGATGAGTACAATTTTCCATGCTTTTTTCATACGACCTCAACCTCCTTGCAGCAAAAGCGTTTTCCCAACCGGACAACGACGCGGATCCAGCCGCAGGTGACGCGCAGCAAAAACCAGATGGCCAGCCACACGAGCACCAGCGCGACCGCAAACACCGACGCGCCGCCGCCGAGCAGCAGCAGCATATCCGCCACGACCGAGAAGCCGAGAAACGCCGTCGCAAAAATGCCGACGCCCGCGCCCAGCGCGCCCACGCCGATGGCAAACAGCGCAAGATTCAGCACGACCAGCGCCAGAAATACCGGGACGCCGATCACAATCGCCGGGATCAGGTAGAGCACAACCAGCAGTCCGTTCGTTTTGGTGATGGTCTGCGGCGCGCCGTCATCGTCGGCTTCCGTGGGCACATCATCAAAGTCGTCCTCAGTCTGATCCTCGAGCTCGAGGGCCGCTTCCTCCGCCGTCTCGTCCGGTTCTTCCTCTTCGGAGATGATCTCCGCCTCCAGCGCGACGACTGCTTCGCCGTCCGTGCCGGACTCGATCGGCTCCGCGGCCGCCTCAGGGGCCGCCTCCGCGTCTGTGGGCAGCGCGGTCTCCAACGCGGCCTCGGCCTCGGCGGGCGGCGCTTCCTCGCCTGTGGGCTCAGAGGGCTCCTCCGCCTTCGCCGCCGGCGCTTCCGCCTCGACAGGCGTGGCATCCGCGGGGACATCGGACGCTTCCTCCGCGCCCGCTTCGACGGGGGTCTCCGCCTCCGCCTCTGCGGCCTGCGGCGGCTCGACCGCGTGGAACGCATCCGCATTGACCGGCTCTGCCGGCTCGGTATGCGCCGTCTCCGCCCGCTCCGGCGCGACGACGGCCGCGGCCGTCGGCGTGACGACGCCCCTGTCGGCATAGCGGATGAGCGCGACGGCGACCTTGGTGGGATTCCCGATTTCCTGGATGAGCTTGTCCTCATCCTCCGCCACGTCGAACAGGTGTTCCATTTGCGCAATCAGCGACGTGCGGGTATCTTCGTCGGTGATCAGGCCGAGCAGGCTGCTGACCTCCGCCATGTAGCTTTGTCTGTTGATAACGGTCACCTCCATTGTGGACATACCGATCTTTATTATATTGCACCTTTTGAACGCGGTCAAGAGCGAAAATGTGAAATCACAGCTGAAACCGTCAAAAACAGGCAGCGGCGCTTGACAAGCCACGGCGGATTTACTACAATGAAACAGTTATACCAAGGAATCTTTTCCTGAATGGATAAAGGAGAATGGCACCTATGGCAAAAGATAAAAAAGTAGAGCAGATCACCGACATGGAGGTCGATTTTGCGCAGTGGTTCACCGACGTGTGCATCAAGGCGGAGCTGGTCGATTATTCCGGCGTAAAGGGGCTTTTCATCCTGCGGCCCTATGGCTACGCCATCTGGGAAAACATCCAGCGCATTCTGGACGAAAAGTTCAAGGAGACCGGACACGAGAACGTGTCCATGCCGCTGCTGATCCCGGAATCGCTGCTGCAGAAGGAAAAGGACCACGTCAAGGGCTTTGCGCCGGAGTGCGCGTGGGTCACCGTGGGCGGCAGCGAGGAGCTGCCGGAGCGGCTGAGCATCCGCCCAACGTCCGAGACGCTGTTTTGCGAGCACTGGAGCCATGTGGTGCACAGCTGGCGCGATTTGCCGTGCCTGTATAACCAGTGGTGCAGCGTGCTGCGCTGGGAAAAGACGACGCGCCCGTTCCTGCGCGGCCGCGAATTTCTCTGGCAGGAGGGGCACACGCTCCACGCCACGGAGGCGGAAGCGCGCGAGGAGACGCTGCGGATGCTGGAAATTTACGCTGACACCTGCGAAAATTACCTCGCCATGCCCGTCATTCGCGGCAACAAGACGGAAAAGGAGAAGTTCGCTGGCGCGGTGAATACCTACACCATCGAGTGCATGATGCACGATCACAAGGCGCTGCAGTCCGGCACCAGCCACTATTTCGGCGACGGGTTTGCGCGCGCGTTCGACATTACGTTTACCGATAAGGACAACACGCTGCACTATCCGCACGAGACGTCGTGGGGCCTGTCCACCCGCATCATCGGCGGCATCATCATGACGCATGGCGACAACAGCGGGC
Source organism: Oscillospiraceae bacterium (assembly GCA_902760845.1). Taxonomy (GTDB): domain Bacteria; phylum Bacillota; class Clostridia; order Oscillospirales; family Oscillospiraceae; genus CAG-103. The sequence continues at coordinate 11,815 of CACWHX010000013.1, forward strand.
TCGTCCTGCCGCCGCGCATCGCGCCGGTGCAGGTGATCGTCCTGCCCATCGCGGCGCACAAGCCAGGCGTGGCGGAGCGGGCGGAGACGCTCGTCACCCGCCTGAAGGCCGCGGGGGTGCGCGTGAAAGGCGATTTCAGCGACAACAGCCCCGGCTGGAAGTTTGCCAACTGGGAGATGAAGGGCGTGCCGCTGCGCGTGGAGCTCGGCCCGAAGGACATCGAAAACGACCAGTGCGTCGCCGTCCGGCGCGACAACGGCGAAAAGATCCCCGTGCCGCTCGATGAGTTGGAGACGCGCATCCCCGCGCTGCTGGACGATGTGCAGCAGGGCCTGTTTGACAAGGCCAGGCGCAATCTCGACGAGCACACGTATCCGGCGCATACGCTGGAGGAGGCCAAAACGATCCAGGCCGAGCGCGGCGGCTTCATCAAGACGATGTGGTGCGGAGATCCCGCGTGCGAGCTGGAAATGAAGGACAAGGCCGGCATGTCCAGCCGCTGCATCCCCTTTGCGCAGGAGCGCCTGGGCGATGTCTGCCCCGTGTGCGGCAGACCCGCGAGAGAGATGGTTTACTGGGGCGTCGCATATTGAGACACGCTTGTGCCCGGCTGCAGCCGCAGCCGGGCACAAGCGTGTCTGTGCGATTTGCGATTAGTTTGCCTCCAGGCGCGCGTGCAGCTTGTTCAGCAGTGCGTCGGTCAGCGCCTGATGCTCCTGCACGTTGAGCTCCGCCTCGCGATTGACCGTATAGCGGAAGGTCTCGTCCGACATATACTTCGAGAGCGCGCGAATTTCAGCGCGCATGGACGCGATGACCGCAAGGCTCATGTGCGCCGCCGCGATCAGCTCCGGCACGTCCTCGTCCCGGCATACGTCGGCGATTTTGTCCAGCATTTCCAGCAGTCGGCACATGATATACACCAGCTCGTTCGGGATGCCGCAGGCGACGCGCGCCGCGCTTTCGATCTCGTCCGCCGTCGCGCGCTCCTCTTTCAGCCGCCGCGTCAGCGGTGTGTGCGAGCGCGTGACCTCCTCCGCCTCGATGAGCATATATTCCCGAAGCTGGCGCAGCTCCTCCGCCACGTCCTTGAGCGATTCCGCCTCCGCCTCGCCCGCGAGCGAGAGGGAGAGCGCCCCGATGGACGCCGCAAGACCGCCTGTGACCGCCGCCGCGCTCGCGGCGCGCGGCTTGCGCTCCGGCGCGGCCAGCTCGCCCAGATACTCCCGCAGGGAGAGCTCGCCGAGCTTTTTCAGTTTGATCGTTTTTTCCGCCTCTGCCATTGGATGACCTCCTTAGAAATCTGCAGTGTGCAGTGTGTTGATTAATTTGGAATATATCATGGGAAAACCTGCTTGTCAAGGTTGGAACAAGGAGCGGGGAGAAAAAGCCGGGCTTGCATGATGTGCACAAAACGACTTTGTAAAAAACCATCGGAATTGTGGATTTTCTTTCGAAGAAAGCGGTTTTACTTTTTCACCATTTCTGTTACAATTACATTGAGCGGACATGCTCGCATGGATTTTGTTTCGATTCGAGATTTGTCACGACGATCCATCCTACGGATATCTCACGGTACAACAGACAGGAGGGTGAGCGATTTTGGGGCTCTCCAATGTGATTTCGCTTCTGGGCGGTCTGGCGCTGTTTCTCTATGGCATTTCCCTGATGGGCGACGGGCTGAACATGGTCGCCGGAAACCGGCTTGAGGTCGTTTTATACCGGCTGACCAGCAACCCCCTGAAGGGGATCCTGCTCGGCGTCGGCGTCACGGCGCTGATTCAGTCCTCCTCCGCCACGAGCGTCATGGCCATTGGTTTTGTGAATTCCGGCCTTATGGAGTTTTCCCAGGCGGTGAGCATCATTCTCGGCTCCATTGTCGGCACCAGCATCACGGGCTGGATCGTCAGCCTGTCGTCGCTCGGGCAGAGCGGCGGCTGGACGGCGATCTTTTCCACCGCGTTTATCACAGGCATTGTGGCCGCGATCGGCATCTGCCTTCTCAAATTCAGCAAAAACCCCGTCCGCAACCGCGTGGGCACGATCCTGCTCGGCTTTGCCGTTTTGATGTTCGGCATGGGCACCATGAGCGACGCGGTGAGCCCGCTGCGGGAGGACGAGACGTTCATCGCGCTGCTCACCAAGTTTTCAAACCCGCTGCTCGGCATCCTGGTGGGCATCGTGTTCACCGCCGTCATCCAGTCCTCCTCGGCCGCGGTGGGCATCCTGCAGGCGCTGAGCATGACGGGGGCGCTGTCGTTTTCCGCGGCCTACCCCATCATTCTCGGCATCGCGGTGGGCAGCGCGCTGCCGGTGCTGCTCAGCGCGCTCGGCGCGTCGCTGAACGCGCGGCGCACGGCGCTGGTTCATCTCATTATTGACATTCTGGGCGCGCTGTTTTGCGGCATCGTGTTTTATGTGGTCAATGCGGTGCGTCCGTTTTCGTTCCTGGACGCGGTCATGACGCCGGTCAGCGTCGCCGCGCTGAACACCGCCTTCCGCATCGTCACGGTGGTGGTTCTGACGCCGTGTATCGGCCTTCTGGAGCGGCTGTCCCGCGTCCTGATGAAGGGCGAACCGGAGCGGGCCGGCGAGGCGAACGTCGGCGAGTGGGACCGGCTGGAGGAGCGTTTCCTCGCGCACCCGCCGCTCGCCATCGAGCAGAGCCGCCTGACCGTGGACTCCATGGCGGACTGCGTGCGGAGCAATCTGTTCCATGCGTTTGCCCTGCTGAAAAACTACTCCGACGAGGGCTTTCGCGCCGTGGAGGAGCAGGAGGATTCCGTGGACCGGTATGAGGACCGGCTCGGCGCGTATCTGATCCAGATTACGGGGCACGAGCTCAACCCGCAGCAGACGGCCGAGGTGTCGAAGTACCTGCACACGATCGGCGACCTGGAGCGCATCGGCGACCACGCGGTGAACATTGCCGAGACCGCGAGGGAGATGGGGACCCAAAAAATCTCGTTCTCCCAGAAGGGCGTGCGGGAGATGGACGTGCTGATCGCGGCCGTGACCGAGATTGTGAATCTTTCGTTCGCCGCGTTTTCGGACAACGACATCGACCTGGCATACCGCATCGAGCCGCTGGAGGAGCTGATCGACAATCTCTGCGACGAGATGAAGCTGCACCACGTCGAGCGCCTGAAGACCGGCGAATGTACGCTGCACCACGGCTTCGCGTTCACGGACCTTATTACGAATCTGGAGCGCGTCGGCGACCATTGTTCCAACATCGGCGTGGCGCTCATCGAGCTGGAGTCGGACTCCTTCGACGCGCACGAGTATGTCAACAGCCTCATGAAGCTGCACACGCACAGCTTCGACCGGTATTACGCGGAGTACAGCGCGAAGTATTCCATATAAAGAAAACACGAGCCGCCGGGAGCACAAATGCTCCCGGCGGCTTTGCGTGTTTTGGGCTGTTTTATGCGTTGTGGCGCTCGATGGCCGCCTGGATGCGGCGCAGGCCCTCGGCGATGATGCTGCGGGGCATGGCGAGATTCAACCGGATGCAGCCCGCGGCGTTGCCGACGAAGAGGGAGTTGCCGCCCTCCAGCAGCACGCCCGCCTCGTTTGCGAAGAAGTCCGGCAGATCGTCCACATCCGGCAGCACGCGGCTCAGATCCACCCACGCGAGATACGTCGCCTCCGGCGTCTCATATATCGCGTCCGGCAGATTTTTGTCCAGGAACGTCTGGAGATAGGCGAAATTCCCGTCCAGATAGGCCCGGAGCTGCTCCAGCCACGCGCCGCCGTCCGTATACGCGGCCTTGTGCGCCGCGACGGAGAGGGGGTTGACAAAGCCGACCATCTTGTCCCGCTTGCAGAAGGCCCTGCGCAGCTTCGCGTCGCGGATGATAATGTCCGAAAACATCAGCCCCGCCATGTTGAACGTCTTGCTCGCGGACATGCAGGTGATGAGCTTTTGATAGTCCGGCATGATTTTGCCCATGGGAATGTGGCGCCTGCCCTGCCGGGTCAGGTCGCAGTGAATTTCGTCCGAGACGAGCCAGAGGTCGTTCCGCTCCACAATGTCCGCCACGCGGCGCAGCTCCGCCTCCGCCCACATGCGGCCGGTGGGATTGTGCGGGTTGCACCAGATGACGAGCCGGACCTTCGGGTCCGCCGCCTTTTGGGCGAAATCGTCAAAGTCGATGGAGAAATGTCCGTTCTCGCGCTTCAGGTCGGAGCAGACGAGCTCCACGGCGTTATACGTCGCCGTGTGCTTGAAAAAACCATAGGCCGGGGTCACGATGAGAATTTTCTCGTCCCTGCCCACCAGCAGCTCGCCCAGCTGATACAGCGCTGGGATCACGCCCGCGGAGTAGACCAGCTCCTCCTTCGGAAAGTCCCAGTCATAGCGGTCGCGGCACCACTTGGAAAACGCCGCGTAGTACCCGTCGTCAAACACCTGGCTGTAGCCGAAGATGCGGTCGTCCACGCGGCGCTTGATCGCGTCGCAGATTTCCGGCGGCGTGGCGAACTCCATATCCGCCACCCACATGCGGACGAACTCCTCGTCCTTGTAGGGGAACACCTTCTCCGGCCCCGCGTGGAAGATATAGCTGCGAAAGCCGTCCGTATTCATGGCGTTGGTGCCCCGGCGCTCGATGATCTCGTCAAAGTTGTACTGCATGGTTGGTCACTCCTGTTCGTTTCAATCGGCGAGGCGGGCGGCAAAGCAGTGCCACTCCTCCTCGCAGGCATGCTCCAATAGGGAAAAGCCGTTTCGACGCAGCGCGTCCGCGACCTCGTCCTGCCGCCCCTCGATGACGCCGGAGCAGAGGAACACGCCGTCCGGCGCGAGAAAGTCCCGCGCGAGGGCGGAGAGCGGGATGATTACGTCCGCCACGATGTTTGCCAGCACGAGATCGTACCCCGTGCCGAGCGCGGCGCGCATCCCGGCGTCCGTGAGCACGTCGCCCGCGCGGACGCGAAAGCGGTCGCCGCCGATGCCGTTCAGCGCGGCGTTCGCCTCCGCGACGGCGGGGGATTTGGGGTCAATGTCGCACCCGGCGGCGCAATCGCACCCCAGCAGCAGCGCGCCGATGGCGAGGATGCCGCTGCCGCAGCCGAGATCGAGCGCGCGCTTTCCCGGCGCGGCATAGCGCTCCAGCGCGGCGAGACACATGCGCGTGGTGGCATGGCTGCCGGTGCCGAAGCTCAGACCTGGGTCGAGCCGCAGCGGGATGCGCCCGTCGTCGGGCGCGTCCAGCCATTCCGGCACGACGACGAGCCTTTCTCCGATTTCGATCGGCTGATAATACTGCCGCCAGTTGTTCTCCCAGTCGCTGTCCTGCACGTAGGCGGTCGTGATCTCGCGGTCCAGTCCGGCGCGGATCGCGTCCAGCAGCGCGCGCCCGGCGTCATCGTCCGCGACATAGAACTTCACACGCGAAACGCCGCGGAAGCTGCGCACCAGCTCGTCGTCCACGTAATCCCAATATGGACGGTTCTGCACCAGAAAATTTTGAAAATCCGTCTCGTCCTCCACGACCATGCCGCCCGCGCCCAGCTCGGCGAGCCGCGCGCAGAGCGCGTCGATCTCCGCGCTCGTGGTGGCGACGGCGGCCTCGATCCATCGCATACGCCTGTCCTCCGCCGATTTTTTTCTCCATTATAACAAACGAATGTCACCCGCGCAATAAAAAACCGGGAACGGCAAGGGGCCGCGTCCGGTTTTGAAAACAGCTGGTCTATTGCGAAGCTGCCCGCCGCCCGAACGCTGCGGGCTTTGCCAGCTCCCCGAAGGCCGCGCCGCCGAGGATCAGCACGGCGCCGATCACCTGCGCGGGGGCAAGCGTCTCTCCCAGCAGCAGCACGGAAAACAGCACCGCGCTGAGCGGCTCCAGATAGCCGCAGATCGCCACGGTCTGCACCGGCAGACACCCAATCGCGGAAAAGTACAGATAGCAGCCGAGACCGGTGTTCACCACGCCCAGCAGCAGGATCGGCGCCCAGTCCGCCGCCGCGGGCGCGATGGAAAAGCCCTGCCGCGCGCCGACGACGACCGCCACCGCCGCAAACGCCGCAAACAGTTGAATCGCGGCGTTTTCCAGCCCGACGATGGCGGACGCCTTCTTGTTGAAGATGAGCATAACGGCGTAAAGCACGGCGGACATCATGCCGCAGAACAGCCCCCAACGGCTGCCGCCGGTAGCGGAGACGCGCCCGCTCACGAGCAGCAGCCCGCACAGCACGGCCGCAAAGCCGAGCAGCTTCGGCCATGTCAGCCGCTCGCGAAATACCAGCGGCGACAGGGCCATGACGATGACCGGCCCGCAGTAATACAGCAGCGACGCCACGCTCACGCCGATCAGCCGATAGGCCTCGAAGAGAAACACCCAGTTGAGGCCCAGCGCCGCGCCCGACACCGCGAGAAAGCCGAGCTGCCGCGGATGGCGCAGCGCCGTGAACCGGCCGCCCGACAGCAGAAAGAACGCGAGGAGCAGAACGCTCCCGAACAGCACCCGCAACAGCACGATCTCCATGCTCGAAAGCGAGATGCGGCTTGCCGCCACACCGTTCGACCCGAACAGCAGCAGCGCCGCAAGATATTTCAGAAACTGGGTACGCTTCATGCTTCCACCTCTTTGCAAATCTTTGCTTGCATTTCGCATGAAAGCAGTGTAGCATAGATTTATCCATCAGAAAAGCGAATGTTTATTATACGATTCATGACAAAACCGGATGAAAGGACGGACGAACATGGAGACAAGCATCCAGAAATACAGGGCGTTTCTCAAAGCGGTGGCGTGCGGCAGCTTTACGCGCGCGGCGGAGGAGCTGTCATACTCGCAGTCCGGAATCAGCCGCATGATCCACGACCTGGAGCGCGACTGGGAGGTGGTGCTGCTCGAACGCGGGCGCGGCGGCGTACAGCTGACGTCCGACGGGATGAAGCTGCTGCCGCACGCGCAGCGCGTCTGCGCGGAATACGACGCGCTGCAGATGCAGGTGGACGCGCTGCACGGGCTGCAGTCGGGGCTGATCCGCATCGGGGCGTTTTCCAGCGTGGCGATGCACTGGCTGCCAAACGTCATCCGGGCGTTCCGGCAGGACTATCCGAACATGGACTACGAATTGCTGTCGGGCGTTCACACGGAGGTGGAGGACTGGGTGCGCACAGGGCGCGTGGACTGCGGGTTTCTCTCCAGCCCCGTCAGTTCGGAGCTGGAGACCATCACGCTGGACACAGACCCCCTGTATGCCGTGCTGCCGGAGGGGCACCCGCTGGCCGCGGCGGCGCGCGTGCCGCTCGCGGCGCTCTGCGGCGAGCCGTTCATGCTGCTGGAGCCGGGCGGGGATGGGCTGGTACGGTCGCTGTTTGCGCAGCACGGGCTCACGCCGCAGGTGCAGTTTACCACCTACGACGACTACGCCATCATGTCCATGGTGGAGAGCGGGCTGGGCGTCAGCATCCTGCCGGGGCTGATCCTGCGGCGCTCGCCCTATCGCATCCTCGCCCGCCCGCTGGACGTTCCGGCCAGCCGCGAGATCTGCCTTGCCCTGCGCGACAGAAAAACCGCTTCCCTTGCGGTGAAGCGGTTTTTGGAATATCTCGATTTCAGGCGGGAGTGACGAGAGTCCGGCCGCAGCCGGCTACGGAGCGCGCCGGGCCCTGACGCGGCGGCGCCGGTCTCCTCAGTCCTGGCTGGACGCCATCAGCTCCCTGCAGGTCTCGCCGAGGATGCGGATGCCCGTTTCAATGGCCTCGTCCGTGCTGTTGGAATAGTTGATGCGGAACGTGCGCACGTTGCGCGCGTATTCATAGAACGGGTCTCCGGGGCAGATGGCCACGCCCTTTTTGAGCGCCGCGCGATAGAGCTCGACCGCCGTGATGCCCTCCGGCAGCGTGGCCCAGAGGAACATGCCGCCCTCGGTGGGCGTAAACGTCACGCCCTCCGGCAGATACTTGCGCATGCAGGCCATCATGTGCTCGGCCTTCTGCTTGTAGAGCCGCTTGGTCTTTTCGATGTGCTGGTCGAGATCGTTGTCCTCCAGATACTGCGCGAGCACCAGCTGGCAGAAGATGTTGGTGTGCAGGTCGGCGGTGGACTTGTAGTTCAGCAGCTTTGCGCGCAGCTCCTTGTTGCGGCAGCAGATCCAGCCGATGCGCATTCCGGGGGAGACGATCTTGGAGAACGTGCCGAACATGCAGCACTGCTCGCCTAGATACGCGCCGAAGGAGTTGCCGCCCTCGCCGGAGAAGCGCAGCTCGCTGTAGGGATTGTCCTCCAGCACGAGGAGGTTGGAGGCCTTCAGAATCGCCGCCGCGCGCTCGCGCACGGCCCTGGAATAGGTGAGCCCCGTCGGGTTCTGAAAATTCGGGATGACGTAGATAAACTTCGCGTCGGGGTGCGCCTTGATGGTCTGCTCCAGCTTGTCGCAGTCGATGCCGTCTGCGTTGATCGTCACGGGCAGAACGGTCGGGTCAAAGAGATGGAAGGACTGCAGCGCCACGAGATAGGTCGGGTCCTCGACGAGGATTTCGTCGCCCGGATCGACCATGGCCGCGCCGATCATCTCCAGCGCCTGCTGCGAGCCGTTCGTGACGATGATATCGTCGGCCTCCACGCCATAGACGCCCATGGTCTCATAGCGCCTGGCGATCCACGCGCGCAGCGCCGGGTAGCCCTGCGTGGAGCTGTACTGCAGCGCCATGGCGCCCTTTTCGGTCAGCACCTTTTGCGTCGCGGCCTCCATCTCCCGGATCGGGAACGACACCGGGTTCGGCAGGCCGCCGGCAAAGGAAATGATCTCCGGGGATGCGGCCGCCGCAAGAATGCTGGCCGTGAATTCACCCTGAAAATCGGGCTTCATGATTTTCTTCGACATTTTGAGCTGCATGGCGCAGGCCCTCCTTTTCTGCGGTTTTTTCTCTCCTGTTCAGGATATGCCTCTCATTATAGCGCGCAGAAAAGCAGGATACAATGCAAAAATCGTATGGCGAACAATTTCAGCCAAACGCCGACAATTTACCATTCATCCAGCGTGAGAAACTGGCGAAATGCCGTAGGGAGCGACACCTCGCCGCGCAGCTCGTCCGGCGTGACCCATGTGAAGCAGTCCGGCGCCTGCGCGCACGCGAGCGCGTAGCAGCGCATCGTCCACGTGATGTGCGTGAAGATATGCCTGCCGTCGCGCACGGACCTGAGGCGCACGTCGCCGAGCGGCCGCGCCGCCGCCCACGCACCCACCTGCGCCTCGTCATAGAGGCCCGGCTCGTTCGGGAGCTGCCACAGCCCCGCGAGCAGGCCCGTTTCCGGCCGCTTTTCCACAGCGACCCGGTTGCCGCAGCGCAGCAGGAACACCGTGCGGTTCTCCGCGCGGCGGCCGCGCTTCGGCTGTTTTTTCGGCAGGGACGACGCCGTGCCGTTTTTGCGCGCGAGGCAGAGGTCTGAAATGGGGCACGCGCCGCATTTCGGCGCGCCGTTCGGAACGCACACCGTCGCGCCCAGCTCCATGAGACTTTGCGTGAACGCGCCGCAGCGCCCCGACGGGTACACGGCGGAGAGCGCCGCGTCCAGCGCCGCTCTGTATGCGGGCGTGTCCACGGGCGTGTCGTCGTCCAGCACGCGCGCGCACACGCGCAGCACGTTGCCGTCCACCGCCGCCGCTGGCTGCTCAAAGCAGATGGAGGCGATGGCGCCGGCGGTATAGTCCCCGATGCCGGGGAGCTTTTTGAGCGCGTCCTTCGTCTCGGGGAACGCGCCGCCGTTTTCCGCGAGTATCCTTGCGCACGCCTGCAGGTTGCGCGCGCGATTGTAATAGCCCAGGCCCTCCCAGAGCTTCAGGAGCTTATCCTCCGGCAGCGCCGCGAGCGCGAAAACGTCCGGCGCCGCGTCGAGAAAGCGGGCGTAGTACCCGCGCACAGCCTCCACGCGCGTCTGCTGCAGCATGATCTCCGAGAGCCAGACATGATACGGCTCGCGGTCGGCGCGCCACGGCAGGTCCCTCGCGTTGGCGGAGAACCAGTCCAGCAGCGGCTGCACCATCTGCGCCAGCCGCGCGGCGTCCAGATCCTTCATTCCGCCAGCGCCTCCGTGATTGCCGCGAAGCCCCGGATGTCCAGCGCCTCGCCGCGGATGCGCGCATCGAAGCCGCACTGCCGGATGGCGGCGGCAATCGCGTCCTTTGGATGGCCGGGCAGCCCTGCGGCGAGCGCGTTCACAAGCGTCTTGCGCCGCTGGTTGAAGGCCGCGCGCACCACAGCGAAAAACAGCGCTTCATCCCGCACCGCAGCCGGCGGCGTCTCGCGCGCGCGCAGCCGCACGACGCTGCTTGTCACCTTCGGCGCGGGCAGAAAGCAGCCGGGCGGCACGTCGAACAACATCTCCGGCTCGGTGTGCCACTGCGTAAACACCGTGAACGCGCCGTAGTCCGCCGTGTCCGCCCTGGCGCAGAGACGCTTTGCCACCTCGCGCTGCACCATGACGGTGATCGTGTCGAAGCAGCCCGCCTCGATCAGCGCCGTCAGCAGCGGGGACGTGACGTTGTACGGCAGATTGGCGCACACGACCGGGCGCAGACCGCCGAGCCGCTCCCGCACCAGTGCGGACAGATCGAGCTTCAGCACGTCGCCGAACACGATCTCCGCGTTTTCGCGGTCTGCGAGCGTCTCCGCCAGCACGGGGCGCAGCCGCTCGTCCAGCTCCACGGACACGACCCTTCCCGCGCGGCGGGAAAGCTCCCGCGTGAGACAGCCGACGCCGGGGCCGACCTCCAGTACGCCGGTCCGTTCATCCAGCCCGGCCTCGTCCGCAATGCGCTCCGGCACCCAGCCGGCGATGAGGAAATTCTGCCCCATGGCCCTGGAAAACCGAAAGCCGTGCCGGCCGAGGAGCTCTTTCAGTTCGGCGGGGTTCGTGAGATTCATAAGCGCTTCCTCTTTGTCATGTACGGGATTTTTCATCAATTGCTTCTTCCCTGCAAATCAGGTCGATCAGCGCGTCGCAGAGCCGATCCGCCGGGTACTTGCCGACGGTCTCGCCCTTGCGGAACAGAATGCCGCAGTCCTTGCCGCCGGCGACGCCATAGTCCGCCTCGCGCGCCTCGCCGGGGCCGTTCACGACGCAGCCCATCACCGCGACGGTGATGTCCCGGTCGATGCCGCGCAGGCGCTCCTCCACGGCGTGCGCCAGCCCGATCAGATCAATCTGCGTGCGGCCGCACGTCGGGCACGCGACCAGGCGCACGCCCTCGCGCCGCACGCCGGCGGCCTTGAGAATGGCGATGCCGGCGCGCACTTCCTCCACGGGGTCGGCCGTGAGCGAGACGCGGATCGTGTCGCCAATGCCCTCCGAGAGGAGCGTTCCGATGCCGACGGCGGAGCGGATGACGCCGTGATAGGCCGTGCCCGTCTCCGTCACGCCGACGTGCAGGGGATAGGGGAACGCCTCCGCCGCGAGGCGGTAGGCCGCGATGGTGAGCGGGACGGTGGAGCTTTTCATCGAGAGGGCAATGTCGTCAAAATCACAGCGGCGCAGCAGCTCGATGTGCCCCCGCGCGCTCTCCACGAGCGCCTCCGGCGTGGGGCGGCCGTACCGCTCCAGCAGCCGCCGCTCCAGGCTGCCGCCGTTCACGCCGACGCGGATGGGGATGCCGCGCTCCCGGCACGCCTCCGCCACCCGGCGCACGTTTTCAGCGCCGCCGATATTGCCGGGATTGATGCGGATCTTGTGGACCCCGGCCTTCGCCGCGGCGAGCGCCAGGCGATGGTCAAAATGAATGTCGGCCACGACCGGGATGGGGGCGTGCCGCACGATCTCCGGCAGCGCGTCGGCCGCCGCCTGATCCGGCACGGCGAGGCGGATGATCTCGCAGCCCGCGTCCGCGAGCCGCGCGATCTGCTCCAGCGTCGCCTTCGCGTCCGCGGTGGGCGTGTTGCACATCGACTGCACGGGGATTGGCGCGCCGCCCCCGACGGGGACCGGACCGACGTGGATTTGCCTGGTAAGCTTGCGTTCCATAATGATCTCCTATGTAAAAAAAACAAGGGGTCCGGAGGGGAAGTCTCCCCTCCGGCGCTGCGATTATTGAATGATTCTCGCGATGTCGTTGTACATCACGAACGCCATCAGCCCCAGCAGGAGCACCATGCCGGCGGTGTGGACATAGCCCTCGTAGCGGGGGTCGATCTTGCGGCGGCTGATGCGCTCGACGATCCATGTGACGACGAGGAAGAAGATGCGCCCGCCGTCCAGCGCCGGGAGCGGCAGCAGGTTCATCACCGCAAGGTTGATGGCGATGAACGCCGTGAAATACGCGATGTTCCAGAGCGCGGAGGCGGTGGACTCGCTGCTCTGCCCGACGTCGTTAATCATGCTCACGATCCCGACCGGGCCGGAGAGATCCTTTACCCCGACCGCGCCCGCGAGCAGGTCGCGCAGGCCGCTGTACACCATGCGCACAAAATCCAGCGCGCAGTACCACGAATAGCGCAGCCGCGCGCCGAGACTCGCCTCCTTGACGCCGAAGTGCAGGCCGTAATACCGGCCCTCCTGCCCTTCATATTCGCGCGTCGTCATGGTGAAGCCCTCCAGCGTCACCTTTTTCCCGTCGCGCAGGACGGTGATGTCATGCGTGTCGCCGCCGCGGGCGAGATATTCGCCCACGTTGGAGGAAAAATAGATGCGGTGGCCGTCGATGCTCCAAAATTCATCGCCCACCTGCAGCGCGTCCGCGCCCTCGTAGGGGCAGCCGTCCATAAACCCGGTGATGACCGGGGTGGTGAACGCCTCGGCCTTGGAGAACACGAGGAAGATCAGCACCAGGCCGATGAGGAAATTCATCGCCGCGCCGGCCGTGAGGATCACGATCCGCTTCCACGCGCGCTGACTCGTGAAGGCGCGCGGATCGTCCTCGACGGCCTCGTCTTCGCCGGTCATGGCGCAGTAGCCGCCGATGGGGAGCGCGCGCAGGGCATAGAGCGTCTCGCCCTTTTGCTTTTTCCAGAGCGCGGGACCCATGCCGATGGAGAACTCCTCCACCCGCACGCCGCAGGCTTTCGCCGCCATGAAATGGCCCAGCTCGTGCACGGCGATGAGAATGCCGAATGCCAGAATGGCTAAGAGAATATACATAGGGGCTCCTTCAGAGATGAAAATACGCAGTTACAAATTCCCGCGCCGCGCGGTCGGCGGCGAGGATCGTGTCCAGATCCGGCGCGGGGCCCGCGCCGAGCGCCTCCACCGCGGCGGCGACGCTGTCATAAATCATATGATACCCGATTTTGTGGCTTAAAAACAGCCCGACCGCGACCTCGTTCGCCGCGTTCATAACGCTCGGCGCGGCGCCGCCCGCGCGCGCGCACCGCATGGCGAGTGCGAGACAGGGGAGCGCGTCGAGATCGGGCGCATAGAAGTGCAGCCCGTTCGTGAGTTGGGTAAAGTCCAGCCGGTCGCCGCGGCTTTCCGTGCGCGCGGGATACGTCAGCGCGTACTGGATGGGCAGCGTCATGTCCGGCACGCCGAGCTGCGCGATGACCGTGCCGTCCACCAGCTCGACCATCGAGTGCACGACACTCTCCGGGTGGATGAGCACCTCGATCTCATCCGGCGTGACGCCGAAGAGGTGCATTGCCTCGATAAATTCCAGCCCCTTGTTCATCATTGTGGCGGAATCCACGCTGATCTTCGCGCCCATGCTCCAGTTTGGATGCTTCACGGCCTGCTCCGGCGTGACGGAGGCCGTCTGCGCGCGCGTCCAGCCGCGGAAGGGGCCGCCGGAGCCGGTGAGCAGAATTTTTTTCAGCTCGCCCGCGCGCCCCGTGAGACACTGGAAGATTGCGCTGTGCTCCGAGTCCACCGGCACGATCTCCGCGCCGTATTGCTGCGCGCTGCGCATGACAATCTCGCCCGCGCAGACGAGCGTCTCTTTGTTTGCCAGGGCGATGCGCCGGCCCTTTTCGATGGCCTCCAGCGTCGGGCGCAGGCCCACCGCGCCGGACACCGCCGTGACGACGGCCTGCGCGCCGGAGATGACCGCCGCCTCGCACAGCGCGCGCTCGCCGCTCTCCACGGCGATGTCCGTGTCCGCGAGGGCGACGCGCAATTCCTTTGCCGCCGCGGCGTCCGTGACCGCGACGAGCGCCGGATGCAGGCGCCGGGCCTGCTCCTCCGCGAGCCTGACGTTGCGGTTCGTGGTGATTGCCCGCACGGTCAGCCCCAGATGCTCCGCGACCGCGACCGTCTGCCGGCCGATGCTGCCCGTGGAGCCGAGAATCGAGATGGATTGGATCATGGAAAAGTCGCCTCGCTCTGCTCTATTTCAGAATCGCGGGCGCCCAGAGGACCAGCAGCTCCAGCGCCGGCGCGGTGAAAATGGTGCTGTCGAACCGGTCGAGCATCCCGCCGTGGCCGGGCAGGAGATTGGAATAGTCTTTCACCCCGTGCTCGCGCTTGACGGCGGAGAACGCGAGATCACCCGCCTGACCGACGAGGCTGCCGAAAAAGCCATAGATGGCGAGCAGCCCAATGCGCACGTGCAGCCCGCACCAGTGCAGCACAAGGCCGTAGAGCATCGCCGCGAGGATACCCCAGACGAAGCCGCCGATGCTGCCCTCGATGGTCTTGTGCGGGGAGAGGGAGGGGGCGAGCTTGTGTCTTCCGTGGGAGCGGCCGACGAAGAACGCGCCGGAATCGCTGCACCAGACGATGACGAACGTCAGCAGCAGGTAGGGCGCCTTCGGCTCGTTCAGGCCGAGCCGCACGAGCGCCGCGAGCAGGAACGGAATGACAATGCCGCCCGTGAACGCGAGCGCGAGATCGGCAAAGAGGATGCGTCCCTCCTCCCGCCGGAACGAGAGCATCATCTCCGCGAATATCACGACGAAGAGGGCGTATGCCGCGATCCGGATCGTGAGATATCCCGCGCCGAACGCCGTGCCCAGGGGGATGGACGCGGCCGCGATTCCGGCATAAATGCCGAAGCGCGGCTGAAAGGCCTGCATCGTGGTGTGCAGCAGCTCCCACGCGCAGAACGCCGCCATGATTGCCACAACGATGGCCCAGCCCCAGAGCGGGGCGAAAAAGATAACCGCCAGCAGCGCCGGGATGCCGATCCCGGCGACGATGAGTCTGTTTTTCATACCTTCACCTGATTCGATTCAGAATACCGTTTTCGGAAAAAGTCTCGCAGAGTTTCTTCGCTTGCGAGCGCGGGCACATGACGTTGGCGTGTCCCCGGCGACCGCTTGCGGCGAAGGCCGCAAGCGGGGAGGAGAAATGACATGCCCCGTCGATGTGGCTGCGCGCGAGCGCGGCCGCATGACGTTGGCGTGTCATTTCGACGATATGGCGCCAAACCGCCGGTCCCGCCGCTGAAATTCGGCAATCGCCGCGTCCATATCCCGCTCGCTGAAATCCGGCCACAGGACATCGGTGAAATACAGCTCGCTGTACGCGCCCTGCCACGGCAGGAAATTGGACAGCCGCTGCTCGCCGCTCGTGCGGATGATGAGATCGGGGTCGGGGATGCCGGCGGAATAGAGATAGCCGCTGAACACGGCCTCCGTCAGCTCCGGGGCCGTCCCGGCGCGATACTCCTCGGCATAGCGCCGCGCGGCGCGGAGGATTTCATCCCGCCCGCCGTAGTTGATGCACAGATTGAGCTGGCACCCGTCGTGCCCGGCGCTCTTTTTCCGCGCGTCGTCCATCATGCCCTGCAGCTTCGGCGACAGACCCTCGAGGTCGCCAAAGAAATCCATGCGGATGCCGTCGCGCTCGATCACGCCGATCGACTCCGTCACGTACTGCTCAAACAGCGTCATGAGCGTGCTGACCTCGTCGTCCGGCCGCTTCCAGTTCTCTGTGGAAAAGGCGTAGAGCGTGAGATAGTCGATGCCGATGTCCTTGCAGTAGTTTGCGATGCGGCGCACGGTCTCCGCGCCGACGCCGTGGCCCGCCGTGCGGGGCAGGCCGCGCTGCTTTGCCCAGCGGCCGTTGCCGTCGAGAATGATGGCAATGTGTCGCGGCAGACACGTGAAATCCACCTGCGGCGCGGTGGGCTGTTTTTTGAAAATCCCCATTGACAGTCTCCCTATCAACGTATTCAAAAGGGGGACGCAGCATCCCCCTTTTGGCCTTCGCGTTGTTATTTTCTGAGCGCGATTGCTGCCAGCGCCGCCGCGGGGACGGCGCCCTGCTGCAAGATGATCTTGCGCGATGTGGTGGCGCAGCCATAGCCCGCCGCCGTCAGCATACAGGCGAGGAAAAACGCGCACACGCCCCTGTCCCGGCGCAGCAGGCCCCAGAGCATGCCCGCGCCGAGAAACGCATTATACAGCCCCTGGTTTCCCGCCATGACGACCGTGTCCTCGAAAAAGCCCTCGTGCGGCTCGGGGAAGAAGCTGGCGCCCTTTTCTTTCCAGCGACGCATCTCGATATACGCGATAAACAGGCTCTCCGCCGCGGCAAGCCCGGTGAGCGTCTTGCCCAGAAGCTTCATGCCGCTCACAGCTCCAACAGCTCCTTTTCCTTCTTATCCGTGATCTTCTCCACTTCCTTGACGTAATCGTCGGTGAGCTTTTGCATGTCCTTTTCGACATCCTTCAGATCGTCCTCGGTGATCTCGGATTTTTTCTTCTGCGCCTTGAATTTATCCATCGCGTCGCGGCGGATGTTGCGCACGGCGACCTTTGCGTCCTCGCCGTATTTTTTCACCTGCCTGGCCAGCTCCCTGCGGCGCTCCTCCGTGAGCTGCGGGAAGATGAGCCGAAGGGCGCGGCCGTCGTTCTGCGGATTGATGCCGAGATCCGAGGCCAGAATCGCCTTTTCGATGCCCTTGAGCGCGGAGGCGTCCCACGGCTGGATGAGCAGGCTGCGCGCGTCCGGCGTCGAGACCGACGCGATCTGCTGGATGGGGGTCGGCACGCCGTAATAATCCACGGAGATGCTGTTGAGCACGGCGGGGTTCGCCTTGCCGGCCCGCACGGACGCGAGCTGCTCGGTGAGAATGTCGCAGGTCTTTTTCATTTTGGATTCGTATTCGGTGTAATCGGTAGACATATCTGTTCCTCCTGTTGAAATGGGGTTTTATTCAACCAATGTTCCGACCGCTTCGCCTGTGACGGCGCGGATGATGTTCTCCGGGTCGGAGAGCGCAAAGACGAACACCGGCAGGTGATTGTCCATCGCGAGCGAGGTCGCGGTGGAGTCCATCACGGTCAGATGCTGCGCGAGCACCTCGTCATAGCTGATGCTGTCATATTTCACGGCGGATTGGTCCTGCCGCGGATCGGCGCTGTAGACGCCGTCGATGTTCTTTGCGAGCAAAATCGCGTCCGCGTCGATCTCCGCCGCGCGCAGCACCGCCGCCGTGTCCGTGGAGAAATAGGGGCAGCCGCTGCCGCCGCCGAAGAGGACGACCTTGCCCTCCTCCAGATGCGTCACCGCGCGCAGCCGGGTGTACGGCTCGGCAAAGGCGCGCATCTCGGTCGCGGTCTGGACGCGGACGGGGATGCCCTTTTGCTCCATGACATCCGAGACGGCGAGACAGTTCATCACCGTCGCGAGCATCCCCATGTGATCGGCGCGGCTGCGCTCCATGTGGCCGCCGCCGTCCTTCGCGCCGCGCCAGAAGTTGCCGCCGCCGATCACCACGCCGACCTGCACGCCCATCTGGCGGCACTGCTCGATCGCGTCGCACACTTTGCCGATGACGGCGAAGTCCAGCCCGGTCTTCTTCTCGCCCGCGAGCGCCTCGCCGCTGATCTTCAGCAGGATGCGGCGATACTTCGGTGTTATCGTTTCCATGGGGTCCCCCTCCGCTTCTTTTTCACTTGTTCTCCCTATTTTAATATAAATATGCCCAATTGAAAAGGGGGAATTTTTGAACAGACGGAAAACTCTGCACACGCCGCCGCCACAGCCAGGGACCTGCTGACATCTTGCAGGGGAAGAATCATTTGAGAAAATAAATCTGATGCATACAATTCTGCCATTGCGAAACGCGAAGCGACGCGGCGGCTCCCGGCCGCGCGTCCGTCCGCCGCGCTCCCAACATGGCGAAGACAGCGCCGCGCGGGGCTGTCTTCGCTGTGTTTTTTGCATTTTTCCAAAGAATTTTCATTTTCTTTCCCAAATCCATCGGGAAATGTGGTATAGTACATTTCGTATGTCTTGCGAAACAGGACGGATGGGTATTATGAGTCAGAACAAATACAAAACGCTCGTGTCGAACACCATGCTCATCAGCCTCGGCACCTTCGGGTCAAAGCTGCTGGTGTTCTTCATGGTGCGCTTCTATACCGGCTATCTCTCCCAGGCGGATTACGGCACGGCCGATCTCATCACGCAGTCGGCGAATCTCCTGTTCCCGGTCATCTCCATGGGCATCACGGACGGGGTGTTCCGCTTCGCGGTCGATCATGTGAAGGAGCGGCGGAAGATTTTTTCCGTGGGGCTTTACACGATCACGCTCGGCGCGGTGCTGCTGCTGGGATTGCTGCCGCTGGTGGGGCTGGTGTCGGGCCTGAACGATTATCTCTGGCTGATCGGGCTTTACACGATGGCCTCGTGCTACCACTCGCTGTGCGCGCAGTTTGTCCGCGCCGAGGGCAAGACCGCGCTCTTCGCCGTGCAGGGCATGATTAACACCCTGCTCGTGATCGGGCTGAACATCCTCTTCCTCGCGGTGCTGCACTACGGCATCACGGGGTACGTCCTCTCCGTCGTGCTGGCGGATCTCTTCTGCGCGCTGCTGCTGTTTGTGCGCGAGAGGCTCTGGCGGCAGCTCACGCTGCACCCCGGCGGCGCGGCGTGGCGGCAGATGCTGGCCTACAGCATCCCCATGATCCCCACGACGATCTTCTGGTGGATCACGAGCGTGTCCGACCGCTACATGGTGCGCTATTTTATCAGCGACAGCGCCAACGGCATTTACGCCGTGGCGTATAAGCTGCCCACGATCCTGACGCTCGTCTCCGGCATCTTCATGGAGGCGTGGCAGTTTTCCGCCGTGTCAGAGGCCGGCGGCGACCGGCTGGAGCACATCCGGTTTTACTCCAAGGTCTGGTGCGCGTTTCAGTCGATGCTGTTTGTGGCGGCGGCGTGCATCACGGGGCTTGCCAAGCCCGCGATCCGCGTGCTGGCCGCGCCGGCGTATTACGAGGCGTGGCTCTACGTGCCGGTGCTCTCGGCGGCGATGATCTTTTCCTCGTTCGTGAGCTATCTCGGCAGCGTCTATATGGTGGAAAAGCGGAGCAACCGCTCGTTTGTGACGGCGATGATCGGCGCGCTGCTGAATATCGGGCTGAATCTCGTGCTCATTCCCACGCGCCTCGGCGTGCAGGGCGCGGCCATCGCCACGCTTGCGAGCTACTTTGTGGTGTTTCTCATTCGCGCGGTCGATGCGCGGCGGTTTATCCCGTTTCAGCTCTATCACCTTGGCGTCGCGGAAAACTGCGTTCTGCTCGCGGTCCAGACGGTGTATATGGTGCTGGAGCTGCCGGGCTGGAAGGTCGTACAGGGCGTGTGCATTGCGCTGCTGCTCTTTCTCAACCGGGTGCCGCTGCTCTCGACGCTGCGGCGCGTCAAAAACATTCGGAGGGCGCGCGCATGAAAATCTGGAACAGTCTCATCGGCAGACTCTTTATGACGTTTCTGATCTCCATGGTACCGGTGCTGGAGCTGCGCGGGGCAATTCCCATCGGCGTGGCGCACGGACTGGAGTTCTGGCAGGCGATTCCGGTCGCCATCGTGGGCAATCTCGTGCCGGTGCCGTTTATCATCATCTTCATCCGCAAAATTTTTGCGTGGCTGCGCACCAAGAGCGCATGGCTGAACAATCTCGTGACGCGGCTGGAAAACAAGGCGCTGAAAAAGTCGGACAGGGTGCGCCGCACGGCGTTCTGGGGCCTTTTTTTCTTCGTGGCCATCCCGCTGCCCGGCACGGGCGCGTGGACAGGCGCGCTCATCGCCGCGATGCTGGACATGCGCGTGAAGGACGCCTTTCCCGCCATCGCCTTCGGCGTGCTGACGGCCGGTGCCATCGTCGCCTTCGTCACCTACGGCGCCGGTGCGCTGCTGTTCGGGTAATCAAAAAAACCGCCACCTATCCGGCAATGCGCCGGGCAGGTGGCTTGAGCCGAACCCGCTTCGCCGGGCTTCGTCTCGGGGATGCGGCTGCGAGCGCCCGACCTTTCGGTCGGGCGCCCATTTTTTTATACATACTGCTTGCGCGGCATGGTGTCGTAATGCTTCAGGAAGAACGGCTCCAGCTTGGAGGTGAGCTTCATATCCAGGTTGAAGAAATAGATGGTGAACGTCACGACGAAGAACGCGCCGCCCGCGCCCAAAAGCATCAGAGGAATCTTTTTCAGTTTTGACATCGTTTTACTCCTTCCATATTACCATGCGTTTTCGTCCGGCAGGACCTCGATCGTCGGATCCAGCGGCTCCTCGCGCATGACCGTGCGCATGTAGGAGTTGAACTGGTCGCGAATGGCCTGCCTGGAATAGACGCGCGGGTCGCACAGATCGTGGCAGACCCAGACGAGGTGGATGCCGCGCTCGCGCGCCTGCTCCTCAAACTGGCCGTGCATGCCGTCCAGCGCCTTGCAGGACATGTGCTCCCACATCATGACCATGTCGGCGTTCATCTGCTCGCAGAACTCCCAGAGCTCATCGACGAGGACTTCGTAGCCGCCGTGCGTGCGGTTGCGCATAATCATGTTTTCGTTGAGCCACGCCATGTCGTAATAGGCCTGCTCGCGGTTTTCGGGCGTGTCCTCCTCGGCGATCATGCGGGTGTTGACCATGGAGAGCATGTCGGTGAGCGGTACGACGCCCCAGCACTGGAGCATCCAGTAGAGCATGTCGATGATATACTGCGGCTGCACGCCCCAGACGATGCAGCGGTGCCGATACTCCCTGGCGTACATGCGCTTTTCCCGATAGCCCTTTTCGGCCAGCTTCAGCAGCTTTTTGTCGAGCTTCACAAAGTACGGATCACGGCCGCAGTTGCCCATGTAG
This sequence comes from Oscillospiraceae bacterium, assembly GCA_902760845.1. GTDB lineage: Bacteria > Bacillota > Clostridia > Oscillospirales > Oscillospiraceae > CAG-103. The sequence goes on from CACWHX010000013.1 coordinate 32,793, forward strand.
TTGGTGTCGTTATAGAGGCTGAACGCGGCGCCGAAAAACTGCGGATACGGCGTGGCGTTGATGTCCAGCTGCGCCATGCGCTTGCGGGTGCAGTCGTTCACGTTTTTCGCTCTCTGGAAATACGTGTCCCAGTCCCATTTGGCGCCGGTGTGCTCCTCGATGAAGGCGATGGCCTTTTTCATATCCTCGGCGGCGTATTTCTGGACGTCTTCCTCCCGGTGGCGCAGCGGCGCGGTGAGCTGGAAGGTGGGGATGCCATATTCCCGCTCCAGCCGCTTGGCGATGAGGCCGTTGCCCATCATGGAGCCGTCGCAGGTGGTGTTCACCTGCACGGCGCAGGAGCCCAGCACGCAGAAATCGTCGTCGATGGAGATGCCGGCTTCCGACTCCGGCATGGGGCACACGTCGCCGGGGATGCCGTACTGCTGGGCGACGTCAATATAGTGGATGACGGAGTTCTGGTTGAAGATATTCGCCGCGAACATGGTGGGCACCTCGCGCAGGATCGCGCGCGCCTCTTCCGCCTTGAAGCCCATCATCTGCGCGGTCATGGCGTTCTCGTCGGTCAGGACGCAGTGTTTGGAAAACTCCTCGTCGTTGCGGATGCGGCGGTCGCCGCGGAAGCAGTTGACAATGCTTTGCGTCACGTCGGCAATGACGTAGTTAAACGAATAGTGGGTGATGCGCAGCGCCTCGTCGCGCAGGCCGATGGTGAATTTGTCCATGCCGTGCATGACGCCCAGATAGTTCGCCATCCAGCGATAGCGGAAAAAGCCCTTGACGTTGTAAGGGTTCATGATAAACTTGCCCAGAACGGACACCAGGTACAGCCAGCGGGTATAGTCAAAGAACGTGTCCTTGAATCCGCGCCACTCGCGGCGCCTGCGGACCTTGCCGCCGTCATACAGCACGCCGAGCTGCTGTTCGCCGTCTCTCTTCCGGGGATTTTTGATGATATCCATCAGTTGGCACCTCCTTTGATCCGCTTGATCTCAATGCTTTCCACAAACGCCTGTACGCGGGTCCGGGTCTGCCCGGCGGAGGAGTTGATGTTATACGGCCGGTCGATCGACAGGACCGGATAGCCGTAATCCTCGTGGAGCATGGTGGAGCCTGTGAGCCGCTCGTAGGCCCACGGGTCGCAGAATTTGATCTGCTGATAGAGGATGCCGTCGGCGTTGTATTCCTTTGCGAGATCGGCCACATACTGCTTGCGGCCGTAGAACTTTTCCATGTTCATCATGCGCGCGCACTGGCAGGCGTATGTATAGTGGCGGCAGACCTGCGTCAGCGCGTCCTCGTCGTCGTTGATCGCGATGGGCTCGCGGCCGGGGAACGAGCCGAAGCAGAACCGGTCGCAGCACACGAACGCGCCTGCGTCCTCGATGAGCTTGATAAACGCCGTGTCGGAAACCTCGGAGCCCACCAGCAGGATGCGGGCGCGCCAGGGCTTTTCGTCCGGCTTGCGCGTCTTGAGCTCGGCGAGGGTCTCCTCAAGCTTGTCGATGATGAGATACTTGGGGCAGACATATGACGCCAGCGTCAGCACGCTGAATTCATATCCGGTGATTCGGGGCTTCTCCGCCTTGCGGTATTCTCCGATGGCCCGAATCAGCTCGCACACGCGGTTGTGTTCGGCGACCGCCTTGCGGATCGCGTCGTCGGAAATATCGACGCCGTAGGTCTCGTGCAGAGGCTTGAGAATGTGGTTCTGACATTGCAGGACCAGAAGCTCTACGCCGTTTTCGTCCGACTTGAACGGGATCTCCATATTTTCATAAAAGAATTTGTCGTTGCCCTTGTCCATGGCGTGCAGCAGCTCGATGTTCTCCGCGCAGCGGTTCATCATGGTGCAGCCGTCCGGCGCGATGAGACAATCGGCAAAGTTGAAGCCGCCCTCCACCGCGCGCTCCAGCAGGGCGCGGCTCGTCTCGCACAGCAGATTCGTCATGTAGTAGCTGGCGATATCCGTGGTGCCGGTGTTCGGCGCGAACAGGCGAATCGAAAACGTGTTGTCCAGATTCATCAGCGGCTCCGGCAGATTCTCACAGGTAAACGCGACGCAGAGCTTTCCCTCGCTTTTCGCCTTTTCGATGAGCTCGTTGTCGGCCTGCTGCAGCAGGTTTTCAAAATAGATCAGGTGCTTTAAATCTCTCATATTGCGCAAGTCCCTCCTTTTTGATGTGCAGATACCAATCCGCCGCGCCCCCCGCGCGGCGTGGCGCTTGTGCGTGGTTCCTCAGCCGCGCCCCCTTCCCAACGGTATTCGGCGCCGTACACGCGCCGCCTTGATCAATTTCTCCAAATTAATTAACATATGCTCGGAAATCCATATCATTATTGTACAAACATTATACGGCCCTGTTCAAAAGTTGTCAATAAAAATATGGCGTGTTTGTTATCCTACATCACAATCAATCGGTCTCATATGGAGACGCAAAAAAGGGAGGTTCATCGAAATCGAAGGGCCCGCCGCCGGCGCTGGGGCGAAGATTTTGAACAAATGCCAGAAGGAATGTGCGCATATCCGACAGAGGAACGCGCATTTGTTCGCCGTTCGTCTCTCCGAATCCCAGCGCGTTGTGGCACAAAAAGAAAAAATTGTGCCGCCTGCCCGGCGGGGCAGGCGGCGGTGAACGCGCCTCGCGTCAGCCGATCGCCTCGCCCAGGATGCCCAGCGCGGCGGCCGCGGAGAAGGCGCCCAGAATCTGCTGCAGGACCTGATCCTGCGTCTCTTTCTTCCCGTGCTCCGTCCAGGTGACGAGAACGCCGATCATGACCGACGTGATGATCGACACGAAGTAATCATACTGCACCGCGTCCTCCGCCAGGGAGCGCAGGCGCTCCAGCCGGGCGGCGCACCGGCGGAAGCTCGCGAATAAAATATCCGTTCGATGAATCTGCACGAGCGTCTCCAAAACCGCGCTGTGATCCGACCAATAGCGGAATACCTCCACGGCGAGACCGGCGCGGCCGTCCTCCGGCGCGGCGAGATGGCGCTCAAACACCGTGTCGAACCCCTGGTCGCACAGCAGCTCCAGCACGTCCTCCAGCCGGTCAAAATTGCGGTAAAACGTCGAGCGGCTCACGCTGGAGCGCTGCTGCACGTCCGTGATCGTCAGCTTTGCAAACGGCTTTTCCTGCAAAAGCTCCAGGACGGCCGCGCAGATCAGCTCCGCCGATGTGCGGGCGCGTTTGTCGTCTTTGATGTGGTACATCCTGGCCTCCATTGTATTATTTTTACGGGACTATTGTATGATATCCTATCTTGTGTTAAAATGCAAACAACAAATTGAAAAGGGTGTGTTCTTATGAGCGAAAACATCATCTTCTGCTGGTCCGGCACCGGAAACTGCCTGGACATGGCGAAGAACATCGCGCGCGAGCTGGGCGACACGGACATCGTCATGATGCGCACCGCGCCGGAGATCACCGACGCGCGCGGCGCGAAGCGCGTGGGCTTCGTGTTCCCATGTCACGGCGGCGGCGCGCCGGTGGATTTTCTGAAGTACGCCGAGGACATCCGGGTGGACGCCATGGCCTATAAGTTTGCTGTGAGCCAGTCCGCAAGCTATGCGGGCACGGGCCTGTATGAGCTGAATCAGCGCATCCCGCTCGACTATTGGAAGTCTGTCCATCATCAGTGCACGTGCATCTGGCTGTTTCCGCATCAGGTGATGGTGCCGCCGATGCCCGCGAAGCTGGCGCAGAGACTGGCGGAAAAGCAGGCGAAGGCCATCGCCGCCGACGTGCGGAAGGGCGCGCGCACGCAGAAGCGGCCGCCGCGCAATCCTGTGAACGTCGCGGAGAACAAGGCGTGGCCGATGCTGGTGAAAAAGCACGCCGAGCGCTTCGCCGTGAGCGACGCCTGCATCGGCTGCGGCCAGTGCGCAAAGCTCTGCCCGCGCGGGAACATCCGCATCGAGCATGGCCGTGCCGTCATCGGCACGGACTGCATCCAGTGTCTCGGCTGCCTGCAGTACTGCCCGCAGGGCGCAATCTCTGTCGGCAGCGTCACCGACAAACGCGAGCACTACCACAATCCCAACATCACCGCCGCGGAGCTGATGGAAAAGGTCATCCACATCGGATAACGCGGCCGATCCCGCGCGGCCTCTGAGACGGAGGCCGCGCGGTCGCGCGCCATTGCCCGCGACGGGGGAAAGGCGCGGTTCCCGCCCGCATTTCGACAAAAAAATAACGCCTCTTGCGCGGCCGCTGCCGCAGTTGTATGATGGATAGCGACATGCATTCCGGAAAGGGGTGTCGCACCATGGAGCTGACCCTTGCGCTGGCGCAGAAAATCGGAAGCCTTTCGATCATCATCGCGCTCGGGTTTCTGGCCGTGCGGCTGAAGATCATGAAGGCCGGGGACAGCAAGCCCCTGTCGCAGTTCGCGCTGTATTTTCTCACGCCGTGCGCGATGCTCGACGCATTTCAATATGAATTCACCATGGCAAAGCTCGCCGGCATGGGCGTGAGCCTGCTCGCCAGCCTGATCGTGGTCGTGGTGTTTGCCGCGCTCTCCGCAATCCTGCGGCGCGCGCTTCCGCTCACGGTGGTGGACTATACGTCGCTGGAATATCCCAATGCGGGCAACTTTATGCTGCCGCTCATTGCGAGCGCCATGGGCGGGGAGTGGGTCATCTATCTGAGCGCCTGCTTTCTTGTGATGAACGTCTTCATGTTCACGCACGGGCAGGCCGTGCTCAGCGACACCGGCAGGGTCACGCCGGCAATGATCTTCAAAAATCCCGTGATGCTCTCCATCTTCGCGGGCCTGGCCGTCTTTGTCTCCGGCTGGCACATCCCCGGCATCGCCGGCGAATGCGTCGCGTCGCTGGGAAACATGATGGGGCCGGTGTATATGTTCACGATCGGCATGATCCTCGGCGGCGCGAATCTGAAGCGGGTGTTTCTCAACCGGAAGGCGTGGCTCATTTGCTTCGGACGGCTTGTGCTCTACCCGGTCGCGGCGATGCTGGTGCTGTGCGTGTGCGGCATTTTCCGCATCCATCCGCAGGCGCGGGAGATCATCACCATCGCCGCGCTGACCGCGGGCGCGCCCTCCGCCGTGATGGTCGTGCAGTTTACGCAGATGTTCCGCACCGACGAGGAGGCGCAGTTCGCAAGCGCCGTGAACATCCTGTCCACCGTGCTGTGCCTGCTGACAATGCCGGGCATCGCATGGCTGTATCAAACGCTCGCATTTTAAAGCTGCGCATTCCCGGAGCTATGGCTCCGGGAATGCGCAGCTTGTCAAAAAAGCCTCGCAGAGTTCGCGCCTGCAGGCGCGAATCGGGTCAAATCATTTTTGCCCCGCGGCTTCGCCGTGGGGCAAAAATACTTCTCGCGGAATGGATTGCCCTCCTATCGCGAATCGCATTCTTTTTTCGCTTTCTTCACGCCGTCTTTGCCGAAGTGAAGCTCCTTCAGGCCCTCGACCTCGTCACATACCGGCTTGAAGCTGCATGACGCGCAGTCCAGATCCTCCGGCATGCCCTCGAGGATCTTGTTCATGGTTTTGGTCACGTCGCCCACCTTCTTCGCCGTTTCCAGAAGGTGCTTGTAATCGACGTTCGGGTCGGTGACAAAAATGACGCGCACGCCCGTGATGTTCGGGTTTTTCTTATACTGCTTGATAAAGTCACAGCCGACGCTGCGGAAGGAAATGCCCTTCTTCAGCGCCTTTTTGCTCACGCGAATCTGCTCGCGGCTGCTCTCCGGCGAGACGCGCATCATGTACCCCTCGGGGAACACGTGGTATTTCACGAACTCCATGTTCTGGATGGCGTTGAACGCCTCCTGCTCGTCGTCGCTGATCTCCTTGACGCCGAGCATCACGATGCGGGCAAACGGCGTGTCGGCCTTGATGTCCTTCAGATCCGGGCCATAGAGCAGGATTTCATCCGCCGGGACGAGGTTCGCGTCCGACGTGACGCAGGTGAAGTTCACGGCCGGCTTGCTGCCGCCGCCCAGCTCAAACGCCGCGTCGCGCATGAGCACCAGCTCACTTTCGCCCAGGTCGTTCCAGGCGTCGCGCTCGGCGTACGCCCACTTCTGCTTCGGCGCGCCGAGCATGCTCTCGGTATCCTGAATAAAGGTATTGTAAAGATTCATGATCGTTCCTCCTCAGATAATTTCGAACGCATGGAGGGCCTCGCGCACGCCGGTCATGATGTTGGAGTCCTCCGGCAGCTCAAATACGCTCTTGCCCTGAATGTCATTGGCCGCGTGGGCCGGGTCGGTGGGGATGTACGCCAGCACCGGCACGCCCTCCACCTGGATGAGACTGTTCATCGCGGGGTCCACCACGCGATTGACGACGATGCCGACCTTTTCATACGTGATCAGCTCGTCGGCAACCTGCTTGATCTCGCGGCAGACGTTCACGCCCTTGGCGCTCTGGTCCGTGATGAGCAGCAGGTGCGTCACTTCCTCCAGCACGCGGCGGCTGATCTGCTCGATACCGGCCTCGCAGTCGATGACGACATAGTCAAAGTCGCCCGCCAGCATGCTGATGACTTCCTTCAGGTACGAATTGACGGAGCAGTAGCACCCCGCGGCCTCCGGCCGGCCGATGGCGAGGAAGGCGAAGCCGTCGCACTCGACCATCGTGTCGAAAATGCGGAAGCGCGCCTCGTTGAGCACCTCGATCGCCTGGCGGTACTCGCCGCGCTCCGAGGTCTCGATCACTTCGTTGCGGATGTCGTCAATGGTGTGCTCGACATGGATGCCCAGCGCCGTGCTGAGACCGATGGCCGGGTCCGCGTCAATGGCGAGAATGCGCTTGCCGGGATACGCATCCACCAGTTGACGGACGATCGCCGAGCACAGCGACGTTTTGCCGACGCCGCCCTTGCCCGCAACCGCAAGGATTTTTGCCTTGGTTTTCTTTTCTTCCATAAACATCCCTCCTGACAGGCACGGCCGCGGCCGGCCCGTCTCTTTGCGTTATTTGCCGATATCATAGCAAAGGAATTGGTATTTGTCTGTGCGTATGTCACAAAACTAGCAAGTTTTTAATCCATTTTTTATGAACAACTTGACGACGATCATTGTTTTTTCGACAGCAGAGCGCAAGTCTGTTAAAAATTTCAGAACTTTTGAAAAAAGGATTGTCAAATGATATGCAAAGTGTTATAGTGACGGGGCCGCCGTTGGAAGGCGAGGCACAATCGCAATCGAAGGCATAATCGCAATCGTTTGTTCTGTAATCAAAGGAGGCGCCGATATGCGCGGAATCGAAACCGGAAAGACCCGTATTCGCCATGAAGTATTCACAGAGATTGCCCGTATGGCATACGCGGGCGGGGACTATGCGCGACAGCTGGAGGAGCTGCCGTTCAAGATCATCCCCGGTGAGATCGGCACGTATCGGGACAGTCTCTTTTTGGAGCGCGCGGTCGTCGGCGAGCGGCTGCGGCTGGCGATGGGGCTGCCGCTGCGGAAAATTTCAGAATATTCCCGTCTGTCCGAGGGCGTGGAGCAGGCGCTGGACGCGGAGAGCTACTATCAGCAGCCGCTGATTAACGTCATCAAATTTGCCTGCAACAAGTGCCCGGACAACGTCGTAACGGTCACGGATGTGTGCCAGGGCTGCCTGGAGCATCCGTGCATGGAGGTCTGCCCCAAGCACGCCATCACGCGGGAGAAGGGCAGGGCGCATATCGACCCGGAAAAGTGCGTCAAGTGCGGCCGGTGCGTGAAGGAATGCAAATTCAATGCCATCGTCCGGCTGGAGCGCCCGTGCCGCAAGGCCTGCGGCATGGACTGCATCGGCTCGGACGCGCTCGGCCGGGCGGAGATCGACTATGAAAAGTGCACGTCCTGCGGGCAGTGCATGGTCGCCTGCCCCTTCGGCGCGATTTCCGACCGAAGCCAGATCTTCCAGACCATCAACGCCATCAAGGCGGGCGAGGAGGTCTATGTGGCGCTCGCGCCCGCGTTCGTGGGGCAGTTCGGCGCCCAGGGCGTGCCGGAGAAAATGCGCTCCGCGTTTCAGAAGCTCGGCTTCGCGGATGTCTACGAGGTCGCCATCGGCGCGGATCTCTGCGTCATCGAGGAGGCGGCGGACTTTCTGGAGGAGGTGCCGGAGAAGCACAGCTTCATGGTCACGTCCTGCTGCCCGTCGTGGAGCGACATGGTCAAGAAGCTCTTCCCGCAGTTTGCGCAGAACATCTCCGTGGCCTATACGCCCATGGTGCTCACGGCGCGCATGATTAAGCGCATCCATCCCGACAGCAAGGTCGTATTCGTCGGGCCGTGCGACTCCAAGAAGCTGGAGGCCCGGCGCAAACGCATCCGCAGCGACGTGGACTTTGTGCTCACATTTGAAGAGGTCATGGGTATGTTTGACGCGCGCGGCATCGACGACGTGTTTTCGGGCGAGGAGACGCCGCTCAGCGAGGCCGGCCGCGACGCGCGGCGCTTCGCGGTAGCCGGCGGCGTGGCGCAGGCCGTCGTGAACGCCATTCACGACCTGGACCCCGAGCGCGAGGTCAAGGTCGCGAGCGCGGCGGGACTTGCCGACTGCCGCAAGCTGCTGCTGATGGCCAAGGCCGGAAAGTACGACGGCTATCTGCTGGAGGGCATGGCCTGCCCCGGCGGCTGCGTCAACGGCGCGGGAACGCTCTGCCAGGTTGAAAAAGCGGCCAGGGCCGTCGAGACGTTCAGCAACGAGGCGGAATTCACCTGCGCGAACGACACGCCGTATCTGGAATACCTCCCGCTTGTTGAGGAAAAGGGGAAGATTCGGCCGCTGTAATACGTGCCGGCGCGGGCGGTAAGAAACGTTCGCATCCCCGGTCCGGGCGCGCGGAAAAACAATTTTGCGCCGCCGCGTCCCGTTGGGACGATCCGCTGAAAACACAAGCATCCCACGCGCTTATCCGGCCGCCCGCGCGGCGGCGGATCGGGCGCGTGGTTTTTTTGCCCACGCCCCGTAAAAGACATAAACGCGCGCCCGCGTGCATATCGTTTCTGTAAACGGACGAAAGGGGGGAGCGGTATGTCTGCGCGGACGAAGCTGGCGGCGGCGGGGCTCCTGCTGCTTGCGGTGCGCCTGGCGGTCGGCGGCGAGAGCGGCGCGCTGCCGGACAGGCTGCTGCGCGGCTTCACGCCAGAGCAGATCGTGGAGACGGCGGTGCGCCTGGAGCTGGGCACGCTGCGCGCCGCGGGGGACAGCGCCGTGGAAACGGCGGAGGCGGCGACGCCCGCGCCGGTCGCGGAGCCGGCGTCCACGCCGGAGCCGGAGGGCACGCCGACGCCTGCGCCCGCGCCGGTCGGCGTGTCGGCGGAGGGCGTTCCGATCGTGCCGACCACGATCCAGGGCGGGCTGACCATGAAAAACGAGACGGAATTCAGCATGGACCTCCGGGCGCTTCTGCAGGAGGGACCTTCGATCCGGCTGGCCGCCGGACAGCCGCAGGTGCTCATCGTGCACACGCACGGCAGCGAGGCCTATACGCCGGAGGGCAGCGACCGCTACGATGCGTCGGACAGCTGCCGCACGGAGGACACCAATTATAACATCGTGCGCGTCGGCGACACGCTGACCGCCGCGCTGGAGCAGGCGGGGCTGAACGTGCTGCACGACCGCACGATTTACGACTATCCGAGCTACACCGGCTCCTATGCCCGCTCCGGCGCGGCGGTGCTGGCCTATCTGGAGCAGTACCCGTCGATCCGCGTCGTCATCGACCTGCACCGCGACGCGCTCTGCTCAGACGACGTGGTGTACAAGACGATGGCGGAGATTCCGGACGCCGCCTGCTCGCAGGTGATGCTGGTCGTCGGCACGAACGGCACGGGGCTCGAGCATCCCAACTGGCAGGAGAATCTGAAGCTGGCCGTCTACCTGCAAAACGCGGTCAACGACGCGCATCCGACGCTGATGCGCCCCATCGCGCTGGTGAATGAACGGTACAACCAGCATCTGACGACAGGGTCGCTGATCGTTGAGGTCGGCAGCAGCGGAAACACGCTGCAGGAGGCGCTGAACGCCGCGCAGCTGTTTGGCGAGGCGGCGGGCAGGGCGCTGGCGCAGCTGGTCGCGGCGGAATAAATCCGCGGCGTTTGGGCGATACTTCCGGCAAAGGAGGGTTTTCCATGAAGGTAAGGGAACTCATGTCCGGAAACGCCGTCGCCGTGGAGGAGCAGGAGCCGGTCGCGGCCGCGGCGCGGCTGATGCGCGCGCGGAACATCGGCTCGATCCCCGTGTGCGACGCCAATGGGCGGCTCACCGGTATGCTCACCGATCGGGACATTGTGGTGCGCTGCGTCGCCGCCGGCGCGGACCCCGGCGCGGTGCGCGTGGGGGAAATCATGTCGCCCGGCGCGGTCACGGCCGCACCGGAGGACGCGGTGGACGAAGCGCTCGCCCGCATGACGCGCGAGCAGGTGCGCCGGCTTCCGGTCGTGGAGGCGGGGCGGCTCGTCGGGATGCTTTCCATTGCGGACGTGGCGCGCAGCCAGCGCTGGGATATGGAGGCGGCCCGCGCGCTGTGCGGCATCACGGCCAATGTGTGCAGAAAATGACCGGGAGGGGATTTGTGATCCCCTCCCGATCCGCCTGTCAAAAAAGCCCTCGGCAGAGTTCGCGGCGCGCACGCCGCGAATCAAGTCCAGTCATTTTTTCCGGCGACATGTGCGGCGGAAAAAATTCCGCTCGCGAAATGGATTGCCCTCCTATTGTGAATCGCATTCACAAACGAGGGCAAGGAATGGAGCGCAAACCTCTTCTGTCGAAAAACTTGTTTTTCGACAGAATCACCGGGAGGGGATTTGTGATCCCCTCCCGGATTCTTTTTATGCGTATTCCATCAGCTCCGGGTCTTCCCAGTCGTCCTCCCAATCGGGCTGCGTGCCGCTGTATCGCCGCTGCACATCGGGGAGAATCCCCGCGTCATATACGTTCAACATTAGCTGCGCGCATTCGGCGCGGGTCATCGTGTCCTGGGGGCGGAAGGTGCCGGACGCATCGCCCTTCATCAGGCCGGACATATAGTTTGCCATGACCGGCCACTGCGCGTAGGCGGAGACGGCCGCGCCGTCGGAATAGATCTGCGCCAGATAGCCGGGCAGCGCGTCGATGGTGGCCTGCTCCGGTTCGCCCACGCCGACCAGACGCGCCAGAAGCGCGGCCATCTGCTCCCGCGTGACCGGCGCGTCCGGCGCGAACGCCGTCGCTGTCACGCCCTTTACAACGCCCGCGCTGTAGGCCCAGTCCACGGCCGCCGTATACCACTGGCCCCGCGGCACGTCGGTGAACGGCGCGGCCGCCGGGACCTCCGGCGGGCTGACGAGGCGATACAGCACCGTGACGGCCATGGCGCGCGTCATCAGCAGGCTCGGATCGAACCGGTTGGCGCCCGTGCCGTTCATCGCGCCGGAGGCCTGCACAAAATCGACCGCCGGGGTGTACCAGATGTCCTTTGGCACGTCGGCGAAGCGGTTGGGCACGAACTTCAGCCCGTCAAGCGCGGCCATATAGTCCCGGTATGCGGCGAGCGCCTGCTCGGTGCCCGGCGCCGCCGTTTGCCTTGCCTGATATGCGGCCTTCAGAACGGCGGCGGTTTCCGCGGTGTAGCACGCCTCGTCGAGCAGGCTGCGGCTTTGCAGGTCGCTGCTGCGAATTTCCTCCCAGCTGACGTCCGCCGCGAATGCGGAGCAGGCCAGCGCAAACACCAGGACCAGCGCCGACAGCAGCGCCAGCGGTCGTTTGAATCTCATCGGATATTCCTCCATTGTATGATTTTGGAGCGAAGACTCCTGTTCGCTATCATATCATAAATGCGAGGAAAAGAACATGGGAAAATGTGGACGGGAGAACGCAGCCTTCACGGACCCTATGAAGACCACGGCAAATCGCCCGGACACCCGGTCAGGCGGCTTTTATTTTCTCAGGACGGTGATCTCGTGCGTGCCGGTGGACAGCAGGCGCGTGCGGGTTTCCACGTGCGCAAAGCCGCCGGCCTTCGCGGTCTCCGCCACCTGGCCCTTGAGAACGCCCATGGGCATCCCCTGCAGGTTGTAGGTGAGATAGCCCAGCACCATGTCCCACGGCCCGGAGCGGTCCGGCTCAATGCCCTCATTCAGGCAGAGGACCACGCCGCCGGGGTTCAGCGCGCTGTGGAGCTTTTCAAAAAAGGCGGGCCCGCCCATGATGGCGAACAGCATGATGGAAGAGCAGAGAATCAGATCGTAGCCTGCGCCAATGTCATCCCGGAGAAAATCACCCGCCACCACGGTGATGCGGTCCTGCATCGCCTGCATGGACACGGTCTCCTCCATCAGGGCCTGCATCGGCGGCTGGTCGAACAGCACGCCGCTGCGCGCCGCCGCGTCGTTCACCACGGCGATTCCCAGCAGTCCCGCGCCGCAGCCAAGGTCAAGGATGCGCCGGATCTCCCCGTTTTCCGGCAGGGAGCGCACAAGGCTCACCAGCTCCTGCTGCCGGATGCCGGACTGCGCCTCGCGCATCATCGCGCCATATGCGGCAAAATCCAGAGACTGCTCCGCCTGCTGCGTGGGCTGCGGACCGTTTTTGACCTGCTCCGCCAGCCCCTCCAGCGCCATTCCCTGGTTGGCGCCAAAGAACAGCAGGACGCCGCCCATGTATCCCGGCTTGCCTTTGACCAGATATTCGGAGGTCTCGGACGTGTTGCGAAACAGATCGTCCTTCTTTGCCGCAAACCCAATGCTGTGAAGCCCCTGCAGGAGATAGCGCGTATTCGCTTCATTCCAGCCCATGCGCCGCGCAAGGTCCGCGGCGGAGACGGGCTGCTCCAGCTGTGAGAAAACATCCAGCTCGATCGCGCCCTCCAGCAGCCGCTTGTATGCCGGAAGATAGGGCAGCGCGGTCAGCTGTTCGTAGATACTCGTGTTGTGAAACATGATGATCCTCCTTTTTCACTCCGGTTCTTGTAATCGGAGTTTGTTTATGTTATACTTGGTTAGCTCACCCTAACTAACGATCTTATTTTAAGAGGTGCCCTGCTGCCGGTCAACGGGGCATCTACAGAATTAGCGAATAGAAAAAAACAATTAGCGGAGAGAAAAAATGCGCGGAGTGAACGGACAGCTTGATAAAATGTACGGCGATATCTTCGAAAGCCGCGGCGTGGTCCCCTGCGGACGGATACCGGGGCTCAATTCCGCGGGAGATTGCTTCCGGATGCTGCCGGAGAGAGGCGAGGGCTATGCCTGGGTCTATCGTGTCAACCCCTATGTGACGATCACGATCATGAACCAGGTGCATTATGCAGATACGCTCTGCACGTTTCATCAGCCGGACTATATCTGCATCGGGTATTTCTACTCTGTCTCGGGCGAGATTTTGACGCCCTATCGCCGTCTGATCCCCGGCACGATCCAGTCTTATATCGGGCGGGAAAGTGAATACCGCATGATCCTGCATAAGCGCGTTCCCGTGGAGAGCGTGAGCGTGACCATGCTGCCGGAGTACTACCAGACATATCTGCAAGAAAAATATGGGAGCGCCTATGAGGATCCCACGGATGCGATTACGCTTGCCGACGGCCGTCACGATCTTCCCGAGCTTGTCAGCGTTTTCAACCAGATCAAAGGGTATCTGGGATACGGCATGTCTGCCAGACTGTTTTATGAAGGCAAGGTAGAGGAAATGCTCTCCCTGGTGCTGGAGCACGCCAAACGGGCCGACGCCGGGAAAGCCCCCGCCGCAAGGGCTCTGTCCAGGGAGGATGTGGAAGTGCTGATCTCCGTGGCGGCGTACATTGATGACCATTATCAGGAAGCCATCCGGACGGAGTTTCTGGCGCGGACGGCCTGCATGAGCCAGGCAAAGCTGAAGTATGCGTTCAAGAGCGTCTATCACACGACGATACAGCACTATATCGTCGCAAAGCGCATGACGCAGGCGGAGCGGTTGTTGCGGGACACGGAATTGCCGGTAGCCCAAATCGCGGCGCTTACGGGCTATCAGCGCCTGAGCAGCCTGTCGGAAATGTTCCGGCGGCATACGGGACTGACGCCGATGGAATATCGAAATCTGCACAAACGCAAAGGGCCGCCAGAGGGAACAACATGACGCCCCCGCGCAGAGAACTCCATGCGATGAAAACGCGGGCCAAACGCACAGAAAAAACCGCGCGGACCGGAAACCAGATAAAGAGAAAAACAGAAAGACAGAAGAAGAAAGGGGTTTGAGACATGGTAACGTTAACGGAAAAGATTGATATCACGGCGCCGTTTGACAGACTCTGCCGGTGGGTGGACAATTTCGAAGAGGAATTTGTCAGATGGAGCCCACTGCATCTGGAGTGTCAGCTGCTGGACGGCGGCGTCCAGGCCGGAGACCGGGTCCGGTTTCACGAGATCGTGATGGGGCTGGACTATGATGTTACGGGAACGATCCTGGACAGCCAGCGGGACGAAGACCACTTCCGCTTCGTGTTTGAAAGCGACAAGAAGACTGCCGTCATCACATTCGAGGGTGAACGCACAGAAACGGGCTGCCGCTTCTCTCATACGGAAAGCTTCGGCATGCAGACGCCGATCATCGGACCCATTGTGAATTTCCTGATCTTCAAGGTGTTCTACAAAAAGAAGGCCAACTGGGAGCTGATCCGGGACGATATGATCCTGGACAACAGATATCTGGCGGATATTCTCGAATTTGAAAAATATCCGCAACGCATTCCCGTCGGGCAGGTAAAGGATTATGCGCCGAGAGATCTCATGAAAGAGACATAGGAAAGCAGCGGGCTCGCTGCGCATTCGGCGCGCGGCGGGGCTTTGCGGGATTGACCTGCGCGTTTCTGAACGCGCAAATCTGCGATTGGGAGTAGAAAAAGATGAAGTATCACATCGAAAAAAATACGGTGCAGGAGACGCTGGTGATTCCTCTTTACGCCAGAAAGCTGGCCATGGAGAACTATCCGGGACTGTTTCATGACGAGGAATGCCGGAGCCTGTGCGAGCGCATCGAGTACGTCTATGACGGCAAAACGGGGCTCCGGGAAAGGATCGGCGCGCTCATGGGTGCGACGAGGCAATATAACATGGTCTGCTGCTGCAGGCGCTATCTGGAGGCGCATCCCTGCGCGAGCGTGGTCAATCTCGGCTGCGGGCTGGATACGACGTTTTACCAGGCGGATAACGGCACGGCCAGGAGCTACTGCATCGACCTGCCGGACGTGATCGACATCCGCAGGGCGCTTTTGCCGCCCAGGGAAAGAGAGACCTGCATCGCCTGCGATCTGAACGACACGAGATGGTTTGACGAAATCGACTTTGATCCGGAGCGGGGCGCCGTGTTTTTCGCCTCGGGCGTGTTCTATTATTTTCTGAAGAAGGACGTGGAGGCCCTTGTCGCGGCGATGGCGGACCGGTTCCCGGGCGGTCTGCTGGCCTTTGACTCCACCTCGGAGCGCGGCATACGCGGGATGCAGAAAACCTGGCTCAACCAGGCTGACATTCAGGTGGGGACCTATTTCTTCTTATCCGACGCGGAGGCGGAGGTCGCCGCGTGGAGCGACCGGATCCGCAAGGTGACCAGGAAGCGATACATGACGGCGTACCGCCCGTTGCAAAAGCAGTATGGGCTGCTTCCGAATCTGGTCTTTCGTGTGTTTGACGGGACCAACTCGGGTCAGTTTGTAGAAGTGGAGTTTTGATGGAACGTTCTTGCCGCGGCAAGAACACCATTTGGCAACGCACAGCCGCCGACATGCTGAGGACGGACAGCCGAAGCTGTCCGTCCCAACTGTTTGCGCCGGTTCACGCTGGATTCTTTTGATTGGAAGCAGCGGGATGCCGGCATGTTTTTAGAAACGCTGCGGGTACCGTCAGGCCGCGAGGGAGAGCGCAAAGGCCGCAGCCTGGGCGGACGCCGCCGTAATGCCCAGCGCGCCCTCGATTGCGATGTCATAGATGTTCATCAGGACCTGGGCGCACTCGGCGCGGGTCATTTCGTCAGACGGACGGAAGGTGCCGCCCGCGTCGCCCTTCATCAGACCGGCCTCGTTGCAGACGAGGACGGAGAACAGGGCGTAGTCGCTGATCTTGGCGCTGTCGGAATAGAGCTTGGCAAGCTCTGTGCGCGTCGCCGCCTTTTCCGCGTCCGTCAGGGTGACGTCCACGTCAAAGTAGCGCACCAGCATCGCCGCCATCTGCTCGCGGGTGATCGGATCGTCCGGGACGAACGTGGTGTTGGTTTTGCCGTTGGTCACGCCCGCGTTGTAGGCCCAGATCACGGCGTCGGTGTACCACGTGCCGGCCTTCACGTCCGTGAACGGCGTCGTCAGACCGGTCACATCCGGCTCGCCCGCGACGCGGTACAGAACCGTTGCGACCATGGCGCGGGTCATCGACGTATTCGGCGCGAACATGTTGTTGCCCACGCCGTTCATCAGACCGGCCGTTTCGGCGAAGTTCACGGCGGGAGTATACCAAACGTCATCCGGAACGTCGGTGAAGCTGTTCGGCACGAACTCCAGCGCGAGCGCCGCGTCCTGCAGCTTCTCAAACGCGGCCTTCTGCTCGTCAGGCGTCGCGGCAGCGTCAAACGCCGCCAGCGCATCCTGCAGCGCGGCGTAGGTCTCCTTGGTGTAGCTGTCCTCGTCGAGCAGCAGGTTTTCCAGATTGCGTCTGGCGATTTCCTCGGTGTTGCCGATGAACATGCGGCCCTGCGGCTCGGCGTATTTCTCGCCGATCACGCCGCCCAGCTCGTCCGTTATGTAGCTCATGAGCGCCTCGTCCATGGGAATCGCCGTGTCAAACTGGCTGGACGCGGCCTTGAACGCATAGTAGGTGTCGCCGCCGGCGGCGCAGAAGTTGTTCGTCACGACGGCATAGGTCGCGGTCTCGTCGAACGGGAGGCCGTTCACGCTTTCGATCGTGACGCGCGTGATGCTGTTCGGCCCATAATAGGTGGACGCCGGGTACTGCTCGCCCTTGTCATAGTCGTTGTCCGTGTTGATCGTGACATCCATGCCGGCGATCTGCGGGAAACCGCCGATGGCGGTCGGCGTGCAGAAGGTGGACGCCTCGAGCGCCTCCAGCAGCTCCGCGCCCGTCACGTAGACGACCGCGACGGTGTTGCCGAAGGGCAGCACGGTGTTGACGTCCTTCATCGTTACGTCGCCCTTGTTGATCGCCGCGCGGATGCCGCCGCCGTTCGTGATCGCGACGACGTTTTCATCCGGGACGTCGATGCTGCCGGCGTTCAGCACGCTCCAGCGCAGGGCGTCGGTAATCAGGTTGCCCATGTTGGTCTCCATCGTGCGGTTGCCGGGGTTCGCCGTGCCGCAGAGATCGACCTCACTCTTTGCAAAGACCGCGCCGTACTGCTGGTCTACGGCGGCCATGATGTCCTGCGCTTTGGCAAGAACGGTCGCGTCGTCGGCGATATCAGCGGCGGCGACGAGCGTGTGGCTTTCGATCTGCTTGGTCGTGCCGTCGATCACGACGACGCCGATGTTGGCAAACTTCGTGCCGGTGGACTGGATGGGCTCGCCGTTATCGCCCTCCGTCATCACGGTGTGAGAGTGTCCGTCAAGCATGATGTCGATGCCGGTCGTGTTGTTGTAAACATCGACGGAGCGGTTCGGCTCGCTCTCCGGATCGACGCCGAGGTGGGACAGGCAGACGATAACGTCCGCGCCATCGGCCTTGAGCGTGTCGATGTGGCCCTGCGCGTTCTCATAGAGCGCGTCGCCCTGGACGAAGCTGATGCCCTGGATCAGGCCGGGGTTGACCTTGGTATAGGTCTCGGGCGTTTCCATGCCGAAGAGGCCGATCTTCACGCCGCCCTTCTCGACGATGGCGGTCGCGTCAAAGATGCCCGCCCCGTCCTTGAATACGTCGCCGCAGAGAACGGTGAAGGACGCGCCTGCCATGATGGACTTCAGGTTGTCATAGCCAAAGTCAAACTCATGGTTGCCGAGCGTGGCATAGTCATAGCCCGCGGCATTCATCATCTCAACGGCCGTGGCGCCCTTGGAAACGCTGACATACGGCGTGCCCTGGATATAGTCGCCGCAGTCCACGACGAGGACCTCGGCGCCCTTGGACTCATAGTCCGCCCTGAGCGCGGCCATCTTGGCATAGCCCTCCAGCGCCCCGTGCACGTCATTGGAGTGCAGGATCACGATCTTGCCATCCATGGGGTCTCCGGCCGCCGCGAAGGCGGTGCAGGCCAGGCTGAAGATCATGCACAGTACAAGCAGCAGCGAGAGCAGCTTTTTCGATTGCTTCATTGTGTTCCTCCTCATTTGTATTTCGGAAGCAAGAAGCCTCCGGTCACCATTATAACACGAGAATGTTGAAAAAGAAGATAGTATGACAGAAAAAATTTACCTTCATTTTTGTGAATTTACACCAATACCGCGCGGGCGGCTGCTTGCAAACCCGGGGGCGGTCTGGTATACTGATTGCTGAAAAAACACGAGGAGGAACGCCCATGAGCTACGCAGATACGCTGTTTATCCAAAACTGCCGGGATATCCTGGAGCACGGCGTCTGGGACACGGACCGCGAAGTGCGCCCCCGCTGGGAGGATGACGGCGCGCCGGCGCACACTGTCAAGAAATTCGGCATCGTAAACCGCTACAACCTTGCCGAGGAGTTCCCGCTGCTGACGCTGCGGCGCACCTATTGGAAGACCGCCGTGGACGAGCTGCTCTGGATCTGGCAGCAGAAATCCAACAACATCCACGACCTGCGCGGCCACATCTGGGACCAGTGGGCGGACGAGAACGGCTCCATCGGCAAGGCCTACGGCTATCAGCTCGGCGTGAAGCACCAGTACCCGGAAGGGGAATTCGACCAGGTGGACCGCGTGCTGTATGACCTGAAGCACAACCCCGCCTCGCGCCGGATCATGACGAACATCTATACCTTTGCCGACCTGCACGAGATGGCGCTCTATCCGTGCGCGTATTCCATGACGTTCAACGTCTCCGGCGACACCCTGAACGCGATTTTGAATCAGCGGTCGCAGGACATGCTGGCCGCAAACAACTGGAACGTCGTGCAGTACGCGGTGCTGGTGCACATGTTCGCGCAGGTGTCCGGCCTGCGGGTGGGCGAGCTGGTGCACGTCATTGCCGACGCGCACATTTACGACCGGCACGTCCCCGTGATCGAGCAGATCATCCAAAACGAGCCGAAGCCTGCGCCGAAGTTTTTCATCGACGAGCGCGTGCGGGATTTTTATGCGTTTACGCGCGACAGTTTCCGCGTCGAGGGCTACGAATACAGCGAGTTTACGGGAAAGATCCCGATCGCGGTATAAGGAGGCGGTTTCATGGAGGCCATCGTCGCCGTATATGCCGATTGGGGCATCGGCGCAAAGGGCACGCAGCCGCTGGTCATCCCGGCCGACCGCAAACGCTTTCGGGAGCTGACGGACGGCTGCGCCGTCATCGTCGGCCGCCGCACGATGGAGGACTTTCCCGGCGGCAGACCGCTCAAGGGGCGCGTGAATCTTGTGCTCACGCGGCAGGACATCGCCATCGAGGGCGCGGCCGTGGCGCATACACCGGAGGAGGCGCTCGCCGCCGCGCGGAACTATGACCGCTGCTTCGTCATCGGCGGGGACAGTGTGTTTCGGCAGATGTTTCCCCACTTGAGCCGCGTTTTTGTGACAAAAATAGAATCCACGCCCCACTCGGACGTGTTTTTTCCCGATCTGGACGCGGACCGCGCCTGGCGCTGCGTGGCGGAAGAGCCCCGCGCGGAGCACAACGGCGTCGGCTACCGCTTCTGCGTATACGAACGTATTTAAAACGCAAGCCTGCACAATCTGAAAAGACTGTGCAGGCTTGATTTTTGAACGTGGTTATTTTGTATAATACGCCAGCGCTACGCTGTCGGTGACGATTGCGGCGCAGTCGCCCATGCGCAGCGCCTCAAAGCACTGCTGCGCGCCGCCGTTGACGCGCTCGACCCGGCCGAAGCGCTCCAGCAGGCGCGCGTCGCTCTCCAGCGCCTCCATATACTGCGGGCCGGAATCGAGCATCACCGTCTCGCCCCGGAGCCTGCCGGTGGAGGAATACCGCGTGTCTGCGCGCGTGACGAGCAGGATCTCGTTTTTCAGATACGACTCCGACACCGCGATCTGCTGCGACTGGGGCTTGAGATTTCCGTTTTCATCGCGGTTCACATCGTCGAGCGGCATCCCGCCCCAGACACAGTCCACATTGCCGGACGTGAGCTGCACGTAAACATCGTTCCGCGCGACGGCCTGAAACTGTGCCTGCCAGCCGAGTCTTTCGCACACGGCCTGCGCCAGCGCCACGTCAAAGCCGGCGAAGCCGTCCCCGTCGGCGTAGCTCATGGGGAAGCAGCTCTCGCTCACGCCGACGATCAGCGTCCGGCGCGGCACGCTGCCCACGGCGTCGAGCGCGTCGGCGTCGGCCTCAATGGTCGTGTCGTCCGCGCCCAGCCATTCCAGCGCGAGCTTGTGCACCGTCCCGTCCGCCGAGAGGACGCGCAGCGCCGCATCGACATACACCGCGACCTGATCGTCCAGCCGATAGCCGATGCTGAACGACTCTTCTCCAAACGTTTTGAGCACGCGGTAGCTGCCCACGGTTTTGCCGCAGGCGGACAGAGACAGCAGCACCGCGCAGAGCAGCAGCAGCGCAAGGCCGCGTTTTATCACTCGTGTATGCATAAAACCACTCCGGTCAAACATCAGAAAATACGCGCCGTGAGCTTCCACGGCGCGTATTACTATAGCGGAACTTTTGCCGACTTACAAGAGGGAAAATGTAAATTAATTTGTTGGGAGCCGCGCGTCACGCGCCGGAGATTCGTGCAGCAGCAGGCGCTCCGATAGGCGTCCGACACGGCGCGGCCGCCTAGTCGTGAAAAATGTTGCGGTCAAAGAAGATGTTCTTCCCGGAAACCGACAGCGGGATCCCCAGCCACAGGACGTTCTCGGGAAAGTCCATCTCCGCCGCGGTCTTGCCGATGGAGAACATGATCCGGCAGTCGATCCGATCCTCCGCGGCGACGGAGACGGCGGACGAGACGGCAATGCCGAGATCGACATAGTTGTACGCGCAGTGCGCGCCCGCCTGCTGACATGCCGCGCAGTTGTCAAACCCGCAGTAGCCGCAGTGCGGCACGCCGCGCGGCACCGCATCCGTTCCGATCAGGACGACGGCCTGCGCCGCGCGGACGTTGTTCGCGTCCCGGCCGTACCACGTCGGCATTTTGTCGCCCATCTCCCGCGTGCCGACGCGCTCCATCTGCTCGGCCAGCCGGTCCTTTTCCGCGCCCGTCAGCACGCAGGTGTGAACGGTGTCCTTTCCGTGCGCCTTGGGCGCCGTGCGCGCCGCGGCGCACATCCGCGCCGCCGTCTGCAGCACGGCCTGCTCCTCCAGCTGCTTGCTTTCGTAGAACATATTGAAAACCTCCTTTATAACTGTGTACATACACTGTGTATGTACACAGTAACAGAAGCCGCACGATCTGTCAAGCGGTTTTTAAAATTTTTTTCGGGGCGGGTCCGACCGCGCGGACCCGCCCCGACAGAAAAACAGGCTGTTATTGCTCGTTGTACCGCGACAGAAACTGCTTCGTGCGCTCCTGCTGCGTCGCGCCGAAGAGCTGCTCCGGCGTGCCCTGCTCGACGATGACGCCGTCGTCCATGAAGATGACCCGGTCGGCCACGTCGCGCGCGAACGCCATCTCGTGCGTCACGATAATCATCGTCATATGCCGCTCAGCCAGCGAGCGGATGACCTTTAGCACCTCGCCGGTGAGCTCCGGATCGAGCGCGGAGGTCGGCTCGTCGAAGCAGAGAATGTCCGGCTCCAGAATCAGCGCGCGGGCGATTGCAACACGCTGCTGCTGCCCGCCGGAGAGCTGATGCGGATAGTAATCCGCGCGGTCGGCGAGACCGACCTGCTCCAGCAGACCGCGCGCGCGCCGCTCGATTTCCGCCTGCGACGTCCTGCGGTCGGGCGCGTCCTGCCGCCCGTTCAAATGCAGCTGCGGCGCGAGCATGATGTTGTGCAGCGCCGTATACTGCGGAAACAGGTTGAAGGACTGAAACACCAGCCCGAAATGCAGCCGCGCGGCGCGCACCTCGCGGTCGGAGCGCTTTTTCTGCTCCGGCGCGTCCAGCAGCGTCTCGCCGTTGACGACGATGCGGCCCTCGTCGGTCGTCTCCAGAAAGTTGAGGCAGCGCAGCAGCGTCGTCTTTCCGCTGCCGGACGAGCCGATGACCGCAAGCGTCTCGCCCTGCTCCAGCGTGAAGTCGATGCCCTTGAGAATTTCCGTCTTGTCAAAGGATTTGCGGATGTTTGTCACTTCCAGAATCGCCATGTCTGCACGCCTCCTCTCAGCGGAAATAATCCAGGCGCCGCTCCAGGCCCCGGAGCAGCACGGTCAGCACGCCGGTGAAGATGAGATAATAAAACGCCGTGAAAAACAGCGGCCAGATGACGCCGGAGATGCCGGACCGGCCCTTCATGAACGCCTGCCCGGCCCAGATGATCTCCTGCAGGGCGATGATGCGGGCGAGGGAGGTGTCCTTCACGAGGGTGATGATCTCGTTCGACATGGGCGGCACAATGCGCTTGACGACCTGCAGAAGCGTCACCTTGAAAAAGATCTGCGTGCGCGTCATGCCCAGCACAAGGCCCGCCTCCTGCTGGCCGCGCGGCACGCTCTGGATGCCGCCGCGGTAAATTTCGGAGAAATAGCAGGCATAGTTGAAGATAAACGCGATGGCCGCCGCGAGGAACCGCCCCGACTCTCCGCTGCCCCAGATGGGATTGTGCCACACGAGCCCGGGGAAGTAGTAGATGATGAGCAGCTGGATCATCAGCGGCGTACCGCGCACGATCCACACGATCAGGCGCGTGAGCCAGCTCAGCGGCCGGAAGCGCGACATGGAGCCGAACGCGATGATGAGTCCCAGAGGGATCGCGCCGACGGCTGTGACGAAAAAGAGCCTGAGCGTCTGCAGAAAGCCGACGTTCAGCGCATCCAGCACGATGGGAAGCTGTTGTTGAAAGGTCATAACTGCGGCCTCTTTCTATGTTGATAGGCGCGAGGATCAAGCGGGAGCGCGGGGTAGACAGGCGCGCATAGACAGAGAGCGGCTTTCACCGCTCCCTGTCGGTAAATTGGAGGAAGATGGATAAGAAACGAAGTTACTTGATGAGTGCGGCCTGCACGCCGTAGGTTTCGGCGATGGTCTCGGCGGTGCCGTCCGCAACGGCGGCCGCGAAGAACGTATTGAAGGCGGCGACAAGGTCGCTGCCCTGCCGGAAGCCGACGCCGTAGAGCTCCTCGGTGAGCGATACGGTGTAGGTCAGATTGGCGTAGCTGGTGCCCTCGCCCACCATGGCGGCGGCCATCAGAGAGTCGATGATGCAGGCGTCGGAGTTGCCGGCGGCGACCTCCATCAGCGCGGCGGCCTGCGTCTGCACCGGGGTGTAGGTCAGGCCGAGCTCCTCGGCCGCTGCCTCGCCGGCGCTGCCGGCCTCGACCGCAAAGCTCAGCTCCGCCAGGCTGTCCGTGTCCTGATACTGGTCGGCCACGTCGGCCTTCACAACGACGACCTGCGCGTTGTTGCAATAGGCGTCGCCGCAGTCCATGGCGCTCTTGACCTCATCGGTGAGCGTCATGCCGTTCCAGATGCAGTCCACGCTTTTGCCGTTGAGCTCCATGATCTTGTTGTCCCAGTCGATCTCGACAAACTCCACGTCCACGCCGATGCTCTCGGCAAAGGCCCTGGCCATATCGGCGTCAAAGCCGACCCATTCGCCGGATTCGTCCTTGTAGTCCATCGGCTCAAAGTCCGTGATGCCGACGACGAGGGTGCCCTTGTCCTGCACGTAGGCGAGGTCGCTTTCGACCGCCGTGTCCGGCGCGGCCGTTTCGGCGGCGTCGCTGCCGCTGCCGCTGTCGTTGGTCTTGCTGCATGCCGCGAGCGCGAAGCACAGCGCCAGCGCGAGCGCCAACGCAAGAATGCGGGTAGTCTTTTTCATAATCGTCTCCTCATTGCGTTTCCGGCCGTCGGGCCGGAGAATTTTGCGGCTGCGCTCCAGTAGAAGCTGCCACGCTGCTATATTACCACATTAGCACGATAAAGCAAGAGGGAAACGACCGTTTTACGGTGCAATTTCTGCACAGCTGAAACCTGCGCACAGCCCCGCCCGCATGCGCGCCGACCAGCCGAGGGCGATGGAGCGTGCGTAATGCAAAAGAGAGCCGCTTTGCGGCTCTCTTTTGACAGCCTGTCAAAAAAAGCCTCGCAGAGTTCGCGCCCGGAGGCGCGAATGGAATCCAATCATTTTTGCCGCGCGGCTTCGCCGTGGGGCAAAAATACTTCTCGCGGAATGGATTGCCCTCCTATCGCGAATCGCATTCGCGAACGAGGGCAAGGACAGCGTAAGCTCCTCCTGTCGAAAAACGAGTTTTTCGACAGGCTCGCAAAAGAGAGCCGCGCAGCGGCTCTCTTTTGATTATCCGGTGACTTCGACGACGCCGTCCTCCCGGACGGTGAGCGTCATGCCGTCTTTGACGTAGGCGAGGAAGTCCTCGCCGAGCCGGTCGATGACCGGCATTTCCGCCTCCGTCCAGACGGCGCCGAGGATCGCTCCGGCCGCCGCCAGCGAGTCGATGGACTCGGAAAACAGCATACAGGCCGGCTGCTTGCCGATCTTACAGACGGTGTACAGCACCATGCCGCCGGTGGTGGAGCCGATTGTCATCGGCAGGCAGAGCGCCTTGCCGAGCATGGGCTTTTTATAGAGGTCGGCGTTGTTCTGGTCGCCGCACTTGACCTTTTTGTCGCCGAACTGGATCGCCATCTGATAGGAGGCGAGGGTGTTGAAGCCGCCGCGCGAGACGAGCGCCTCCGCCGTGCAGCTGCCCGGAACGATGACGCGGCCCTGAAAGGTTTTCATTGCTTGCCCTCCTTCCCGGTCGTGATGATGCGCAGGATCTCCGGTTCCGTATAATACCGCGCGCTGGTGTAGGTGCGCAGCTTGTTGGACGAGGTGATGACGGCCTTGCGCTTGCAGAGCGGGTTGTTCATATACATAAGCGGACAGATGTAGCTGAGCACGACGCCGGATCTTTTGAGCTTTTTCGCATGCGGCGTCTTTTCAAATTCCCGGATCACAGGGGTGGACGCGGTGAACACCGTGGGGACGGTGACCTTCCGCAGCCCGTTTTGCTTCAGCGCGTCCTGGATGCGCTGCGTCCAGTCTGTGAGCTGCTGCAGCGTCAGGTGCGGGCAGCCGATGAAGCAGAGCGCCGGGGCGGCGTCGGGATTTTTCCACACCACGGGATAGCTCGCCTTGACGCGCGCGAGTTCCGCGTCGTCGATCACATAGACCCGCGCGTTTTCGCGGATGAGGGCCTCGCCCTGCTGCACGGCCTCCGGCGTGAGATGCTCGATGTGATACAGTCCCACCGCGCCGTTTGAGGCCGTCGCCGCGCCGAAATCCTTCAGATAGCCGCAGACCTCGTCGGTCAGATCCGTGCCGAGCCACCGGTCCAGCCCCCTGACGTACGGAACGTCCTCCAGGACCTTCATGCCGATGGCCGAGCCGAGCAGCTGCGCCTCCGGCTTTTCGCTGCACCGCACCTCGACGATCCAGTCCGCCTTGCGCCCGTCGTCGGTCAACAGGCCAAATTCCGGCACGAAGCCCGCGATGGAGCCCATCAGCTCAATGATGCCGGAGTTGCGGTTGCACCGCGCGCCGAGCACGGAGTTGGCGTACACGACCGCCGAGGACTCCGCCCACGAGAGCACGTCGCCCTGCCTGGGGGTGTTGCCGACCTGTGGGAGATAGCCGGTGCAGGTGTAGCTGTCGTCCCCGATGACGCCGAACTGCTCCAGCTGCGCCTCGTACCGGTCCTGATGGGTGTACATGATTTTTTTGAACACAATGTCCTCCAGCAGACTGCTGGGGACGTGCTTGTCCAGCGGGCGGGGGTCGGCGGTGAACTTCTGCCCGCTCACCAGTCCGGCGTCCAGCAGCTCCTGATAGAGATCATAGAGCGGCGTGAGCGCCTTCAGGCCGAAGCTGATGACCGTGTGGCCGTACTCGGAGGTGACCGGCACCATCCGCGCCGCGTCAAAGGCGTTGCCGTACATGACAAGGGTCTTTACGACCTTGGCCATGGCCTCGCCCTTTTCGCCGTCGAGCAGCGCCTGCTGTTCGGGTGTCAGAACCATAACCATACACTTCCTTTCTGCAAAACGTTTGAAAAGTTCCCTTGAGAATGATATACCACGAAATGGGCAGATCCGCAATAGACAATCTTGCGCGCGCGGCGCGGGCGGTGTATAATCATACGCCGAAGAGGAGGGATGCCGGGTGGACGTTCAGGTGCTGCGCGCCACGGAGACGTGGCAGCAGGCGGGCGCGTACTATGTGCGCATTCAGGCGATGGCGCGGCAGCATCACATCACGCTGCGGCAGGAGTTTGATGCGCACGACGGGCCGGACAGCCGCTACATCGTGCTGCTGGACGCGGATTTTCCGGTGGCGACGTGCAGGCTCTACCCGCTTTCGGACGAGGCGGTGATGCTGGGTCGCGTCGTGGTGCTGCCGGAATATCGCGGGCAGGGCCTCGGCCGCCGCGCGGTGCTGGAGGCGGAGGCGTGGGCGCGCGAGCTGGGCTATCGCACCGCGGTGCTGGAGAGCCGGGACGTAGCCGTCGGCTTTTACGAGGCGCTCGGCTACACGGCGGACCGGACGCGCGTGGTGCAAAACACCTTCACCTGCATCCATATGGAAAAAAGCTGCCGGAATGACAGCCGGGTTTCGGCGTTTTTCTCCTTGACAAGCCGCGCCGGCGCGGCTACAATACAGACAGCAAAAGGGAGTAGCCCATATCCGGATGGATATGATGCGGCGACGTCAATACGGCCACGGGCCCGTTTCCGCATTGAAAGAGTGCAAGACTTTTGCCGCGGACAACGTGCGCGGCAAAAGTCTTTTTTTATTTGCCGGCAAACGGATACTGTTAGAAAAGGATGATGTATGATGACAATGACGGCGGCACTGATCCTGTTTCTCCTGACTTATGCGCTTTTGCTCCTGCTGCCGAAGTGGCGGCCGTGGGTGGCGCTGGCATCGGCGCTGGTGTTCGTCGCGGTGGGCGTCCTGCCGGTGCGGGAGGCGGTGCTGGCGATTGACTGGAACGTTCTGCTGATGATTGCGGGCACGATGGGGCTCGTCTCGCTTTTCATCGCCTCCGGGATGCCGGCGCTGATGGCGGACGTGCTGCTGGACCGCATGACGAACGTGCGCGCGACGATCATCGCGCTCTCGCTCTTTGCGGGCGTGGTGTCCGCGTTTGTGGACAACGTCGCGACGGTGCTCATGATTGCGCCGGTCGCAATGGAGATTGCGCGGAAGTTTCACATTTCACCCGTGCCGATGATTATCGCCATCTCCGTGTCGTCAAATCTGCAGGGCGCGGCCACGCTCGTCGGCGACACGACGTCGATCCTGCTGGGCGCCTATGCGAATATGGATTTTCTGGATTTTTTCTGGTTCCACGGCCGGCCCGGCATGTTCTGGGTCGTGGAGCTCGGCGCGGCGCTTACGGCGCTGGTGCTGTATCTGCTGTTTCGGAACGAGACGCAAAAGACCGAAGCGAAGGAACATACGGTCGTCACGGACTATCTGCCGACGGTGCTGCTCGGCGGCACGATCGTGCTGCTCATCGCCGCGTCCTTCCTGCCGGACAAGCCGGACGATACGAACGGCCTGATCTGCATGGGGATGTTCCTCGTCGGCCTGATTGCGAACGTCGCGAAAAACAAAAGTCTGCGCGCGCTGACCGCGCCGCTCATGGAGATCGACTACGAAACGCTCCTGCTGCTGGCGGGGCTGTTCATGGTCATCGGCGGCATCACGAACGCGGGCGTGATCGACGCAATTGCGGATTCGTTCCGGCAGCTTGGCGGCGGCAGCATGTTTGCGATTTATACGATCGTCGTCTGGGCCAGCGTGCTGTTCTCGGCGTTTATTGACAACATTCCCTATGTGGCGACGATGCTGCCCGTCGTGCAGCGCCTCGCGCTTGGCATGGGGGTGGAGCCGTATCTGCTCTATTTCGGCCTGCTCACAGGCGCGACGCTCGGCGGCAATCTCACGCCCATCGGCGCCTCGGCAAATATCACGGCCATCGGCATGCTCCGCAAAGAGGGCTGCGAGGTCCGGACGAAGGACTTCATGCGCATCGGCGTGCCGTTCTCGCTCACGGCAGTGATGACGGGCTACCTGCTCGTATGGTTTTTGTGGAAATAAAGTTCTCAAGTCGGCGTCAGAACGGGCGCGCTCCATTCCGCAGCCGCGCGGAGCGCGGCGGCTTCATATCCGCTTCCCCGTTCTTCCTTACCGAGCCGAACCCGCTCCGCTGGGCTTCGTCTCGGGGACGCGACGTCAGAACGGGCTTGCTCCGCTGCGCAGTCGAGGCAAGCTCGACGGCTCCGCATCCGCGCCCCCGTTCTTCCTTACCGAGCCGAACCCGCTCCGCTGGGCTTCGTCTCGGGGACGCGGGCGAAACAGAGCTTGCCGCGACGTGGCAAACGAGGGCAAGGAATGCAGCGCAAGCCCCTTCTGTCGAAAAACTTGTTTTTCGACAGGTTTAGCAAAAAGGCAGCCCCCGATGGGGCTGCCTTTTTGTTGGCACGCCGTAAGGGATTCGAACCCCTG
>CACWHX010000014.1 GCA_902760845.1 Oscillospiraceae bacterium
CACGCGGTGATGCAGGACGGGCTGAAGGTCATCACACTTGAGGCGAAGAACACCCCGACGCAGGTCCAGCTGCGGAAGGTCGATCCCGACGGCAACGGCGTCAGCGGCGCGCAGCTGCAGCTGCTGGACAAGTCCAAGCCCGCGGAACCAGTCCGGCGCCGCGCCCTGCGCGTCGCTGACCGCTTCCGCGGGCTTGGACTTGTGCGGCACGCCCTCGGTCGCGCCGTAGCCGATGGCGATCACAATCGCGAGCTTTTCCCCCTCGTCCACCTGAAAGGCGCCGGGAATCTTCTTGTAAGTCATTGCGACCCAGCAGGTGTTCAGGCCGAGCAGCTGCGCCTGCAAAACGAGCTTTTCGCCGTAATAGCCGCACTGCTCCTCCAGTTCCGCGCCTTTCTTCCCAACCATGGCGATATAATTCGTGACTCCGGAAAATTTCCCGTAGTGCGCCATCCGGCTGTCAAACGCTTTCGGCTCGTCTTTCACGAGCTGGATGTGCAGACCGCTCTCGCGGTTGCATTCCGCAATGCAGTCCTCCAGCGCCTTCAGCGTCTCCCCTTCCATGGGCCTGTTCAAATACGCGCGCACAGCGTGGCGCTGGCGCATGGCTTCCATGATGTCCATCGTCAAATCCTCCTAGAGTTCAAAAATTGTCGGTTTTTGCTCCGTGTCGTGCGTCATCAGAACGGCGACGCAGTTTTCGTCGTTCCCGTATGCCTGCAGCGTCCTGAGCGAGGCCAGCGCCTCCGCCCGGTTCCAGCAGATGCCGGGCAGAACCAAACGCTCCCACGACGGGCGGCCGTAGCCGGCGTCGCCCGCGATGATGAGATAGCGCGCGCCGCCGACCTTCACCCCCGTCATGCCGGCGGAGTGCCCATGCAGGGGCAGCAGCGTCACCGTGCCGTCGCCGAACAGGTCCACGTCCCGGTCCGGGAACGTCTCGATGGAGATGCCTCTCCACAGGCGCTTCAAATACCGGGGATGCGCGCCGCACGCCGCAGCCCACTCCGCCTCGCTCGCCATGATGTGCTTTGCGCTTTGCACAAGGCCGATCCCGCCGGCGTGGTCGATATCCATGTGCGTCAAGACGCAGTAGTCCATGTCCTCCGGCCGGTATCCCAGTCGCCGCAGGTGCTCCGTCACCGCCTTTCCCAGCGGCAGGGTCCCCGGCGACGCAAAATGGTTCACAAGGCCCTCGTACCGACGGGCGTCGGTGCGAATCGCCGTGTCCCAGCCGGTGTCCACCAGCACCAGGCCCTTGGGGTGCTCGATCAGATACGCCGTGACCGGCACGGATATTTTGTGCTTTTTTCCGCGCAGGATGCCTGTGAACGCAAGCGGATTGCGCGACCGGTCGGAAAACGGCAGCGCCTCATCGACGACCGTGCTGCCGCAGTCAAGAACATGAACTCTAAGCATCTCCACCACTCCGATCCGGAAGCTGCAGCATGATCTCCTTTGCGTGCGTGAGCGTTGCAATCAGCTGATCCATGGCCTCCATGTCCGCGTCAAAATAATAATAGTTTCGCGTGCCCTCCCGCCGCATCTTCACGATCCCGGCGTCTTTCAAAATCCGCAGATGGTGCGACACGGCCGGTCGGGACAGGCTGGTTTGAGCCGCGATGTCGTTCACCCGCATCCCCGAGCAGTCTCCGCTCTTCATCATCACCAGAATCAGGTGCTGCCGGACCTCGTCCCCCAGGGCAAGCAGAATCTTCTGCGACGCGGTGATCTCTCCAGCGAGCTGTGAAAGCTCCGATTTCAACTTCACGCAAGCACCTCCTTCCGTTTAATTGTTTGAACCATTATACCATAAAAAATCGCGTGTGCGTAATGGGAAAGAAAGTCGAGACGAACGATGCAAAAATCAAACCACGCCGCGGATGCTCCGCGGCGTGGTTTGCTGTATTTGTGCTTTACTTTACGAGCTTTGCGACCTCGGCGGCCAGGTCGTCCTGGCGCTTTTCGATGCCCTCGCCCTTTTCAAAGCGGGTGTAATCAACGAGCCTGATCTCGCCGCCGACCTGCTTTGCAACCGCGGCGATGTGCTCCTCGACGGAGACCTTGTCGTCCTTGACGAACGGCTGCTGCATGAGGCAGATCTCCTTGTAATACTTGGAGATGCCGCCCATGACAATCTTCTCGATGATCGCATCGGGCTTTTTGGCGTTCTTCGGATCCTCCTTGGCCTGCGCCAGGCGGATCTCCTTTTCCTTCTCGATGAACTCCGCAGAGACATCGGCCTTGTCCTTAAAGGTCGGGTTCAGCGCCGCGATCTGCATGGCAATGTCCTTGCCCAGCTCCTCGACGGCCGCGTCGGCGGAGGCGGTCTCCAGATTCACGAGCACCGCAATGCGGCCGCCCATATGGACGTAGGGCACGCTCAGCCCCGCGGCATAGCGCGCGAAGCGGCGGACCTTGATGTTCTCGCCAATGACGAGGACCTTGTCATTCTGCTCGTCGAGCACGGTTTTGCCGTTGCCGTACTGGCAGGCATACAGCGCGTCGAGATCGGCCGGCGCGTCCTTCGCGACGACGGCGGCCACGCCCTTGACGTAGTCCATGAACAGCTCGTTTTTCGCGACGAAGTCAGACTCCGCGTTGACCTCGACAATGACGCCGACGCCGTCGATCACGGCAGCGTAAGCAACGCCCTCAGCCGCGATGCGGCCGGCCTTCTTCTGCGCGGCGGCGAGGCCCTTTTCACGCAGCCACTCCACGGCCTTATCCATATCGCCGTCGGCAGCGGTGAGCGCCTTTTTGCAGTCCATCATGCCGACGCCGGTCATTTCGCGCAGGTTTTTTACATCAGCAGCAGAAAATGCCATAGTATGATTCTCCTTTTGTATTGCAGATCATTCGGGCGGGTGATTGGACCCGCCCGGAAAAGTTCTCGCTTATTCTTCGACCTTTTCGGTCTCCTCGGCGGCGGGCTCCTCCGCGTCGGCGCCCTGCAGGCCCTCCTGCACGGCGTTCGCCATCGTGGCGGAAATGAGACGGATGGCGCGGATGGCGTCGTCGTTCGCGGGAATGACGTAATCAATCTCATCGGGGTCGCAGTTCGTATCCACGATGGCCACGATGGGGATGTGCAGCTTGCGCGCCTCGGCAATGGCGTTGTGCTCCTTGCGCGGATCGACGACGAACAGCGCGCCCGGGAGCTTCTTCATGTCCTTCACGCCGCCGAGATACTTCTCGAGCTTCTCCATCTCGCCGAGGAGCTTCATGACTTCCTTCTTCGGAAGCATATCGAACGTGCCGTCCTCCTGCATCTTCTTGAGCTGGGCCAGACGGTCGATGCGGGTGCGCATGGTCTTGAAGTTGGTGAGCATACCGCCGAGCCAGCGGGCGTTGACATAGTACATGCCGACGCGGGACGCCTCCTCCTTCACGGCGTCGGCCGCCTGCTTCTTGGTGCCGACGAAGAGGATGGTCTGGCCGTTTTCGGCGAGGCCGCGCACGAAGTTGTACGCCTCCTCCAGCTTTTTCACGGTCTTCTGCAGATCAATGATGTAGATGCCGTTGCGCTCGCAGTAGATATACTCGGCCATCTTCGGGTTCCATCTGCGGGTCTGGTGGCCGAAATGCACGCCGGCCTCCAGAAGCTGTTTCATAGATACGACTGCCATAATGTGATTGTCCTCCTTTATTTTGTTGCTTCCTCCGGGAGCTTCGTCTGAGCCCGACCAGACCGCAGCCACATGGTCGCCCATCCGCCCCCGTGCGTAATGCCTTGGTATTATACCAAGAAAAAGTATGCAATGCAAGGGTTTTCTTCTATTTTTTCAGAAAAAAATTATCCGAGCAGCGGCGGCTTCCGCTCGCGCGGCCTGCGCGGCTGCGGCTCCCCCACCTCGGCGAGGATGATATCCTCCCCCATGCGCGTGATGCTCGACCACGGCAGGACATAGTCCGCCTCCCCGGCGAGCAGGCCGCCCATCTTGCGCTGGCCCGGCACGATCAGCGCGAGCACGCGCCCCTCGTCCAGGTCAATTTCCGCGTCGCAGACGTAGCCCAGCCGCTGCCCGGTCGCCATGTTGATGACCTCTTTATATCGCAAATCCGAAAGACAGCATTTCATGCGCGTTCCCTCCGTCAGGTGGATTTTGGTCCATCCTATGACGAAAACGGCGGCGTTATGACACGAAAATGTTCTTTTTGATCTTATTGATCGCGTTTTTCTCCAGCCGGGAGACCTGCGCCTGGCTGATGCCGATCTCGTTTGCGACCTCGGTCTGCGTCCGGCCGGAATAAAACCGCAGCGCCAGGATCCGCTTTTCCCGCTCGCCGAGCGCCGCGATGGCGGACGACAGCGCAATCTGCTCCAGCCAGTGCTCGTCCGTGTTTTTCGTGTCGCCCACCTGGTCCATCACGCAGATGTTTTCCCCGCTGTCGGTATAGACCGGCTCATAGAGCGAGACCGGCTCGCTGATGGCGTCGAGCGCGAACACGACATCCTGCCGCCGAATGCCGAGCTCCTTTGCAATCTCCTCCATCGTCGGCTCGCGTCCGGTGGCGGCGGTGAGCTTCTCCTTTGCCTGCAGGACGTGATATGCCGTGTCGCGCATCGACCGGCTGACACGCACCGCGCTGTTGTCGCGCAGGTAGCGGCGAATCTCCCCCGCGATCATCGGCACCCCATAGGTGGAAAAGCGCACATCGTGCGCCTCAGCGTCAAAATTGTCGATGGCCTTAATCAGCCCGATGCAGCCGACCTGAAAGAGATCGTCCACGTTTTCTCCGCGCCCGACGAACCGCTGCAGCACGGAGAGCACCAGGCGCAGATTCCCGGCGATGAGCGCCTCGCGCGCGGCGCTGTCGCCCTGCTTTGCGCGCAGCAGCAGCGCGCGGCATTCCTCGCCGCTCAGCACCTTCAGCTCCGCCGTGTTCACGCCGCAAATCTCAACTTTTCCGAGCATAAAAAAACCTCCGTTACGCAGAGTATCGGAGGTTTGACAGGAAAACCTCCCATTCGTTGGTAGGGTTTCCGAATGGGAGGATTTTGATACGTTTGGAGCCGCTTCAGTCACTGGAATTATTTAACTTCAGCCGCTTTTGCAGCCAGTCCTTTCCGTCCACATAGCGGGAGACGATGTAGCAGGCCACATAGTCGCCGGCGGCGTTGACCATCGTTGCCGGCGGATCGACGAGATTGCCCAGCGCGAGCGCGATGGGGTACGCGATTGCCAGCTGATCCGGGAAGAAGATCGTGCAGAGCACGAGCTCGCCCGTGCCGCCGCCGCCCGGGATGCCCGACATGGCCACCGAGGAGAACACCGCGACGATGATCGCGAGAATCGCGCGGCCGGTGCTGAAGTCCTGCCCGAACATGCCGAACAGAAATGCGACCTTGATGATGGCGCTCATGGCCGAGCCGTCCATGTGCATCGTCGCGCCAAGCGGGAGCACGATGTCAGACACATCCTTGGAAATGCCGGTCTCCTCCGCGACCTCCATATTGGTCGGGATCGTCGCGACAGACGAGCAGGTGCCAAAGGACACCGCCGCCGGGCGAAACAGATGCTGGAACATGACCTTGATCGAGCCCGCGCCGCCGCCGAAGCGCGCGTAGAGCGGGAAAAATACCAGCATATACGCAAAGCAGAGGACATAGTAGATAACCAGCGTACGGCCATAGTCGCCGATCAGCTCAGGGCCGTAGCTCGCGACCAGGTACGCGAAGAAGCCGAAAAAACCGACCGGCGCATAGTAGGTGATGATCCTGACGACCTTCATCAGGCAGCCGTTCAGATCCTCCAGCAGCGCGGCGGTTTTGGTCTCGCGCCCGCCGTTCAGCTGGATGCCGAAGCCGAAGAGGATTGCCGCGACGATCAGCGGCAGAATGGCCCTGCGGCTGAACAGCTCTGTAAAGTCCGGCTTCGTGAAGAAGTTGATAATCATGTCGGCCACGCCGAGCGTCTCGCCGACCTCGCCCTCCGCCGTCGGATAATCGCCGGTGACCAGCGGGAAGACGCGCGCAACGATATACATGATGACGGCGGCGACGGCGGCCGTCACGCAGAACGTAAGGACGGTGACGCCCATGACCTTGCCCGCGCGCCGGGCGCTTTTCATATTCGCAATCGCGGAGGAGATGGAGACAAACACCATCGGCACCACGACACAGAACATCATGTTGATAAATACCGTGCCGATCGGCTCCAGCGCCGTCGCGCCCGGCCAGACCGCGCCGACGATGCAGCCGGCGACGATGCCCGCAATCATGCAGATGAGAAACCCGTAGGTCTTGAGAAAAGGCTTTTTCGCTACATTCTGCGCCATAAAGATCACTCCCGTTTTCAAAGGTTAGTTTCATTCTATTCGAAAACCGCTTGCAAATTAAGCGCAAAAGATGCTAAAATGTTTGCAAATCATGCTGTGACAGGAAAGATCGGCCATGGAAGAACAAAACTACGAAAAGCGCGGCTACCTGCTGGAAGCGTTCCGTCTGTTTCATCTCGACTCCGCGCTGACGGAGGATACCGCGTTTCACTACCACGAATTTCACAAGATCGTCTTTTTCCTCTCCGGGAAGGGCAATTACATCGTGGAGGGCCGCAGCTACGCGCTCAAGCCGTATGATATCGTGCTGGTGCAGCGCGGGGCGATTCACAAGGCGGAGATTTCGCCGGAGGAGCGGTACGAGCGTGTCATCCTCTATATCGACCCGGCGTTTCTCGACGCGCAGTCGTCCGCGCGCAGCCGGCTCGACCGCTGCTTCTCCACGGCGGCGCGGGAAAAAAGCTGCGTCCTGCGGCCGGACTATGACCGCCGGGAGTCGCTGCTGCAGCTTCTCTCGGCGCTGGAGGCCGCCTCCAAAAGCGAGGCGTACGCGCACGATCTGCTTTCGCGCGCGCTTGCCGTTCAGCTCCTGGTGGAGCTGGGCCGGGGCGTCAGCGCCGACGGGTATCACTACGCGGCCGCGGAAAACAACGGCGAAAAGGCGGCGGAGATCCTGGAATATCTGCATGAGCACCTCACCGAGGAGATCAGCATCGACCGGCTGGCGGAGGAGTTTTATCTCAGCAAATATTACATGATGCGCCTGTTCCGCGCGCGCACGGGCTTTACCATCCACGCCTATCTCACGGACAAGCGGCTGCATCTGGCGCGGGAGCTGATCGCGCACGGCATGACGGCGTCGGAGGCGTGCTACCGCTGCGGCTATCGGGACTATTCCGCGTTTTCCCGCGCGTATAAAAAGCGCTTCGCCGCCACGCCCCGCAGCCACGCGCGCGACGGCGCGCGGCCATAAAAACCAGAAACGAAAATGATTCAGGGAGTGCGGATGCACTCCCTGAATCATTGTTTTTATTCCTCAAACCATGTCACGCAGTCGCGGGTGATCTCGCCGAGACTGTGGACGCCGCACATGGCCATGGTATCCGTCAGCTCCGCGCCGAGCTTATCCACATACGTCTGGACGCCCTCGGCCCCGCCGCCATAGACCATCGTGACAAACGGGCGGCCGATGAGCACCGCGTCCGCGCCGAGCGCGAGCGCCTTGAACACATCCATTCCCATGCGGATGCCGCCGTCCACAAAAATCTTCAGTCTGCCGCCCACCGCGTCGGCAATGGCGGGCAGCACCTCAGCCGTCGCGGGCGTCTGGCCCAGCACGCGCCCGCCGTGGTTGGACACGACGATGCCCGCCGCGCCGGCCTCGGCGGCCTTCTCCGCGCCGCGGACCGTCATCACGCCCTTGACGACAAACGGCAGCCCGGCACACCGCACGATCTCGCGCAGCTCCTCCACGGATTTGCTGCCCGCGGGCGGGGTCATGTTCTTCAGAAACGGTAGGCCCGCCGCGTCGATGTCCATCGCGATGAACGGGCAGCCGGAGGCCCTGGCTCTGTCCAGCTTTTCCTTCACCAGATCCATATTCCACGGCTTCACGGTCGGCACGCCCACGCCGTCCGCGGCGTGGATGGCCCTGATCGCGCCGTCGAACACGTTGGGGTCCACCCCGTCGCCCGTGAACGCCGCGATGCCGGCTCCGGCGCACGCGGACACCAGGATCTGATTGTATTCCAGGTCGCTGTACTTGTCGCCGTAGTGCAGCTTCATCGCGCCGACGGGCGCGGCGAAGAACGGATAGCGGTACGTCTTCCCGAAGAGCGTCAGCGCCGTATCGACCGGCTTGTTCTCACAGATCGTGTCCATGTTGACGCAAATGCTCTGCCACTTGTCATAGTTGCGCTGAAATCCGCTGCCGGGCCCCTTCGCGCCGGGACCGGGGACGGTGTTGCCGCAGGCGTGGCCGTTGCACACGGGACATACCTTGCAGTACGGGCCGCTGCACGTGCGCGCGTGCTCCAAAATCTCTTTGTAATCCATTGTGACGCCTCCTAAAATTTATAAATATGGAATATGTAGTGTAAACGTATCGTGTCCGGCAGAATCCTCAAACTCCCGTGCCGTCAAAGCGCGGGATCATTTCGGCGGTCGCGGCCTCCGGCTCCTGGTAATAGCCGTTTTCGATCCGGCTGTCGAGGAGAACCTGATAGAGCGCCGCGTTCAGCTCCGGCGAGACGGTGCGCCGCAGCTCCGGGAAGTCTCGCAGGTCGCCCATGGGCGTATACTGGCTCATGAGACTGAAAAGCACCTCGTCCGGCGCGAAGGTCTCCGACACCCAGTCGATGACGCGGCGGCTGTTTTCCGCCTGCCGCGGCAAAATCAGGTGCCGGATCAGCACGCCGCGCCGGAGCATCCCGTCCGCGTCCAGGCGAAACGGTCCGGTCTGCCGGAACATCTCCAGAATCGCGGCGCGCGCCGTCTCCGGATAATCCGGCGCGGCGGACCAACGTGCGGCGAGCGCGCGGTCGGCATATTTCATATCCGGCAGGTAGACCTGCACAAGCCCCTCCAGCGCGCGCAGGGTCTCGACCGTCTCATATCCGGAGCTGTTCCACACGACCGGAATGCCGAGAGAGAGCCCGTCGAGCGCCCGCACGACGGCGTGAACGTAATGCCCCGCCGTGACCAGGTTGATGTTGTGCACGCCCTGGTCGCGCAGCTCCAGAAAGATATCCCGCAGGCGCGATATTGTGATCTCTCTCCCCTGCTTCGCGCGGCTGAGCGCATAGTTCTGACAGTACACGCACCGCAGCCCGCAGCCGGCGAAAAAGACCGTGCCGCTGCCGCGCGTGCCGGAAATGCACGGCTCCTCGCCGAAGTGCGGCGCGGCGCGCGCGACGACCGGCGCCTCCGGTACGCCGCAAAAGCCGAGCTGCCCCGCGGCGCGATCCGCGCCGCATCGGCGGGGACAGCGATTACACCCTGCCATAGACGCCCTCCGAGATGCAAGATATCGCTATTATACTGAAAAACGGCGAAATGTGCAACGGCTGCCGCGGAAACGCTGAAAAATTTTGAATCTGTTTACAGGAAAGCGATTGAAAAAAGCCGCCCGGCGCGATACAATAGGACAGGAAAATTTTTCGCAGGAAGGGGCAGACTATGGTCGATATCGTTTTGGTCGAGCCGGAGATTCCCAACAACACGGGGGCAATCGCGCGCACCTGCGCCTGCACCGGCGCGCGGCTGCATCTGGTGAAGCCGCTGGGATTTGACATCTCGGACAAAGCCGTCAAGCGCGCGGGGCTGGACTATTGGCACCTGGTCGAGCTTGCGGTCTATGAGAATATCGACGAATATTTTGCCAAAAATGGAGACGAGGGGCTATGGCTGCTCTCGACCAAGGCACGGCAAAGCTATCTGGAGGCCGATCTCTCCGACGCGCACGTGACGCTCATGTTCGGCAAGGAGACGAAGGGGCTACCGGAAGGGCTGCGCGAGCGCTACGCTGACCGCTGTCTGCGCATTCCCATGCGCGCCGGGGCGCGGAGCCTGAATCTCTCAAACGCCGCCGCAATCCTCTGCTATGAGGCGCTGCGGCAGCAGGGCGCGCTGGAGCGGTTGTACTTGCAGACAGTGGGCGAACGATGAATTTCCAGAAGGAGGAGTACTATGAACTACAACAAAAAGACGGTGAGCGACGCCGATCTCGGCGGCAGGAAGGTCCTGCTGCGGTGTGACTTCAACGTCCCGCAGGACAAGGAGACCGGCGCGATTACAAGCGACAAGCGCATCGTGGCGTCGCTGCCGACGATTCGTTATCTGCTCGACCATGGCGCGGCCGTGATCGCGTGCTCGCATCTCGGCAAGCCGAAGGGCGTGCGCAAGGAGAGCCTGTCGCTCGCGTCCGTCGCGGCGCGGCTGTCAGAGCTGCTTGGCATGGATGTCGGCTTTGCGCGGGACACCGTCGGCGAGGACGCCCGTACCAAGGCCGCCGCGCTGCAGCCGGGCCAGCTTCTGCTGCTGGAAAACCTGCGCTTTGACCCGCGCGAGGAGAAAAATGACCCCGAATTTGCCAGAGAGCTCGCCTCCATGGCCGATCTCTTTGTATCGGACGCATTCGGCACCGTGCACAGGGCGCACGCCTCCACGGCGGGCGTCGCGGCCTATCTCCCGGCCTACGCGGGGCTGCTCGTGGAGCAGGAGCTCTCCGTCATGGGCGGGGCGCTCGACGATCCGAAGCGCCCGTTCGTCGCCATCCTCGGCGGCGCGAAGGTGTCAGACAAGATCGGCGTCATCAACAATCTGCTTGAAAAGGCCGACACGATCATCATCGGCGGCGGCATGGCGTATACGTTCCTCAAGGCGATGGGCTGCGAAATCGGCGCATCCCTGCTGGAGGAGGACCGGCTGGATTATGCCCGCGAGATGCTCCAAAAGGCCAAGGCGCAGAACGTGCGGTTGCTCCTGCCGGTGGACACCGAGGTGGGCGATTCCTTCGCGGTGGACTGCGTCCACAAAACCGTGGACGTGCGGGAGATCCCGGCGGGCTGGATGGGACTGGACATTGGCCCCGCGACCGTGGCGCTTTTCACCGAAGCCATTCGCGGCGCGGGCACGGTCGTCTGGAACGGCCCGATGGGCGTATTTGAGTTCCCGGCCTTCGCCGTGGGGACGGAGGCCGTCGCCAAGGCGCTGGCGGAGTCCGGCGCGGTGACCATCGTCGGCGGCGGCGACTCTGCCGCGGCGGTCGAAAAGCTCGGCTACGCGCAGCGCATGACGCACATTTCCACCGGCGGCGGCGCGTCGCTCGAATTTCTGGAGGGCAAGGAGCTGCCGGGCGTCGCGTGCCTGCTGGACCGATAACCGGAGCAAAGGAGATACCGATATGAATATCAGAGGCAGAAAACCGATCATCGCCGGAAACTGGAAGCTGAACAAACTGGCGGCCGAGGTCGCGCCGTTCGCGGCCGAGCTGCGGAGCGCGCTCCCGGCGGAGCGCGGCTGCGACGTTGTCATCTGCGCGCCGTTTCCGCTCATTCCGGCCGTCCGGGAATCCGGCGCGGCGCTGAATCTCGGCGTCGGCGCGCAGGACGTGTCCGAACACGAGAAGGGCGCGTACACGGGCGAGGTCTCCGCCGCGCAGCTTTTCGAGTTCGGCGTGCGGTACTGCATCGTCGGCCACAGCGAGCGGCGCAGCTACCACGGCGAGACGGACTTTATGGTCAACGAAAAGGCGAAGGCGCTGCTGGCGAACGCCATCACGCCCATCATCTGCGTGGGCGAGAGCCTGGAGCAGCGGCTGCGCGGGCTGACGCGCGAGCTGGTCGAATACCAGATCGCGGCCGCGTTTTCCGGCATTCCGGCGGAGGCCGCGGCGGCGTGCGTCGTCGCCTATGAGCCACTCTGGGCCATCGGCACGGGCAACACCGCCACCACCGGGCAGGCGCAGGAGGTCTGCGCGGATATCCGCAGCGCGCTCGCGCGCATCTATGACGCGGAGACGGCCGCGCGCATCCGCGTGCTCTACGGCGGCTCGATGAACGCGGGCAACGCCTGCGACCTGCTTGCGCAGCCGGACATCGACGGCGGCCTCATCGGCGGCGCGTCGCTCAAGCCCGCGGACTTTGCGAAGATCATCGCGGCGACCGCGCCGGCACAGAGGGACGCGCATGAATAAGGTCGCGCTCATCATTCTCGACGGCTACGGCATCGGAAAGCCCGACGCCGGGAACGCCATCTGGTCGGCGAACACGCCGGTCATGGATGCCCTTATGCGCCGCTGCGCGCACACGAAGCTCTCCGCCTCCGGGCTGGACGTCGGCCTGCCGGACGGGCAGATGGGAAACTCCGAGGTCGGGCACACAAACATCGGCTCCGGCCGCGTGGTGTTTCAGGATCTGCCGCGCATCACAAACGCGATTGCCGACGGGAGCTTTTTTGAAAATCCCGCCTACGCCGCGGCGATGGACGCGGCGAAGCGCGACGGAAAGGCCCTGCACATTCTGGGCCTGCTGTCCGACGGCGGCGTGCACAGCCACATCGACCACATCCTTGCCATCGTAAAGATGGCAAAGCTGCGCGGTCTGGATCGCGTGTATCTCCACTGCTTTCTCGACGGGCGCGACGTCGGCCCCACGACCGGCGCAGGCTACGTCCGCCAGCTGCAGGGCGCGTGCGCCGCGCTGGGCACGGGAAAAATCGCCACGCTGCAGGGCCGCTTTTACGGCATGGACCGCGACAGGCGCTGGGAGCGCATCGAGGCGGGCTATAACGCCATCGTCTGCGGCGAGGGCACGCAGGACCCCGATCCCGTGCACGCGATGGAGGCAAGCTACGCCGCGGGCGTGACGGACGAATTTGTAAAGCCCGTCGTCTGCGACGCGGACGGGCGCATGGAGCCGGGCGACTCCGTGATCTTCATGAATTTCCGCCCGGACCGCGCGCGCGAGATGACCTATGCGCTCACGCAGCGCGATTTTGACGGCTTCCAGCGGAAGAAGACGGTCTGCCCCCTGCGGTTTGTCTGCACCGCGCGCTATGATGAAAAGCTGTCGGACCTTCCCGTGGCCTTTCCGCCGGAGGAGCTGCACGACACGCTGGGCGAGATCGCGAGCCGCGCGGGGCTGCGCCAGCTGCGCATCGCCGAAACGGAAAAGTACGCACACGTCACATTCTTCTTTAACGGCGGCACGGAGACACAGTATGCCGGCGAGGACCGGGTGCTCATCCCCTCCCCGCGCGAATTTCCCACCTATGACCTCATCCCGCAGATGAGCGCCGTGCAGGTGAAGGACGAGCTGATCCGCCGGATGCGCTCGGAGCAGTATGACATGATTATCTGCAACTTCGCCAACTGCGACATGGTGGGTCACACCGGCGTGCGCGAGGCGGCCATCGCGGCGGTGGAGTGCGTGGACGCCTGCCTGGGCGAGCTGGTCACGGCCGCGGAGGAGACGGGCTATGTGCTTCTTATCACGGCGGACCACGGCAACGCCGACCGCATGGTGGAGCCGGACGGCAGCATAAACACCGCGCACACGACGAATCTGGTGCCGCTGGTGCTCGTCGGAAGGGACGCCGCGCTGCGCGAGCGGGGGCGTCTCGCCGATCTCGCGCCCACGATGCTGGCGCT
The DNA here is from genome assembly GCA_902760845.1 of Oscillospiraceae bacterium. Taxonomy (GTDB): domain Bacteria; phylum Bacillota; class Clostridia; order Oscillospirales; family Oscillospiraceae; genus CAG-103. The sequence goes on from CACWHX010000014.1 coordinate 13,433, forward strand.
GATGGGCCTTCCGCAGCCCGATGTGATGACAGGTGAAAGCTTAATCCAACAGGAATGATAAAGGAGGACACGCTATGAAAGACTACTTTGAAATCGTTGATGTCAGCGCGAGAGAAATTCTCGATTCCCGCGGCAACCCCACAGTCGAGGTGGAGGTCACGCTTGAGGACGGCACCGTCGGCCGCGCGGACGTCCCGTCCGGCGCATCGACCGGCATTCACGAGGCGTGCGAGCTGCGCGACGGCGACAAGACCCGGTATAACGGCAAGGGCGTCCGGAAGGCGGTGGAGAACGTCAACGTCGAAATCGCCGAGGCGCTGCTGGGCCTGAACGTCATGGATCAGACCTCCATCGACAAGCTCCTCATCGAGCTGGACGGCACGCCGAACAAGACCCGCCTCGGCGCGAACGCCATCCTCGGCGCGTCGCTCGCGTGCGCGAAGGCGGCCGCCGCCGCGACCGGGCAGAGTCTCTATCATTATATCGGCGGCTGCAACGCCAAGACGCTGCCGGTGCCGATGATGAACGTGCTCAACGGCGGCGCGCACGCCACAAACAATGTGGAGATTCAGGAGTTTATGATTATGCCCGTCGGCGCGGAGAACTTCCGCGAGGCGCTGCGCATGTGCGCCGAGGTGTTCCACGCGCTCAAGACCGTGCTGAAGGAAAACGGCACGCCCGCCGCCGGCGTCGGCGACGAAGGCGGCTACGCGCCGAATCTGGGCAGCGACGAGGACGCGCTGAAGGCGCTGGTGCAGGCCATCGAAAAGGCCGGCTACAAGCCCGGCAGGGACTTCATGATCGCCATCGACGCCGCCGCCTCCGAGTGGTGGAGCGACGAGAAGAAATCCTATGTCCAGCCCAAGACCGGCCGAGAGATGACGGCGCAGGAGCTGGTGGATATGTGGAGCGGGTTTGCCGCGAACTATCCGATCATCTCCCTCGAGGACGGCATGGCCGAGGATGACTGGGACGGCTGGAAGCTGCTGACCGACGCCATCGGCGACAAGGTACAGCTCGTCGGGGACGACCTCTTCGTCACCAATGTCCAGCGGCTGACGCAGGGGATCGAAAAGAAGGTCGCGAACGCCATCCTCATCAAGGTCAACCAGATCGGCACGCTGACGGAGACGCTCGACGCCATCCAGACGGCGCATCGCGCGGGCTACACCGCCGTCGTCTCTCACCGCTCCGGTGAGACCGAGGACACCACCATCGCGGATATCTCCGTCGCCGTGAACGCCGGCCAGATCAAGACCGGCGCGCCCAGCCGCACAGACCGCGTGGCCAAGTACAACCAGCTGCTGCGCATCGAGGACGAGCTGTTCGACGTGGCGCAATATCCGGGCATGGACGCTTTTTTCAGCATCCGGTAAAAAAAGTTTCCACAAATGTATAAAGGGTGTTTACATCGGCAAAAATAGCCGTGTAAACACCTTTTTTCATGGAGGGAACGATATGGATTCCAAAAAGAGCTTCGGCAAGAAGCTGGAGCATTTCATCGCCGGTAAGGGCTTCTACATAGCCCTTGCCCTGTGCGCGGCGATCATCGGCGTGTCCGTCTGGTCGCTGCTGCGCGGTGCGGAGACTATGACGCCGGACAACGAAGACACCGTGGGCACCGCGCTCAGCGAGGCGGTCCCGACGCCTGCCCTGCCCCCCGCGGAGACCCCGGCGCTGGCGGACCCGACCCCGGCCATGGCCGAGCGGGACGACGCGGCGGAACCGGAGGACGAGACGACGCCCGAGGAAGCCGAAGACGCGCCCGCCGCGGAGACCGCGGCCGAGCAGATCTACGTCTGGCCGGTGGACGGCGACCCCATCCGCCCGTACAGCGTGGAGGCGCTGCTGTATGACCAGACAATGTCTGACTGGCGCACCCACGACGGCGTCGATCTCGCCGCCGAGGTCGGCACAAAGGTATCGGCCATGACATCCGGCACGGTCACGGCAGTCTATTATGACGACCGCTACGGCACCACCGTCATCATCGACCATGGAAACGGTCTGATCTGCACCTATGCCAATCTGGAGGAGCTGCCGACCGTCTATGTCGGCGACGCGGTGTCGGCGGGCGACACGATCGGCTCCGTCGGCGCGACCGCCGCATGCGAATCGGCGCAGGAGAGTCATCTGCACGTATCCGCGGCCTGCAATGGGGTAACCGTTTCGCCTCTGGCGTATTTGCCGCAAAAAAATTAAAATTTTGGGGCAAATCGGTTGACAAAGGGAGCATTGTTTGGTACAATGCTCCTTGCGTTTAGGCGCAAAACAGATGCGGCGGCATAGCTCAGTTGGCCAGAGCATTCGGTTCATACCCGAAGTGTCCCCGGTTCGAATCCAGGTGCCGCTACCATGGGATGCCTTCCCGGCATCCCATTCATGGCCCGTTGGTCAAGTGGTTAAGACACCGCCCTTTCACGGCGGTAACATGGGTTCGAGTCCCGTACGGGTCACCACTGTTACAGCGCCCCGCGCTGTATGGAGGCTTAGCTCAGCTGGTTAGAGCGCATGCTTCACACGCATGAGGTCGGTGGTTCGAGCCCACTAGTCTCCACCATATCAAAATGCCTGTGAATGGTTGCCCCGGCGCAAGCGCCGACGCTCCGGATTCACAGGCATTTTTCTGTTTCAACCCACCATAGCCATCAGCAGCTCTCAAATCACACGATTTGAGAGCTGCTTCTTCGCGCTTCCCGCAGCCGCGCTCTTGATCCGCTCCTGTGCAAAACCTGCGCAAATGTGTCCAAAAGGGTTGACAGATGTGCACAGATCGTATATACCTGATTTGTGGAAATGCACATAAATTACGGAATCCTTTGCATTCGGAAAGGAACACGGATCGCTTATGACACTCAAGGAGCTTGCAGTCGGTCAGAGCGCGACCATCACCGCCGTGGGCGGCGAGGGCGCGCTGCGGCAGCATTTTCTGGATATGGGCGTCCTCCCCGGCGCGGAGGTCACAGTGGTAAAGCTCGCGCCCATGGGAGACCCCATGGAGCTGCGCATCCACGGATATGAGCTGACGCTCCGCCTGGCGGACGCCGACCGGATCCAGGTGCGGCCTGTGGACGAACGGGCACCGGAGCGCCCGACCCGGAGTCCCAGGCGCAGCGCATACCACCCCGGTCTCGGCGAGGCGGGAAAATTTCACCCCAAGGGAAGCGGCGACCCCCTGCCGGACGACACGATCTTGACCTTTGCTCTGCTGGGCAACCAAAACTGCGGCAAGACGACGCTCTTCAACCAGCTCACCGGCGCCAACCAGCACGTGGGCAACTTCCCCGGCGTGACCATCGACCGGAAGTCCGGCGTGATCCGCGGAAACCCCAACACCTCCGTCACGGATCTGCCGGGGATCTATTCCATGTCCCCCTACAGCAGCGAGGAACTGGTGTCGCGAAATTTTGTGCTCTATGACCGCCCGCACGCCATCATCAACATCGTGGACGCCACCAACATTGAGCGAAACCTCTATCTCACCATGCAGCTGCTGGAGATGAACCTCCCCATGGTTGTGGCGCTGAACATGATGGACGAGGTGAGCGGCAACGGCGGGGCCGTTGACATCAACGAGATGGAGGCGCTGCTGGGCGTGCCGGTCATTCCCATTTCCGCGGCGAAAAACCAGGGCGTGGACGAGCTGATCCAGCATGCCGTCCACGTGGCCCACTATCAGGAGCGCCCCCTGCGGCAGGACTTTTGCGACGAGCACGACCATAATGGTGCGGTGCACCGCTGTCTCCACGCAGTCATCCACCTGATCCAGGATCACGCGGAGCGCGCGAATCTGCCCGTGCGCTTTGCCGCCGGCAAGCTCATCGAGGGCGACGCGCTGATCCTCCGACAGCTGGAGCTGGACCAGAACGAACAGGAGATGCTGGAGCACATCATCCTCCAGATGGAGACCGAGCGCGGGCTTGATCGCAGCGCCGCCATTGCAGACATGCGCTTTGACTTTATCGGGCGGGTCTGCTCCGCCACGGTGACAAAGCCCCAGGAAAGCAGGGAGCATCTGCGCAGCCAGAGGCTGGACCGATTCCTCACCGGGAAATACACCGCTATACCCGCCTTTATCGGCATCATGGGGGCGGTCTTCTGGCTCACGTTCGACGTTGTCGGTGCGTGGCTGCAGGGCCTGCTGGAAACCGGGATCGACGCCCTGTCCCGCCTGACGGACGCGGCGCTGACCGCCGCGAATGTGAACGCCGCCATCCACGGTCTCATCATCGACGGCATCTTTACCGGCGTGGGCAGCGTGCTCAGCTTTCTGCCCATCATCGTGACGCTGTTTTTCTTCCTCTCTCTGCTTGAGGACAGCGGATACATCGCCCGCGTGGCCTTTTTCATGGATAAGCTGCTGCGCAAGATCGGCCTTTCCGGGCGGAGCATCGTGCCCATGCTGATTGGCTTTGGCTGCACGGTCCCCGCCGTCATGTCCACCAGGACGCTCCCCAGCGAGCGAGACCGGAAGATGACCATCCTGCTGACGCCCTTTATGAGCTGCTCGGCGAAGCTGCCCATCTATTCCTTTTTCGTCAGCGCCTTCTTCCCCCGGCACGGCGGTCTGATTATGATCGGGCTGTACGTGCTGGGCATCGTGACGGGGATCCTGGCGGCGCTGCTGTATAAGGGCACGCTCTTCAAAGGCGAGGCCGTGCCGTTCGTGATGGAGCTGCCCAATTACCGGATGCCGGGCGCAAAAAATGTCCTACGCCTGCTCTGGGACAAGGCGAAGGACTTTCTCCAGCGGGCCTTCTCTGTCATTCTGCTGGCCACAATCGTCATCTGGTTCCTCCAGAGCTTTGATCTTCGTATGAACCGGGTCGCGGATTCGCAGTACAGCATCCTCGCCATGGCGGCGGGTGTGCTCTCTCCCCTGTTCCGGCCTCTGGGTCTGGGAGACTGGCGGATCTGCACGTCGCTCATCAGCGGCTTTATGGCCAAGGAAAGCGTGGTTTCCACGCTGGAGGTGCTCTTCGGCGCCTCGGTGCACAGCGCGCTCACACCGCTGTCCGCGGCGGCGCTGCTGGTGTTCAGCCTGCTGTATACCCCCTGCGTGGCGGCCATCGCCTCGATCCGGCGGGAGCTGGGCAGGAAGTGGGCCGCCGGCGTGGTCGTCTGGCAGTGCGTCGTGGCGTGGGTCGCCGCGCTGCTGCTCCGCGCGGTCTGCATCCTGCTGGGAATGGGGTGATCGCTGTGAACGTCTGGGATGTTCTGATTTGCGCCGCACTCCTGCTGGCGGTGATCTTCGCCGTCCGCAGCGTGATCCGCGCGCGAAAGCAAAAAAAGTGCTGCGGCGGGCGCGGCGGCGACTGCACCGGCTGCAGCGGCAATTGCGGCGGCTGCGCGCGCAGCGCGCAGTGCGAAAAGCCGCGCAGATAACGAGGCCGGGGCGCGGCAGTCCACGCCCCGGCTTCGTCTGTTGTTTTCAAGCGTCCCACAGGCTGAGCTGTTCTCCGCCGGCCTTCTGCTCGAACGTCCGCAGATATTCAAAAATCTGCTCGTTGTTGTGCGCGATGCCGGCGGCCTCGCAGACATCGTGATACAGCCGCAGCAGCTTCGCGCTGTTGGGGCTCTCCAGCTGATAGCGGTCGCCGTAGGTCCGGATGTATCGCTCCTTCAGCCCCGGAAAGTGCCGGTCGAGCTGCCGGTAATAATATTCCCGGTCCCCCTCCCGCAGCGTCATGCCCATGCCGAAGCAGATAACGCCGCGCACCCCGGCCGTGACGCACATGTCCAGAACGGCGGCGACATTCTCCTCCGTGTCGTTGAGAAACGGCAGGATCGGACACAGCCACACGACCGTGGGAATGCCCGCGTCGCGCAGCGCCAGCAGCGCCGCAAAGCGCTCGCGCGTCGTGCTGACATGGGGCTCAACCAGTTTACATAACGCTTCATCCGCCGTCGTGAGCGTCATCTGCACGACGGCCTTTGTTTTGCGGTTGACGCTTTGGAGCAGGTCAAGATCCCGCAGCACGCGGGCCGATTTCGTGATGCAGGTAAACCCGAAGCCGTAGCGGTCGATCAGCTCCAGCGCACGGCGGGTATAGCACAGGCGCTCCTCCAAATTCAGGTAGGGGTCGGTCATGGAGCCGGTGGCGATCATGCAGGGCCGCCGCTTTTTTCGCAGCGCGGCTTCCAGCAGCACGAGCGCGTTTTCCTTGACCTCCACATCCTCAAAGGCGTGCTCCATCCCATAGCAGCGGCTGCGGGAATCGCAGTAGATGCAGCCGTGCGTGCAGCCGCGATAGAGGTTCATCCCGTTTTGGGCGGACAGGATGCCCTTCACTGTGACGTAGTGCATCTATTCCGGCCGCTCCACAAGCTTTACGTTCTTCTCAAACTTCGACCGCGCACCCATGACCTCCCTGCCGCAGCCGAGGCAGCGGAGCTTAAAGTCCGCGCCGATGCGCAGCACCTGCCAGCGCTTTTCGCCGCAGGGATGCTGCTTTTTCATGGTCAAAATATCGCCGACCCGGATATCCACGCTTTCACCCCTTGATCTTTTCCCAGTACGCCTTCGCGGCCTGCTCGGTCTTATTGTCGCCGTATTCGTAGTAGCGCGCGTTTTTCAGCTCGTCCGGCAGATACTGCTGCCGCACCCAGTGGCCGTCGTAATTGTGCGGGTACCGGTAGCCCTGCTCGCGCTCGAAGCCCGTGCCGTCGGCGTGGACGTTCTGCAGCTCGCGCGGAATGGGCCCCGCCTTCCCGGCCCGGACATCGCTGATCGCGGCGTCGATGGCCATGACGACGGAGTTGGATTTCGGCGCGGTCGCGAGCAGGATGCAGGCCTGCGCCAGCGGGAGGCGTGCCTCGGGCAATCCCAGTTGCAGCGCGCTGTCCACGCAGGATTTCACGATCGACGCCGCCTGCGGATAGGCCAGGCCAATATCCTCGCTGGCGGAGCACAGGATGCGGCGGCACGCGCCGGCGAGGTCGCCCGCCTCCAGCAGCCGCGCGAGATAGTGCAGCGCCGCGTCGGGGTCTGACCCGCGCAGAGACTTCATCAGCGCGGAGACGATGTCGTAGTGATCGTCCCCCGCCCGGTCATACCGCATGGCGCTGCGCTGGCTGATTGCCTCCGCGTCCGCGCGCGTGAGCCAGATCGCGCCGTTTTCCCGCCGCGCGGCGGAAAACAGCAGCTCGACCGCGTTGAGCGCCTTGCGCACGTCCCCTCCGCAGACGGCGGCGATATAGTCCTCCGTCCCCGGCTCGAGTTCCGGCGTGAGACCCTCCCGCTCGCAGAGGATCCGAATGGCGCGGCGCACCGCGCGCGCGACCTCGGACGCCGGCACCTGCTTAAACTCAAACACGGTGCTGCGGCTGAGTACGGCGTTATAGATATAAAAATACGGATTTTCCGTCGTGGAGGCGATGACCGTGATGCGTCCGTCCTCCATGAACTCCAGCAGCGACTGCTGCTGCTTTTTGTTGAAATACTGAATCTCGTCCAGATACAGCAGCACGCCGCCGGGCGTGAGCATTGTGTCAAGCTCGGCGATGATGGCGCGAATGTCGGAAATGCCGGCGGTTGTGGCGTTCAGGCGGCGCAGCGTGCGGTTCGTGCTGGACGCGATGATGCTCGCGACCGTAGTCTTTCCCGTGCCGCTGGGGCCGTAAAACACCATATTCGGAATCTGGCCGGACTCCACAATGCGGCGCAGCATCCCGTCCGGACCGAGGATGTGCTTCTGCCCGACCACATCGTCGAGCGATTGCGGCCGGAGCTCGTCCGCCAATGGTCTGTACATGTCTGAAGCCTCCTCAACCATTGATAGCTTGATTATACCGGAAAACCCCCTGTTTGACAACGGCGGAATCTGTGGTAAACTGGACGGCGAGGTGAATTGTATGCGTACTCCCGAACAGGTAACGGAAATCATCGAGCGGCTGGAGGCGGAATATCCGCTGGCCGCGTGCTCGCTGGAATATCAGAAGGACTATGAGCTGCTGTTTTCCGTGCGGCTCGCGGCGCAGTGCACCGACGAGCGCGTGAATCAGATCACGCCGGCGCTGTTCGCGCGGTTTCCGACGCTGCAGTCGTTCGCGGAGGCGGACGTGGAGGACGTGGAGACCTATATCCACTCCTGCGGCTTTTTCCGCTCCAAGGCGCGGGATATCGTCAAATGCGCGCAGGTGCTGCTCCTGGAGCATGGCGGCAGGGTGCCGGACACGATGGAGGCGCTCGTCGCGCTCCCCGGTGTGGGGCGCAAGACCGCGAATCTCGTCCTGGGCGACGTGTATCACAAGCCCGCCGTCGTGGTGGACACGCACTGCATTCGCCTGTCCAACCGCATGGGACTGGTGGACGGCCTGAAGGACCCGGTAAAGATCGAGACCGCGCTGCGCGCCATCCTGCCGCCGGAGAAAAGCTCAGATTTCTGCCACCGGCTGGTGCTGCACGGCCGCGCCGTGTGCGACGCGCGCAAGCCGCGCTGCGAGGCATGCTGCGTCCGGCACGTCTGCCAGAGCTTTGCCGGAAACGCGGAGGCGACGGCATGAGACCCGTCGCGCGGATCCGCAGCGACTTCCCGGAAAAGTTCGGCATCCCGCGCCAGAGCGGGCTGGTGGAAAGTCTGGAGGCGCGGATCATTTTCGAGCCCGCGTTTCGCATTGCGGACGCCGTGCGCGGGCTGGAGGATTTTTCGCACATCTGGCTGCTGTGGGAGTTTTCCGAGACGAAGCGGGACGACTGGTCGCCGACGGTGCGGCCGCCGCGGCTGGGCGGCAACGTGCGCATGGGCGTTTTCGCCACGCGCTCGCCGTTTCGGCCGAACCCGATCGGCCTGTCCTGCGTGCGGCTGCTGCGCGTGGAGCATGCGCCGGCGCTTGGCCCGGTGCTGCACGTCGCGGGCGCCGATCTCATGGACGGCACGCCGATCTATGACATCAAGCCCTACATCCCCTATGCCGACTGTCATCCCGAGGCCGTCGGCGGATTCACCACGGCGGAGGACATGCCCGCGCTCCAGGTGGACTTCCCGGCCGCGCTGCTGGAGCGGGTGCCGCCGGAGAAGCGCGGCGCGCTCATCGGCGTGCTGGAGCAGGACCCGCGCCCGCGCTATCAGGCCGATCCGGAGCGGGTCTACGGTCTCTCCTTCGCGGGGCTGGAGGTGCGTTTTTCCGTCGATGGAGCGCGCCTGACCGTGCGGGACGTGCGCAAAGCAAAATAAACCGCCGCCTTTGTCCGCCGCGCGGCGGACAAAGGCGGCAAGCCGTGACCGGAAGGCGCTTTGCCTTCCGGTCACGGCGTCAGAAGGCCGCAGGCCGGGGCATCGTGAACTGGAGTCACGGTGCCCCGGCCGCGGTATTATTTGTTTTTCCCGTTCTCGGCCTTTGCCTGCGCGATCCAGGCCGGTCCCTCCCATTCGATGGGAGAAAGCCGCTGCCCTCTCGTCTTTTCTCTGACGCGGTTCTGATAGTCGGAATAGGCCCGGTTCCTGTTATCCAGATTGCTCCAGGGCGCCTCCGGGCGCTCGATCCCAAGGCCCTTTACGGCGCTGCCGTCGTAGACAGGCCGGTCTTCCGCCTGCATTGCCGCGCTGAAAATATAAGAGTCCAGAGGAATGTGCAGGTGCGGCGCGACGGCTTCCAAAGCGTCCCAGGCGCCCATAATCAGCATGTTTTTCAGCGTCATGTTGACCCATTTCTGCGCCTGGCCGTATGTGAATCCACTCTCCCGGAAAAGGGGGACGCCTCTGTCGCTTTTGAAGTGGCTCGCGGTATGGATGATGTGCCCGCAGATCGAATCGTGCCACGTGTCAAACTGCTCATCAGAGGCGACCTCCCGCTCCAGCAGCCGCTCGATCTCCCGCGCCAGGAAGTCCACAATCCCGCCTTTCGTCTCCGGGTCCTCCTTAAACCGGGCTTTCGCGTTCCGGTAATCCGCCGCGGCCGCTTTGTCCATCCCCTTCAGGCTGCTTTCGCTGTAGGTGTAATCAAGCGTCCTGCTCAGGTCGCGAAAGGCGCGGCGGATGCACACGCGCATTGCCTCCGCGGCGTCGCTCCGCGCGTCCTGCTCCGTGATCCCAAAGTAGGAAAACCACAGAAAATCCTGCCGGTACTGCCGCCAGTCAAGCATTTTTCTGATCCCTCATTTCCTCGTAGATTTCCACCGTTCGCCAGGCGTCCTCCCGCACGGCGTCGGCTATGGCCCGCGGCTCCAGCACGACCACGTCCGAAGAAAAAATTTTGGCGAACTGCTTTATGGTCATTTCGTTCACCCATGCCGTCACCGTCACGCGCGCGTTTTCACTGGCGTACATGTGAAGATGCTCCGTCATATACCTTGCCAGATCGAGCCGCTCCCCGTCCGCCCCGCGCCGATGGCGGCGTCCAGCACCTCGATGGTATAAAACAGCTGCGAGTTTTGCACCGCCATGGCCGGCGTGGTCTCGATAATCTCCCGCCACGCGGCGCGCCCGGAAGATTCGTTTCTTCCGGGCGCGCGGTTTTCTGATCTGATTCTATTCGATTTTCGTCGTTCTCCGCCGCGGATGGCGCGCCCGGAACGGCGGGCGGCCTTCGCCGTCATCCCTTCGATGAAAACTCCATGGTCTCGGGGCTTCTGAGCCGCTGGTGCTTATAGATCGGCACATCATAATGCGCGCCGAGGCGGCGCACGAGATCCTTGTAGCAGCCCTTCATCTTGTCGTGGAACACGATGGCCTCGATGCCGCCCTCGATGGAATCGACGCAGGCGCAGGCGCGCGCAAAGCCGCGCTCGGTCTCATACTCCCCCGCCACGAGCCATTGATTTGCGAGGATGTGCGTCACACCGAACGCCTCGCCGCCCCATGTTTTCAGCGCGGCCTCGGCATAATTCGGCTCGAAGTGCACGCCGCCGACGCACAGCAGATTGTGCACCCGAAGGCCGTCGTCGTCAAACACATGCGTCAGCGTGCGCGCAAGGGCGCGGCAGGCCGTGTCATCGTCCCAGCTCGCCGGGGCGCTGCCGACCTCAATGTCCACCATCGGCACGGGAAACTGCACGAGCAGCCCCGCGTCGCCATGGCCGTCGTGCACGCCCGACCAGTGCGTCGCCTCCGTCGCGACATGGTAGGTCTCCAGACCCAGCGCGACGCGGTTTTGCTCGTATGCGCGCAGAAGATTGCGCATGCAGCGCGGGTTCGCCCTGCCAAAATTGCCGGAGGCCATGTCGCCAAGGGAGTGCACCGTGAGCACATTGTCCGGCGCGTTGCCGCCCTCGTGCCACGTGACCATGCCGGACATGTCAAACGCCGAGAAGTGCGCCTGCATCTCCGGCAGGTAGCGCGGATAGTCGAGACAAAGGGCAATATCCGTCGGGACGAAGTAAAATTCATTGCCGCCCTCGGTCCGCTTCATGACATCTTGCCCGGCAAACGAAAACCCCGCCGGTTCCTGAAAAACGCCCTCCTCCCGCAGAATGTCCCACACGCGATACGCAACGTGTCCCCAGTGGTGGTTATTGCAGATAAAATAGACTGCCTTCATGCATTTCTCTCCCCGTTTTTACACTGTTATTTCTCGTACCGCAGTTGGTAAAGGTCGGTACGGCGGCCCTTCAGAATCGGAATCTGACCGCGGATCGCCTCCGCCCGCTCCAGATCAATATCCGTCACGAGCAGGCCCGGCTGCTCCTCCAGCTCGGCCGCGACGGCGCCCCACGGGTCGCAGACCATCGAGTGCCCGTAGGCGACATACGACGCCTCCGTATCCCGCGCCGGGGAGCACCCCGCCACAAAGCACTGGTTGTCCAGCGCGCGCATCCGAAACGACAGCGCCCAGTGCGCGGGGCCGGTCGTCATGTTGAACGCGCCGGGCACAAAAATGAGCTTCGCGCCCTCCAGCGCCATGATGCGAAACCATTCCGCAAAGCGAATGTCAAAGCAGATCGCCGCGCCCATGCGGCCGTACGGCGTGTCAAACACGGTGCAGTCCTGCCCGGGCGTGAATGTGTCCGACTCCTTGAAGCGCTGCCCGCCGGGCACGTCAATGTCAAACAAATGCACCTTTCTGTGCCTGGCAATCTGCTCCCCATCGGGCGAAAACACGTAGCACGTGTTGTAAATGCGTGTCCCGTCCCGCTCCGGCACGGAGCCGCCCACGAGCCATACCCCGGCCTCCTTCGCCGTGTCGCGTAGCGCGCGCCACGTTTCGCCGCCCGCCGGCTCGGCAAAGCGCCGGAACGCCTCGTTGGCGTACGGGCAGCACCACATTTCCGGCAGCATGACGAACACACAGCCCGCCCGCGCTGCCGCATGCACCATCCCGCGCATCGCGCGGTGGTTTTCCGCCAGCTCCGCCGTCACCGGCAGCTGGCACAGACCGATTTTCATATCGCGAACATCCTTTCCGCGGTCCCGGTTATGGCGCGGCAATCTGCCTGCCCAGTCGGTATGCCTGCTCCGGGTAATCCGTTTTCTCAAGATCCGCGCGCAGGTATACGCCCTGCGCATAACAGGAGCCGATCAGCTCCCAGTGCAGATATCTGCAGATCGTTTCAAAGTGCGACCGCAGCGCGTCGAACGCCCATGTATCCGTGTCCCCGCATGCGGCGAGGACCACGACCCGCTTGCGCATGCCGCGCAGCGCGTCGTTTTGGGCGAAAAACCGATCCACGACCGCCTTGAGCTGCGCGCTCATCCCAAAATAGAACAGCGGCGTGGCAAACACGACAACGTCCGCCGTGCGCAGCAGCGGGTTCAGCTCCTCCATATCGTCCGCATAGACGCAGCCCCGGTCCGAGTCCCGACATGCCATGCAGCCAACGCACGGGTGAATCCGCTTCTCCCCCGCGCGGAAGACCGTGACCTCGCCGCCGCGCTCCGCGACGCCCTGCGCAAACCGCTCGATCAGCAGCGCGGTGGTCCCCGCGCGATGCGGGCTCCCCGCGATTACCAATACCTTCATATGGTTCGTCCCCCCCCTTGCGGCCGTCACACGTTGAAGCGAAACAGCGTCACATCGCCGTCCTGCATCACGTAATCCTTTCCCTCCGAGCGCACGAGTCCCTTCTCCTTCGCGGCCGTCATGCCGCCGCACGCCTTCAGCGCGTCAAACGCCACAATCTCCGCGCGGATAAAGCCGCGCTCAAAATCAGAGTGAATCTTCCCCGCTGCCTGCGGCGCCTTCGTCCCGCGGCGGATCGTCCACGCGCGGCACTCGTCGCTGCCGCAGGTGAGAAATGAGATCAGCCCCAGCAGACTGTAGGAGCAGCGGATCAGGCGGTCGAGCCCGGACTCCGTGATACCGAGTTCTTCGAGGAACAGCGCGCGCTCCTCCGGCTCCAGTTCGCCCAGTTCCTGCTCCACCTTGGCGCAGATGGGCAGCACCTGCGAGCCCTCCGCCTCCGCGATGGCGCACACCTGCTGATAATAAGCGCAGTCGGCATAGCCGGCGGAGAACGTCGCCTCGTCCAGATTCGCGGCATAAATGATGGGCTTGCTGGAGAGCAGATCGGCGGTCTCGATCAGCGCCCGATCCTCCGGGGCGCAGCCGAACGTTCGGGCGCTTTTGCCCTCGTTCAAATGCTCCAGCAGCGCGCGGAACACCTCCGCCTCGTGCAGATACGCCTTGTCGCCGCCCTTGCCGGCCTTGGCCGCCTTCTCAACGCGGCGCTCGACCATCTCCATATCGGCCAGGATCAGCTCCAGATCAATGATCGCAATGTCGCGCGCGGGGTCCGTCGCGCCCTCGACGTGGATGACGTTCTCGTCGTCAAAGCAGCGCACGACGTGGACGATGGCGTCCGTCACGCGGATGTTGGACAGAAATTTGTTGCCCAGCCCCTCGCCCTTGGACGCGCCCTTGACCAGCCCCGCGATATCCACAAATTCGATGACGGCGGGCGTTTTCTTCTTCGGCTGATAGAGCTCCGCCAGATAGTCCAGCCGCTCGTCCGGCACGGTGACCATGCCGACATTGGGGTTGATGGTGCAGAAGGCGTAGTTTGCGACCTCCGCGCCGGCGTTCGTGATGGCGTTGAACAGCGTTGATTTCCCTACATTTGGTAATCCGACAATGCCAAGCTTCATGTGTATCTCTCCATTTTACAAAAGCGAGGGCGGCAAATTGGGGCCGCCCTCGCTGTGGTTTTTTATGCCTGCGGATCGTCCGTCGGCGGCTGCGTCGGAACGTCCGGCCTGAGTTCAACGAACCCGTCGGCGTCCGCCGCCTGCACCGGCGCAACAGGCGCCTCGTCCATGCGGCGGACGACCCGGGCCGGAGGCTCAATGGTATCGTCCGGATGAATGGGCGGCTCGCCGTGCTCGCAGAAGTAGGCGAAGTCCTCGCCGTCGAGCGTCTCGTGGATGAGCAGGTATTCCGCGATCTTGGTCAGCAGCTCCGCGTGCTCGCGGAGGATGCCCTCGCAGCGCGTGTGCGCCTCGTCAAAGATGCGCTTGACCTCGTCGTCGATGGTGGCGGCGGTCTTTTCCGAGTAGCTTTTCGTCGTGCCGAAGTCGCGGCCGATGAAGATGCTGTGGCCGGAGTCGTCAAACGAGATGGGGCCAAGCTTCTCGCTCATGCCGTATTTCATCACCATGTCGCGGGCGATATTCGTCGCCTGCTGAATGTCGCCGGAGGCGCCGGTGGAGATATCGTCCAGGAAGATCTGCTCCGCCACGCGGCCGCCGAGGGACATGACGATGTTGTCAAACATCTCGCCGCGGGAGGTGAAGTCCTCCGCGTCCTCCTTCGGGCGATACCAGGTGAAGCCGCCCGCCTGGCCGCGCGGGATGATGGTGATATAGTGCACGGGGTCGGTGTTTTTCAGATAGCGCGCCGCGATGGCGTGGCCGGATTCATGATACGCCGTGAGCCGGCGCGCCCGGTCGGACATGACGCGGCTCTTTTTCTCCGGACCCATGACGACCTTCAGGATCGCCTCGTCAATGTCCGGCTGGCTGATGAACCGCCGGTGGTTGCGCACGGCGAGGATAGCCGCCTCGTTGAGAAGGTTCTCCAGGTCCGCGCCGGCGAAGCCCGCCGTGCCGCGGGCGATGCTCTTGAGATTGACATCGTCGCCCAGATTCTTGCCGCGGGCATGGACCTTCAAAATCTCCTCGCGGCCCTTCACATCGGGCAGCCCCATATAGACCCGGCGGTCAAACCGGCCGGGGCGCAGCAGGGCGTTGTCCAGGATATCGGCGCGGTTGGTCGCGGCCATGACAATGACACCTTCATTGTCGGAAAATCCGTCCATTTCCACGAGCAGCTGGTTGAGCGTCTGCTCGCGCTCGTCGTGGCCGCCGCCAAGGCCGCTGCCGCGCTGGCGGCCGACCGCGTCGATCTCGTCGATGAAAATGACGGCCGGCGCGACCTTCTTGGCCTGCTCAAACAAATCGCGCACGCGCGACGCGCCGACGCCAACATAGAGCTCGACAAAATCTGACCCGGAGATGGACAGAAACTGCACGCCCGCCTCGCCCGCGACGGCCTTCGCCATCAGCGTTTTGCCGGTGCCCGGAGGGCCGACGAGCAGCACGCCCTTGGGAACGCGCGCGCCCATCTCGGTATAAAAGCCCGGCCGCTTGAGGAAATCCACGATCTCCCGCAGCTCTTCCTTCTCTTCCTCCGCGCCCGCCACGTCGGCGAACGTATATTTCTTTCTGGACTCCTCCGTGGTGCGCGTGTGCGCCTTGCCGAAGCGGCCCACGCCCGGCGCGCCGCCTCCGCCGCCCATGCGATTCATCATGACATACCACAGGACGATCGCGCCGATGATGACCAGCATATACGGCAGAAACGCCAGCCACCAGGGGGCGCTCCAGCCCTCCTGATAGTCGTACTCCTCCAGAATGCCGGCTTCCTTCTGCTCGGCAATCAGGTCGCCCAGGTCGTCCCGGAACCACTGCGCGCTCGGCAGCTCCTGCACAATTTTCTCCTTGCCGGATGGATCATTTTCCCGCAGATTCAGCGTCAGCTCCTTCCCCTTCAGGGTAAAGGACTGCACGCGCTCCTGCACAAAAAAGTCCTCGATCTCGGAGTAGGTGTAGTTCGTGTCCTCCTCAGGCGAGGTCAGATAGAACATCAGCGCGATGAGGATCACACCGATCAGCAGGTAAAATCCGATGTCCCGCGCACGGTTCTTGTTTGGTTTCAAATTTCATTCACCCCTATTTCCGGGTATCTCAACGATAGATCTCCGGCTTGAGTACGCCGATGAACGGCAGGTTGCGGTATTTCTCCGCATAGTCGAGGCCGTAGCCCACAACGAAAGCGTCCGGCACCTCAAAGCCCGCGTAGGCCGCGTAGACCGGCGCACGGCGGCGGGACGGTTTGTCCAGCAGCGTCACAATCGTGATGGACGCCGGCTTGCGGACGCCGAGATATTCTGTCAGATAATGAAGCGTGACGCCGCTGTCCAGAATGTCCTCCACGAGGATGATATCCCGGCCCTCGATGTCCCGATTCAGGTCCTTGTTGATCTTTACCGCGCCGGTTGTCGTCGTCTGGTTGGCATACGACGACACGGCCATAAACTCCACAGAACACGGGATGGTCACGCAGCGCATCAGGTCCGCCATAAACACGAAGCAGCCCTTCAGCACCCCGACGAACAGCGGCTCGCGTCCCGCAAAATCCGCAGAAATCGCGGCGCCCAGCTCCGCCGTGCGCTGGCGCAGTTGTTCCTCCGTCAGCAAAATCGTCTCAATGTCGTCCCGCATTCCGCTCATATCCATGTCTCCTCTGTCCGCCGCAGCTCGGCGCGAACGGCCACATCGCCCGGCCTTGCGGCGCATCGCTCCGCCACGCCGAAGCCAAACACCGCCACCGGGCCCGCCTCATCGCGCAGCACCGGCACCGCGTCCCGCTCCGCGCGCGTCAGTCCGCGCTCGGCAAACAACGCGCTCAGCCGTTTCGTGCAGCCGCGTCCGGCCAACCGAATCCGATCGCCCGTTTTTCGCGGCATAATAGTTAGTTTACCACAAATACTTGTATATTTAAAGTAGAAAGTCGTTAACGTATTATGAATTTCTTTTACGGTTTCCGGTACGCCGAGCGTGATCGTCAGCCCCTGCTCCGGGTGGGAGATCGTCTCTCCCGGGGCGATGGCCGTCTCCGGCCACGGCAGGGATGCCGCCGCGCCGAATCGGAGTCTCCCCTGCTCGCGCGTCGCGCGAAGGCCGCCCGGCAGATCGAGCGACGCCGCCTCCGTGCCGCTGCACAGGCGGTGCAGCGCCTCGATGTGCGTCTGCGACAGACCGCGGCCCGCGAGCGTGCGAAACACACGCGCGCGAACCGGGCGCGGCAGCGCCAGCAGCGCCGCCGTGGAGACGCCCGCCTGCGCGTCCTGCCCGCGCAAAAAATCCTCCGCAAGGGACGTGAGATAGTCCTCGTCCTCGCGCAGCAGCGCCGCGGCCTGCGCGGCGTGCCGGACAAACGCGGCGTTTACCTCCCGCAAAACCGGCATCGCGCCGTGGCGCACGCGGTTGCGGGCATAGTCGTCCGCGTCGTTCGTGCTGTCCCGCACATAAGAAATCCCGTTCGCGTCCAGCCATGCCTCCACTTCCCCGCGCGTCGTCCGCAGCATGGGCCGCAGGAGCTTTCCCCGCACGGGCGGGATGCCGCACAGCCCGCGCAGGCCGCTCCCGCGCGCAAGCTGCAGCAGCATCGTCTCGGCGTTGTCATCCGCCGTGTGCGCGGTCGCAATCCAAGCGCAGTCCTGCTCCGCCGCCGTGCGCTCCAGAAACGCATAGCGCAGCTCCCGCGCGGCCGCCTCCGGCCCCATGCCGCGCACCGCGGCAGTGTCGCCGGCGCCGACGAAGCACGCAACGCCCCGCGCCGCGCAGAACTCGCGCACGAAGCGCTCGTCCCGGTCAGACTCCGTGCCGCGCAGCCGGTGGTTGAAGTGCGCGCAGAGCACCGAAAAGCCCCGCGCACGCCCCTGCTCCAGCAGATTGCACAGCAGATACATCGAGTCCGCCCCGCCTGACACGGCGCAAAGCACGCGCTCTCCGGGCCGCACGCGGTCAAGGTTCGTCATCATAGCGCTTTTCCACCGAGTGGAAGGTCGTATACTCCGGCACCCAGCGCAGCTCCAGCGTGCCCGTCTCCCCGTGACGGTTTTTGAGGATGATGGCCTCGGAGAGATTCACATCCTCGGCCTCCTTGTTGTAGTACCCGTCGCGATAGAGCGCGAGGACGACGTCCGCGTCCTGCTCAATCGCGCCGGACTCGCGCAGATCGGAGAGCATGGGGCGCTTATTCTGCCGCGCCTCGTTCGCGCGCGAGAGCTGCGACAGACACACGACCGGCACGTTCAGCTCCTTGGCCATGATCTTCAGCATCCGGCTCATGTCCGACACGGCCTGCGTGCGGCTTTCGTTCGACCAGGTGTGTCCGCTCCCGGCGGACTGCATGAGCTGGAGATAGTCGATGACCACGAGGCCGAGATTGTTCAGTCTCCGGCACTGGGCGTTCATGTCCGCGACGGAGAGCGACGGGTTGTCGTCGATGCGAATGTCCGTCGCGCTGATCCGGGAGGCCGCCGTGGCGACGCGCCGCCATTCCTCCGTCGAAAGCCGGCCGGTCATCAGCTTCTGGCTGTCCACCATGCCCGCGGAGGAGAGGAGCCGCGTCGCAAGCTGCTCGCGCGACATTTCCAGCGAAAACACCGCCACGGTCTTTTCCGCGTGCTCGCCGACATAGCTTGCCAGATTCAGCGCAAGGCTCGTCTTTCCCATGCCGGGGCGCGCGGCGATTAAAATCAGCTCGCCCCGGTTCAGACCGAGGATCGTGCGGTCCAGATCCGGCAGGCCGGTGGGAAGCCCCGGGATCCCGCCGCCGCTCTGCGCCGCGTCGGAGAGATTCGCGTACACGCGCTGGATGACCATCGAGACCGGCTGCAGACCGCCGACCGTGCGCCCCTGCCGGAGCGCGTAGATCTTCCGCTCCGCCGCTTCCAGCATTGTCTCCGCCTCGCCGGCGCCCTCAAAGATCATGCTGTTGATCTCGTCCGCCGCCAGATGCAGATTGCGCAACAGCGCCTGGTCGCGCACGATGGCCGCGTATTTCAGCACGTTCGCCGCCGTCGGCGTGATCTGCATGAGCTCCATGAGATACTGCTGCGTTGACTCCTCGCGGTAAACGCCGCGCACCTTCATCTGCTCCAGCACGGTCACGGCGTCGATGCTCTGGCCATAGGAGAACATGGCGAAGATCGTGTCAAAAATATCCCGGTTTGTCTGGATATAAAATTCGTCGGATTTGACCTTGTCGATCACATCCGGGATGCAGGAGGGGTCAATCAGCATCGAGCCGATGACGGCCTGCTCCGCCGGCGCGGAATGCGGCGCCTGCCTGCCCAGCAGTTCTTCCATGGTGTCGCCTCCCCTCGGTCAGATTTGCGCGCGCTTATACTTCGACCACCAGCACGCTGATGGTGCCGTTGATCTCATACCCGAGCTTTGCCTTCACCTCGAACGTGCCGTAGCTCTTGATCGGCTCGGCCTGCACGATCTTTTTCGGGTCAATCTCAATGTCAAACTGCTCGCGCAGCGCCTCGCTGATCGCCGCCGACGTGACGGAGCCGAACAGCTTGCCCGCGCCGCCCTTCGCCGCGATTTTCACCTGCACGGCGCTGAGCTTTTCCGCCGCCGCCTGCGCCGCAGCCTTTTCCTTCGCAATCTGCGCGGCTTTGGCCTTTTCCTTCAGCTTATAGGCGTTGAGATTGTCGCTCGTCGCCTCCATGGCGAGTCCGCGCGGCAGCAGGTAGTTGCGCGCATATCCGTCGGAGACGGTCTTGAGCTCGCCCTTTTTTCCCTGCCCCTTCACATCCGCGTTAAAAATCACTTTCATGGTATCGCCACTCCTTTTCTTCGCTAATCTGCTTCATATTCGTCAATCGCCGCGCGCAGCCGCTGCACGGCCTCCGGCAGCGAGACATCCCGGAGCTGCACGGCCGCCGCGGCGCGGTTGCCGCCGCCGCCGAGCTTCTCCATCAAAATCTGAACGTTCACGTCGCCGATGGAGCGCGCCGACATGGACACGCCGTCCGCCGTCGGATACACGACCACGGAGCAGTCCACCCCCGCGACATTCAACAGCTCATCCGCCGCCTGCGCCGCTACAATGCGGTCCTGCGGCTGCTCCTGCACCGCAAGCGCGATGCCGGTGCGGTAAATCTTCGCGTTTTGCAAAATGCGATAGCGCGCGACGGTGTGCGCCATGTCGCACTGCAGCAGCTTCTTGACCTCCGAGGTATCCGCCCCGGAGCGGCGCAGAAACGCCGCCGCGTCAAACGTGCGCTCGCCGGTGCGGATGGTGAAGTTTTTCGTGTCCAGCATGATGCCGGACAGCAGCGCCTCCGCCTCCGCGCGCAGAATATCCGGCTGATCGACCAGCTCCTCCAGCAGCTCCGCCACCAGCTCGCAGGCGGAGGAGGCGTGCGGCTCGTGAAAGGCCATGGTCACATTGGTGATATACTCCGCCGCGCGGCGATGGTGGTCGATGAGCGCGACGCGCGTGCACGACTCCAGCAGCGCAAGGTCCTCCACCTGGTTGGGGCGGTTCGTGTCCACCACGACGAGCAGCGTGTGGCTGTCGGCATGGAGAATCGCGTCCTGCGGCGTGAGAAATGCCCGCTCATAGGCCGGCAGCGCCGTAAGCTTTTCCAGCAGCGGCCCGGCCGCCGTCTTCGCCTGGTCAATGACGATGTAACAGGGCGTGTTCAGCTTGCGCGCGATGCAGCACACGCCGGCCGCCGCGCCCAGCGCGTCGAGGTCCGAAAACTTGTGGCCCATGACGTAGACCTTGGACGAATCCTGAACGAGCTGTCCCAGCGCGTTTGCCATGACGCGGGACTTCACCTTTGTGTGTGTTTCGATCTCGCCGCCGCGCCCGCCGAAAAATTCAAACGTCACGCGGTTTTTCAGCACGACCTGGTCGCCGCTGCGCGAGAGCGCCATGTCCACGCCCAGGGCGGCAAAGCTGAGATTCTCCGCAAAGCCGCTGCCGTCGTGCCCGATGCCGACGCTGAGCGTGGCGCGGATGCCCACGGGGTTCACCACGCTGTGCACGCCCTCCAGCAGCGAGGCAAACTTCTCCGCGCGCATCTCCGCGAGATACCGCTCCTCAAACACGAACAGGTACCGGTCGCGCTCATAGCGGCGGAAGATACCGTCCGTCCCGTCGCACCACTGCATGAGCTGATCCTCAATCGCGTCGCGCAGCTCGTTGCGCGTGCGGTCAGTCTGGCCGCGGATCAGCTCGTCGTAATTATCAATCACAAAAACGGCGACGTTCGGGCGGGAATCGACGTACTCCTGCCGAATCTCCTCATAGTCCGTGACATCTACCCAATAGGTGATGCCCATAAAACTGGAGGCGTCGTCCCCGTCGTTCGTGTGCACGAGATTGCCGTGAATCTGATACTTTTTCCCGTTGTGCTCCAGCAGCTCCGGGCACTGGGTGCTGCCCTCCATGAGCCAGCGCGCGGAAAAGCCGGGGATCACGTCCGCAATGCACATCTCCACCGCCGGCTTGCGGACGCCGCAGAGATCAAAAAAATTCTGATTTGCCCAGATCACCTGGGAGTCCGCCGGGCGGAACACCGCCATCGGCAGCGGAAAATTTTGCAGCGTATTGCTCTTGGCCGATTCCGCATCATATGTGACGCTCTCAATATAATTCAGCAGCGCTTTGCGCTTGCGGCTGCTCATAATCAGCGAATACAGGATCAGAAGGAAGACGATCCCGCCCTCCGCCGCCGCCAGCCAGAGCTTATCGGAGAAGAAAAACGTCGCCACCGCAAACACGATCAGGAACAGCAGAAACATCCGGGAATTCGGCATCAGCGTGCGCGGGATCCTCGACGGAGTCGATCCATCGGACGGCTTCCGATTGGGCATGGCCTTCCCTCCTCTTCCGGAAAATAAAAAAAGTTTCGTTTCTGAGTTATTTATTATATCAAATCCCGCAATTGTTTACAACTGCAAATTCACGCGCGCGGAAAAACCGCGCGCGGCGCAAAACTGGATGATATTACAGCGCAAAAAATGCCTGCGCCATGCAGACAATAAGCGCAAAGGAGGGAACTGCCGTGAAAGCAGTGATTTTGGCCGGCGGCGAGGGGAAGCGCCTGCGCAGCATCACCGGCGATTTGCCGAAGCCCATGGTGGAGCTGGTGGGAAAGCCCGTGATGGAGCGCATCGTGACGCTGCTGCGCGAGCAGGGCTTCACGGAGCTGTGCGCCGCGCTCTGCTATCACCCGGAGGCGATCCAGCGCCACTTCGGGGACGGCGCCGCGTTCGGCGTGCAGATGCAGTACCGCGCCCAGACCGAGCCGCTTGGCACCGCCGGCAGCGTGCTCGCGTGCAGGGATTTCTACGAAAGCGACGATTTTCTCGTGATGAGCGGAGACGCCGTATGCGATTTTGATCTGCGCGCGCTCATGGAGCGGCACCGCGCGGCGCGTGCCGCGGTGACAATGGCGCTCTATCCCAGCGCGGAGCCGCTGCAGTACGGGCTTGTGCTGCTCGACCGCGACAGCCGGGTGCGGCATTTCGTTGAGAAGCCGGATTGGGCGCACGTGGTGACCAATCTCGTCAGCACCGGAATCTACGTCGTCTCTCCGCAGGCGATGACCTATGTGCCGGAGGGGCAGCCGTTCGACTTTGCAAAGGACCTCTTTCCCCTTCTGCTCGCGAGCGGCGAGACGATTCTCGGCGTCCCGATGGACGGCTACTGGTGCGACATCGGCTGCCCGCGCGCCTACTACCAGTGCAGCCTCGACGTGCTGGACGGAAAGCTTGCCACAGAGGCGCAGCCGGACAGCGAGGCTGAGCCGGCGCCCATCTCGCCGCGCGGCGCCGCCCGCACCGTACCCTGCCGCGACCGCGCGCGGCTCATGCGCGTCGCGTCCGAGGCGTTCATGGAGGCCGGCGCGGACTTTACGGACGGGCTGAGCTTTCACGACGGCGGCTGGCGGATCAACGTGCGGCCGGACGCCGCCGCGTCGAGCCTGCGGGTGGACGCCAGCACCGAGGAGGCCGCGGACGCCGCGGCCCGCCTGCTGGAGCTGATGGAGCAGCAGAATCAATAAACGCAGACAGCCCCGCCGGGGCTGTCTGCGTTTATTGCGATAAAAATAAGTCTTTCGACAGATGCGCCCGCATTCGCATCCACGTTTTCCCGTTCCGACGCGAAGTCCAACGAAGTGGCTTCGGCTCGGGGACGCGGGGGTGCGAGATTATGGCTGGTGGCCTCGTTAAGATACCGCAGATGGTTGAACGTACTGCAAGCATTCCACCCGCTTTCTTTTCAGCGCGAAAAGAAAGCCGGTGGAGCCGGAAAGAAACGCTGAGGGGTGCGGAGGTAGGCATCGCTTCTTCCGGAACCG
>CACWHX010000015.1 GCA_902760845.1 Oscillospiraceae bacterium
AGCGCCCCTTTCTTTGCGGCTCCACCGCGTTTCTTTCCGGCATGGCGGAAAGAAATGGGGTGGATTCTGCACTAAGACAATGATTGCAGTACGTAATAATCGTAATAAATGGTTCTCGACAGGATCAACCCCTTGACAGGGATGAAAAAAAGCATTATAATGTCTAAGCTGTAAAGGAAAGGCCCTTTGCGGCGAGGGAGGCGAGAACGATGCCGGATGAAACCGTGCTGCGCACGATGCTGTTCGATTTTTACGGCGAGCTGCTGACCGAAAAGCAGCGGGAGTACTTTGACCTCCACTATAACGACGACCTCTCGCTCTCGGAAATCGCGGAGACGGAAGGCATCTCGCGCCAGGCGGTGTGGGACATCATCCGCCGCGCCGAGGCGTCGCTCCGGGAAATCGAGCGCAAGACCGGCCTCGTCCGGCGCTATGGCGCGCAGCGGGAGACCGTCGCCGCCATCGAGGCGCGGCTGAAGCGGCTGGAGTCTGAAACGGATGGCGAGACCCGCGCGCTCGCGCGGGAAATCGCCGCGCTGACGCAGGAATTGAAAGGGTAACGACATGGCATTTGAATCTCTGTCTGATAAATTGAACGAGGCGTTCAAGCGTCTGCGCGGCAAGGGTCGTCTCACGGAGGTCGACGTGAAGGAGGCCATGCGCGAGGTCAAGCTCGCCCTGCTGGAGGCGGACGTCAACTTCAAGGTCGTCAAGGACTTTGTAAAGAAAGTGACCGAGCGCGCCACCGGCGCGGACGTGCTGGAGAGCCTGTCCCCGGCGCAGATGGTCATCAAGATCGTGAACGAAGAGCTCTGCGCGCTCATGGGCAGCGAAAACCAGAAGCTCAACATCAGCTCCAAATCGCCGAGCGTCGTGATGCTCGTCGGTTTGCAGGGCGCGGGCAAGACCACCAACGGCGCGAAGCTCGCGGGACTCATGCGCAAGCAGGGCAAGCGCCCGCTGCTCGTGGCGTGCGACGTGTATCGCCCCGCCGCCATCCAGCAGCTGGAAACCGTCGGCGCGCAGCTGGAGCTCCCTGTGTTTCAGATGGGACAGGGCGACCCCGTGGAAATCGCGAAGGCCGGCATCGAGCACGCCCGCAAACACGGAAACGACCTTGTGCTGCTCGACACGGCGGGCCGTCTGCACATCGACGAGGCGCTCATGGCGGAGCTGCAGGCCATCAAGGCGGCGGTCGAGCCGGCGGAGATTCTGCTCGTCATCGACGCGATGATCGGGCAGGACGCGGTCGCGACCGCGACGGCGTTTGACGAGGCGCTGGACATCACCGGCGTCATGCTCACAAAGCTCGACGGTGACGCCCGCGGCGGCGCGGCGCTCAGCATCCGGGCGCTCACCGGCAAGCCCATCAAGTTTGCCGGCATCGGCGAAAAGCTCGACCAGATCGAGCCGTTTCACCCCGACCGCATGGCCAGCCGCATCCTCGGCATGGGCGACATGCTCACGCTGATCGAGAAGGCGGAGGAAAACTTCGACAAGAAGAAGGCCGAGGAGCTGGCCGAGCGCCTGCGGCAGAACAAATTCACCCTCACGGATTATTATGACCAGCTTCAGCAGCTCAAGGGCATGGGCTCCCTGCAGGACATTGCCGGCATGGTGCCGGGCTTCGACGCGAAGGCGCTGCAGGGCGCGACCGTGGACGAAAAGGCCCTCACGCGCATCGAGGCGATCATTCAATCCATGACGCCGTATGAGCGCGAAAATCCGAACGTGCTCAACTCCAGCCGGAAGCGGCGCGTCGCCGCCGGAAGCGGCACGGACGTGGTGGAGATCAACAAGCTCCTGAAGCAGTTTGAGCTGATGCAGAATCTCACAAAGCAGCTCTCGAACACCGGCAAGCGCCGCAGGGGCAAAAAGGGCGGCTTCGGCGGCATGGGCAATCTCGGCGGTCTCGGCGGCCTCTTCGGCGGAGGCGGCGGCAGACCCTACGGATTTTAACGCTTTCTACATCTTCGGATGCAGAGATATCGAAAAAACGGCATGGAGGTGAAGATAGATGGTCAAGATCAGACTTCGCAGAATGGGCGCGAAGAAGAATCCGTTCTACCGCATCGTGGTCGCGGATTCCCGCTCTCCCCGCGACGGCAGATGTATCGAGGAGCTCGGCTACTACGATCCGCTGGCGGAGGACAGCCAGATCAAGGTTGACGTGGAGCGCGCCAAGTACTGGATTGCCAACGGCGCGCAGCCGACCGATACCGTTCGCGCACTGCTGAAAAAAGCCGCAGCAGAATAAGGAGTATGACTCGCAATGAAAGAACTTCTGACCTATGTTGTGCAGAATCTCGTCGAACATCCCGACGAGGTCTCTGTGACCGAGCGCGAAGCCGACGGCGAGACCATTTTTGAAGTGCGCGTGGCCGACGGCGATATGGGCAAGGTCATCGGCCGTCAGGGCCGGATCGTCAAGGAGATCCGCATTCTGATGAAGGCCGTCGCCCAGAGAAAGGGCAAAAAAGTGTCGGTCGAGATCATGGACTGACCCGATCGGAAGCCGGGGGAACCCGTTCCCCCAGCGGCTTCCGGGAAAACCCAACGCCCTGCGGCGCCCGCCGCGGGGCATTGCAGTATTTCAAGGTGATGACGATGAAAAAGCAATATCTGGAGGCCGGCAAAATCACGAACACGCACGGCGTGCGCGGCGAGGTGCGCATCACCCCGTGGGCGGACAGCGCCGAATTTCTGCGCGGCTTCCGGACCTTCTATATCGACGAAACGCCCGTGAAGGTGCTGCACAGCCGCGTCCACAAGGGGCAGCTCATCGCGCAGCTGGAGGGCGTGGCGGACGTGAACGCCGCCATGGCGCTCAAAAACCGCGTCGTGTGCATCGACCGCGCGGACGCGGCGCTCCCGGAGGGCCGCTTTTTCGTGCAGGACCTGCTGGGGCTGCCCGTGCGGACCGACGCCGGCGAGCAGCTCGGCGCGCTCGCGGACGTGCTGGAGCTGCCGCAGGGCAAGGTCTACGTCGTGCGCGGCGCGCGGGAGATTCTGATTCCCGACGTGCCGGAGTTTATTCTGGACGTGGACGCACAGCGCGGCCTGACCGTGCGTTTGATTGAGGGCTTGTGATATGCGTATTGATATTTTGACGCTCTTTCCCGACTCGATGCGCGCCGTACTCGGCGAGAGCATCCTCGGCCGCGCGGCGGCCCGGGGCATTCTGGACATCCGCTGCCGCCAGATTCGCGACTATACGGAAAACCGCCAGAAGCAGGTGGACGACTATCCCTACGGCGGCGGCTGGGGTCAGGTGATGATGGCGCAGCCGCTGAAAAGCTGCCTCGACGACGTGATGCGGGACGCCTCCGGCCTGCGCTCGCGCGTGATCTATCTGTCGCCGCAGGGGCAGCCCTTCACGCAGGCGAAGGCGCGACAGCTTCAGGCGGATTACGATCATCTGGTGCTGGTCTGCGGCCACTATGAGGGCGTGGATGAGCGCTTCATCGAGGCGTGCGTGGACGAGGAGCTCTCGCTCGGCGACTTTGTGCTCACAGGCGGGGAAATCGCGGCCATGGCCGTGGCCGACTGCGTGTGCCGCATGGTGCCGGGCGTGCTCGCGGACGAGGCGTGCTACACCGGCGAGAGCCACTGGGACGGGCTGCTGGAATACCCGCAGTACACCCGGCCGGAGACGTGGGAGGGCCGCGCGGTGCCGGAGGTGCTGCGCGGCGGCAACCACGCGGAAATCGCGGAGTGGCGGCGAAGGCAAAGCCTCGCGCGCACGATGGACAAGCGCCCCGACCTGTTTGAAAAGCTGGAGCTGGACGCCGACGACCGCAGGCGCGTGGAGGCCATCCGCCGCGACCGCGCGCGGCGCAGGCTCACATCGCCGCTGACGTACCGGCCGGCGGCGGAGGCGGACCTGCCGGACATTCTGGAGATCGTGCGGCAGGCGAAGGACGGTCTGCGGCGAAACCGCGTCGATCAGTGGCAGGGGAACTACCCCACGGCGGACCTGTTTCGCGCGGACATCGCGGCCGGCGCCTGCTACGTGCTCGAATACGAGGGCGAGACCGCCGGCGTGTTCGTGCTCACAAACGATCCGGAGCCGGAATATGACGCGATCACGGACGGCCGCTGGCGCAGCGCGCCGCCGTACTGCGTGCTGCACCGCAGCGCCATCCGCGCCGACTTTCGCGGCACGGGCGCGGCGGACGCGCTCATACGCGCCGTCGAGGAGCTGACCGCGCGGCGCGGCGGCACGGCCGTGCGCGTGGACACGCACCGGAAGAACAAGTCCATGCGCGCGCTGCTCCTCCGGCACGGCTACCGCTTCTGCGGGAACGTGCTGGTGGAGAGCGAGCCGGGGCACGATCCGCGCCGGCAGTGCTTTGAAAAGATTTTGCATCCATAAGACTTGAACAGACGTTTTTGAATGCTTGCGAGGAGAATCTGTGATGGAAAGAATCCCGTTTTTAGAAATGTTCCCCGGCTGCGAGCCGATGCGGCCGATGTGCGGCGGGCTGGAGCGCGCCGAGGTGCTGGAGGTGCTGGTGCTGCGCGAGAGCATGACCATGACCGCCCGGGCGTGGTTTGCGCAGATGCCCGCCCCGGCGGAGCTGGCGAAGCTGGAGGAGCATCTCGCCGCGCAGTATCGGCTGCAGGCCGTCTCCCTGCAGGCGACGTATCCCGCGCCGGAGACCAGAAAAGAGAAAAAGCCCGGGGAAAAGCTCCTGATGGGCAAGGCCATCCGCAGCGGCGCCAGGGTGACGCCGATGCACGCGCTCACGCTGGAGTCCGGCAGCGTCACGGTCGAGGGCGAGGTCTTCGCCGTGCAGAGCCGGGAGCTGGCAAAGCGCGGCGCGGCGGTGCTCTCGTTCGACATGACGGACACGACCGGCTCCGTGCGCGTGTCGCGCTTCCTGCGCGGGGACGACGATCAGAGCGTCATCCACCGGATCACCCCCGGCGCGTGGGTCAAGGTGCAGGGCAGCGTCAACTACAGCAAGTATGACGAGGACATGATCGTCGAGCCGCGCAGCATCGTGCAGGGCGTGAAGCACATCCGGCCGGACAACGCGCCGCAAAAGCGCGTGGAGCTGCATCTGCACACGCGCTACTCCGCGCTGGACGCGCTGTCTGATCCCGCCGATCTCGTGGCGCGCGCGGCCGCGTGGGGACACCCCGCCATCGCCGTCACCGATCACGGCATTGCGCAGGCGTTTCCGGACATGTGGAAGGCCGCGAAAAAGCACAACATCAAGATCATTTACGGCGAGGAGGGCTATCTCGTCAACGACGTGGACGGCAATCTCGCCGTGCACGGGCAGTGCGCCCTCCCGCTCGACACGGAGTACGTCGCGTTCGATATCGAGACGACCGGCCTGCATCTCGGCACCTGCCGCATGACGGAGATCGGCGCGGTGCGCTTTCGCGGCCGGGACGTGCTGGAGACGTTCAACACCTTTGTCGATCCGCACATGCCCATCCCGCCGGAGATCACGCGTCTGACCGGCATCCGCGACAGCGACGTTGCCGGCGCGCCGGACGAGGGCGACGCCATGCGCGCCTTTCTCGAGTTCGCAGGCGACCGCCCGATCATCGCGCACAACGCCGACTTTGACACCGGCTTCATGTCGGCCGCCTGCCGGCGCAGCGGCATCCCGTTCGAGCCGGTGTATCTCGACACGCTCCTCCTCTCGCAGCTGCTGCTGCCGGACCTAAAGCGCCACAAGCTGGACATGGTGTCCAACCGGCTGGGCCTGCCGGACTTCAACCACCACCGCGCCTCGGACGACGCGATGGTCGTGGCGCGCATCATGGATAAGTTTATCCCCATGCTCGCCGAGCGCGGGGTAAAGACGGTGGACGATATCAACGACGTGGTGCGCGCGGGCATGAAGGAGAAAAACCGCACGCGGCACATCTCCCTGCTCGTAAAAAACAAAACGGGGCTGAAAAATCTCTACGAGATCATCTCCCTGTCGTATCTCAAATATTTTCACCGCAACCCCACCATTCCCAAGAGCGTGCTGACGCGGTACCGCGAGGGGCTGCTGATCGGCTCGGCCTGCGAGGCGGGCGAACTGTTTGACGCGGTGCTGCGCGGCAAGAGCGACCGGGAGCTCAGGCGCATCGCGTCGTTTTACGACTATCTGGAGATTATGCCGCTGGCAAACAACCGCTTTCTGGTCGATAACGGCACGCTCCCGAACGACGAGGCGCTGCGCGACTGCAACCGCCGCATCGTCGCGCTGGGCGAGGAGTTGGGTAAGCCCGTCGTCGCGACCGGGGACGTGCACTTTCTCGACCCGGAGCAGGAGGTATTTCGCCGCGTGCTGCTCGCGTCGAAAAAGTTCTCTGACGCGGACAAGCCCATGCCGCTCTATTTCCGCACGACAGAGGAGATGCTGGAGGAGTTTTCATATCTCGGCGAGGCCAAGGCGCTGGAGGTCGTCGTGACAAATCCGAACGCCATCGCCGACAGCGTCGAGACGTTCGATCTGCTGCCGAAGGAGCTCTATCCGCCAAAGATCGAAAACTCCGCCGAGGACCTGAAAAGCCTCGTCTACGGCAGGATGCACGCAATCTACGGCGAGCATCCGCCCGCCGTCGTCACCGAGCGCGTGGATCAGGAGCTGCACGACATTCTCTCGCGCGGGTACGATGTCATTTACATGTCGGCGCAGAAGCTTGTGGCAAATTCCCTCGAGCACGGCTATCTTGTCGGCAGCCGCGGCAGCGTCGGCTCGTCCATCGTGGCGTATTTCTCCGGCATCACGGAGGTCAACGCGCTGCCCCCGCACTATGTCTGCCCCCAGTGCCGGTATGCGGACTTCGCGTCCGGCGCCGACTATGGCTGCGGCGCGGACATGCCGGACAAAACCTGCCCCAGCTGCGGCGCCGCGCTGCGCAAGGACGGGTTCGACATTCCGTTTGAGACGTTCCTCGGCTTCGGCGGCGACAAGGTGCCGGATATCGACCTGAACTTCTCCGGCGAATATCAGGGCCGCGCGCACAAATACACGGAGGAGCTCTTCGGCTCCGATCATGTGTTTCGCGCCGGCACGATCGGCACGCTCGCGGAAAAGACTGCCTACGGCTTCGTGCTCAAATACGCGGAGGAGCGGGGCCTGCGTCTGCCGAAGGCGGAGATGAACCGCCTCGCGCTCGGCTGCGTCGGCGTCAAGCGCACGACCGGGCAGCATCCGGGCGGCCTCGTCGTCATCCCGCAGGACATGGACGTGACGGACTTTTGCCCCGTGCAGCACCCGGCGGACGATCCGGACAGCGGCATCATCACCACCCACTTTGAATATCACTGCATGGAGGACAATCTCCTGAAGCTCGACGAGCTGGGCCACGACGACCCGACCATGATCCGCATGCTGGAGGACATGACCGGCGTGGACGCCAGGACCCTCCGCCTCGACGATCCGGAGACGATGGGCATCTTCAAATCCGCCGCCCCGCTGGGGCTGCCGGACGACGATCCCATCATCGGCAGGACCGGCACCATCGGCATCCCGGAGTTTGGCACCGGCTTCACGCGCCAGATGCTCGTGGATACGCAGCCGGACAGGTTTGACATTCTGGTGCGCCTTTCCGGCTTCTCCCACGGCACGGACGTGTGGCTCGGCAACGCCAAGGATCTCATCGCCTCCGGCACCGCCACCGTCAACCAGACGGTCGGCTGCCGCGACGACATCATGCTCTATCTCATCAGCCGCGGCATGGACGCGAAGCTCTCGTTCAAGATCATGGAGGCCGTGCGCAAGGGAAAGGTGAAAAAGAACGGCTTTCAGGACGGCTGGGTGGACGCGATGAAGGCCCACGGCGTGCCGGACTGGTACATCGAGTCGCTCTCAAAGATCGCCTATCTCTTCCCGAAGGCGCACGCCGTGGCCTACGTGATGATGGCGTTTCGCATCGCGTGGTTCAAGGTGCACCGGCCCCTTGCGTTCTACAGCGCGTATTTTTACCGCCGCAGCCAGAAGGACGCCTTTGACGCGGACATGATGACCCGCGGCCTGGAATATGCCAAGCACAAGATCAGCGACCTGCAGAACAAACCCGACGCCACCGCCAAGGAGGAGGACCTGCTCGTAACGCTGGAGGCCGTGTACGAATTTTATCTGCGCGGCTTCTCGTTCGCGCCGATGAGTCTCTACGAGAGCAGCGCGACAAAGTTCATCCCCGACGAGGCCGCCGGCACGCTGCTGCCGCCGTTCGTGGCCATCTCCGGCCTCGGCGAGAGCGCAGCGAACGACCTTGTGACCTGCCGCGAGGGCGGGCGGAAATTCGTCTCCGTGGAGGACCTCTCCGCCGCCTGTCCGAAGGTCAGCCAGACGCATCTGGAGCAGCTGAAGGCCATGGGCGCGCTGGGCGAATTGCCGGACAGCAGCCAGATGAGCCTGTTCTGACGCAATTGCAAAATCGCGCGCCGCGTGGTATAATAATTGTAACGGCGCGGCCATGATACGATCTCATGTCGTCTTTCCCGCCCCGGGCGGGGCGGCTAAAAAAAACATGACAAAGGCTGCCGTGCGCTCAGCGCGCATACGGTATCCCGGCATGGCCGGCGGCAGGCGGCCGGGGCGCGGCGCCGTGGGGGAGGGAATCCTATGTCAAACTATGTGATTACCATTGGAAGAGAGCACGGCAGCGGCGGCCGGTATCTGGGCGAGGAGCTGGCCAAGGCGCTGCATATCAAGTGCTACGATTCAGAGCTCATCGCCGAGACCGCGTCCTACAGCGGCTTTGCCAAGGGATTTGTGGAAAAGCACGACGAGCAGCGGCCCGGCAGCTTTCTCTACTCGCTCGTGACGGGCAGCGCCACGGTGAGCGCGGATCAGCCGGTCGCGGTGCAGATCTTTCAGGCGCAGTCGGAGGTCATCCGGACCGTCGCCGCGCGCGAAAGCTGTATCATCGTCGGCCGATGCGCCAACTACGTCCTGCGGGACGAGGCCGTGGAAACGGTCGATCTCTTCGTGCACGCGCCGCTTGAAGCGCGCATCGAGCGCGTCTGCACGCGCGACGGGCTGGAGCGCGCCGCGGCGGAAAAGAAAATCCGCCAGACCGACAAGGGCCGGCAGGCGTATTACAACTTCTTCACCGGCGAGCGCTGGGGCGATGTGATGGGCTATGATCTCACGGTGGACACCGCGTCCATCGGCATTCCCGGCGTCGTGGAGCTGGTGCAGACCTATCTGCGGCTGCGCGGGCTGATTTGAAACGCATAAAACGGACCGCCCCCGGATTTCAGATGAAATCCGGGGGCGGCTTGTCTCGGTCTGTTTGATGCGCTATGCGGCTGTTGCCGTGGGCTGTTGGAAATCGGATGTGATTTTGATTGAGCATATACATTCGGCATCATTTTTCAAGGTGTTTGATTTTCCCTATGAAAAAAGCACCATCCGATCCCGAGGGGATTGGATGGCGCTTTTTAATGCAAATTGCTTTGCAAAGTCTGAAGGTCTTACATCACCATACTGGCAATCGGCGCGAAGCAGCTCAGCAGAACGCAGGCAAGGATCGTAATGGGGATCCCATACTTCCAGCCGTCCTTCGTCGTGACATAGCCGCTGTTAAAGCAGTATGCCGAGTGTCCGGAGCAAGGGGGCGTCATAATCGCCAGCTGAACCGCAATCGCGCAGAGCACAGCAAAACCTCCCACGCTGATAAAGCTGCCGCTCTGAGAGAGCAGGATCGGCGCAAACACAGTGAACACAATTGTCTGGGACACCGAATTCGACAGGAAATTTGTCATAATCAGCGCCGCCAGCATACCGACAATAACAATCATGGCAGGAGAAAGCACCTCGCCCAGAGGCATAAACAGGGCTACCAGGAACCCGCGAATTCCGGTGGCGTCGGCATTGATCATGCTGCCCATCATCATGACCGCGCCAACGAAGATCAGGACGCTCCAGGGCACCTTTTTGACCGCCTCATCAAACGCAATGATGGGCTTCCCCGTATCCTTGTTTCTGATGATGCACAGAAGAACAACCGCTACCGCAGGAGCCCCGGCAAGTCCGATCGTGTTGCAATAGGTGGACAGGGCGCCGAAGAACTTCAGCTCCGGCATCAGCCACGCGATGCAGACCAGGACGAACAGGACAGACACGAATTTTGCCGCGCCGGACAGCTTGGGCTGTGCGTTTCTGACGGCTACTGCGTCGTAAGAGTCGAACTTGGACATATCCACCTTCGTCGTGAACCGAAGCACAAGGATCACGATGATGGTAAAGAGCAGCGTAACTGGCACACCAATCAGGCTGTATTTTGCGACAGACACGCTTTCGCCGGTAAAGGTCTCTGCCATGGCCATAACCAGCGTGGGAATCACATGGCCGATCGGCGTAGCGCCGCAGGCCGCAGAGATACTGGCGAAGGACCCGAATGCCAGCACCGTGCCAAATTTATGTCCCTGCTCATAACCCATGGCGTCACAGATGGACTTCGTAAACGCCATATATACAATGACAATCGCCGTCGGATCCATAAACAGTCCGATAAACCAGCCCGACAGAATAAACATGGTGACAAACGCCCACGGACGTCCTTTGACAAACCTCCGGGTCAGGAACCAGAAGGCGATCTTCTCGATGACCCCCAGATCCACCAGGCAGTTGTTCAGCAGGATCACCATCAGAGCATACGTGATGGGCAGACTTCCCAAGGAAGCCGCAAATACGGCACTGCTGCTCCCAAGAGACTGGAACAGGATCGCCATCGCAATACACAGGATACTGGGCCAGCCGAGGCCAACCGTCAGCCACAGATAGATGGTCGAAACCATGAACGACAGGGTATAGACGCCTGTCCTCGTCAGGCCGTTGTTTTCAGGGAGAATCAGCGCCAGCACCGCAAAAATCACGGCGGCAATTACGACATGTTTGTATTTCTTCCAGAATTCCATGATCACAACTCCTCAATCATTTTACACATATTCTGAATGTTTTGCAAAAACGCCTTCCTTCTCTTACCGGAAATATTTTCCGCCGTCGATGACCAGCGTCTGACCGGTGATCATCTTGGAATGCTCCGAGCAGAAAAACAGCGCGGCGCCTGCCAGATCCTCGGGCTTCACGAGCTCCGGGATCGCGTGTCCAGCGCACATCTGCTTTACGGCTTCCTCTCCGAACGCCGCCATCATTCCATCACTGGTCACGACACCCGGAACAATGCAGTTGACATTGACATTGTATTTGCCCGCCTCCTTGGCCATCTGACGGGTCAGCCCGATGATTCCGGCCTTTGCCGCCACATAGTGCGCTTTTCCGTCCTTCGGATAGCCGGTGAAGACCACGCGGGAGGCGACGTTCACAATTCTGCCGCCCTTTTCGCACATGTATGGGAACACCTCTCTGCAGAGCTTGAACACGGCGATCAGGTCGATGTTGATCGTTTTCTCAAATTCTTCATTTGACATCTCGAAGAATGGCATGTCTTCCGATTCCGAAGAGAGCGCGGCGTTGTTGATCACGCAGTCCACCGTTCCATATTCGGCAACAACGGTTTTGACCAGGTTTTTGATGTCTTCCTCCACTGCCAAATCCGTTTTGACTGCAATGGCGGTGCCGCCGTCCGCCCGGATCTCATCGACGAGCTGCTGCGCCTTTTTCTCGCTGCGTGCCGCGATTGCAACCTTTGCGCCGGCCTTTGCAAAGGCGCGGGAATATGCCTCGCCGATCCCACGTGCGCCGCCGGTCACAATGACAACTTTTCCTGTCATAAGCATGAATCATTTCCTCCTTTGTTCTCTTGTTTTTTCTATACGACATTGACGCTTATCTGCGCGCATGTCGGGATTTCCTTGACCTGCCGGGTCTGTTCCTGCGGGGGAAGCAGCCCCCGCAGAGGATGCGCGGCTTTCTCAGAACCTTGTAACGGAGCCGCCTTTGTTAAAACACATCCAGAACAGGTGCGGTAAGTCCCTGGCCGCCATCGGTGCTGATAATTTGTCCGTTTACATGCCCCGCAAGCGGCGAGGACAGGAACAGCACAACATTCGCGACATCGCTTGGGTAAGAGTAGCCGCAGGGCAAAAAGTCCGCCAGACTTTCCCACTTCTTTTCATCCGGTATGAGGGAGGAGAGCCTTTCATTGCGGGTAAAACCGGGTGCCACCGCATTCACGCGAACATTCTTCCTACACAGCTCCAGAGACGCGGATTTCACCAGATGGTTCAGGCCGGCTTTATACGTGCCGTATGCCCCCTGATTGGGATAGCACCAGACGCCTGACATGGAGCTGATGCAGACAATGCTGCCGCCGCCGGCTTCAGCGCAGGCCTTTCCTCCGATCGAAATGGCCCAGATCTGATGCTTCAAGTTCATCTCGTACAGCATTTGCCACTCGTCTTCGCCGGTCTCAACGACAGGCTGGTTGATCGCCTTTCCTATGACATCTACTACGCCGTTCACACACCCAAACTGCGCTTTTGCCTGCGCAAACACGCGCTCAACATCCTCTTTTTTTGTCGCATCCGCGGCCGCATACGGGAAATTCCCGATCGCGGCTGCTTTTTTTGCCGTCTTTTCGCTTGCGCTGGCGCAAAACACATTTGCCCCCAGCTGATGCAGTCCGTCAACCACATGGGCGCCGATGCCGGATCCTGTGCCCAGCACGACAAAGTTTCGACCCTCCAGGGACCACAGTTTCTTGACATCATATTCTTGATCGGGCATAACGAATCCTCCTTATCCGCCGACTTTGACGTTTGCTCCAAATTCGGCCATATACGCTCGTATTTCTTCGACTTTCTCTTTTGGCAAAAGGGGGATATCTGAGAGAATGTGGAGTTTATGCAAAACCTCATATTTGGGAATTGCGTAGTTGTGGAATGGTATAATATCCAGCCTTTCCACGTTCGGATACTTTGCGGCCAATCTGGCGACCGCCTCGAGATTCTCGGCATCATCCGTATAACCGGGAATCAGCGGCATACGGACCCGCATGGGTTTCCCGCTGGCTCCCAGCCGATGATAGTTTTCCAGAATAGGCCGATTGCTTTTCCCTGTCGCCGCTATATGCTTCTCCTCGTTGATGATTTTCAAATCAAACAGCAGCATATCCGCCTGATTAAGGAGATCCGCCGCGGCGCCTTCTGCAAAACCGCAGGTATCCAATGCTGTATGAATCCCAAGCGCTTTGCAGCGTCTGAGCAGCTCTCCGGTGAACCGCACATGCATGGTGGGCTCCCCGCCGGCGACCGTGACGCCGCCGCCGGTGGCGTCATAAAAGGGCTTGTCCCGTACCACGATTTCCATGATCTCGCTGACAGACATAAGTCTCTCAAAAAAGTCATGAACCTCCGCGCCGGCGGGAAGCTCCGGTTGGGTCTCTTGTCCCTCCGGATTGCAGCACCATTTGCATCTCAGCGGACAGCCTTTGATAAATACATTTGTGCGGATACCCGGCCCGTCCTCCATGGCGCTCCGCTTGATCTGGAAAATAAGCGCGCTCGGATCTTCACACTGCGCTTCCGGCTTCACTTGCACTCCCCCTTCGGTCCGCGAATCTCAACAGACTCCCCGTCCGGCCCATAGAAATAGCACATCCACCAGTCCTCTTCACCGGGAACCGGCACATTTGGAAATGTAATGGGGATTTTCACCTCGTAGCCGGCATCCAGCCAGCGCTGAAACTCCCGGTCGATATCGTCGGTGTCAACCGCGAAGTGCATCACCCCGCGCATCCTGCCGGACGGCGCATCAGACCAGACGTCCCCTTTTGCCTCCAGAAGCTCTATGCGGACGGTTTCGTTTGTCAGAAAGGCAATTCTCGAATAGATCGGGCTGTCCTTTGTTTCCACGCAGATCAGTTCTTGGAAGCCCAGCAAGTCGCAGTAAAAGCGCTTGGCCCTCTCCAGGTTTTTTACGGGGACGCCAACATGTTCAAAGACTACGCTCATTTGCGTGCTCTCCTTTCAGGTATGAATGCATAAAGTCAATTGCGGCGCGCATTCGCAATTGTCTCAGAAACGCATCACAGCGCTTTCGCCGCGGGAAATACGCCGGTCAAGCTTTGCATACGCCTTATTGCGAGCCGACCGGCATCTTTCTTCACTCCGCCGTCACGCGGCACCACACGGGAGTATTTACACTTCCTCCATCGCAAGGCGGTTGATGATATCATTTTGCAGATCTGTAGACAACTCAACGAAAAGCGAGCTGTATGTCGCCACCCGGACCGTCAGATCCTGATATGCCTCCGGGTCCTTCTGCGCCGCGCGAAGCGTCTCTGTGTCAACGATGTTGAACTGCACCAGATAGCCGCCGATGGCGTTGTTGGCTCTGAGCATATTCGCCATCTTCTCGACCTTGTCATCGCTATCCAATGCCTGCGGTGAAAAGCGGATGTTCAGCACCGAACCGTTGCGCGCCTTGGAAAGATCCAGCTTGGCTACGGATTTGAGCGTGGCCAGCGGTCCGTTTACGTTCCGCCCCTGATAGGGAGAGATTCCGCCCTCCGCCAGCGGCAGGCCCGCTTTGCGGCCGTCGGGCAGCGCGCCGCACATTTTGCCGTAGGGCACATTGGTTGTCACGGCCGCCAGAGCGACCGTATACTGGCTGCCCCGATGATCGTAATACTGCTCCGTTTCCCGGATATACGCATCCGTTACCTTCTTCTGCATGGCATCGGCATAGTCGTCGTCGTTGCCGAATTTGGGGACGGCCGCGATTTTCGCAAGCAGATCATCATATCCCTCAAAATCAGCATCCACAGCCGCGATCATCTCCGAAAGCGTGAGCTCTTTATTCTCGTACACCAGCCGGTTGATGGCCCCCAGGGAGTCGCCCACGTTTACGATGCCGGCCACCAGCACGCAGCGGCTGCTGTATTTTCCGCCGCCGTCGAGAAGGTCGCGGCCGCGGGACAGACAATCGTCCACCATCGCCGACTGAAGCGGAATGGGGACATACTCCGCGTTCAGTTCCAGAACGATGTTTCTGATCCCGACAAACTTTTTCAGGGCAGAGGCGACCTGCGCGTTATATGCGGCGAACAGATCGTCAAAGGTGGCAAACGCGGCCGGGTCTCCCGTCTCCGGCCCGAGACGGCTGCCGGTTACCGGGTCTATGCCGTTGTGCAGCGCAAGCTCCAGACACTTCGCCGCGTTGACCTGCCCGTCAACCACCACGTTATCCTTGCCGGGGACATAGGGCTGCATGCACCCCACCAGCACATAGTCGCGCGCCTCTTCTGTGGGGATGCCGCGAGACTCCATGATCTTAATCGCCGTGTTGTCCATCAGGAACTTCAGCTTTCCGACGCGCCCGATGGCAACCTTGCAGGCCTTGACCAGAAAATCCTGCGGGGTGCTGTCCGCCACGCGGATCATCAGGTCGGGCTGCGGGAGCCGCACGTTCATTTCCGCCTCCAGGCAGAGATAAGACAGCTCATTGGTGGCATCTGTACCGTCAGGACGCACGCCGCCGAGGATCATATTGTGGGCCAGGGGCTGCCCCGCATAAAAGACCGTTGCCCCGGTGCCCAGCGCAATTTGCGGCTCATTGACCTTCAGATAGAGCTGCTCCATAAGCTCCAACGCCCGTTCATCATCAAGAAATCCGGTCTGCCTGTCGTTCTGGTAAAACGGGTAAAACAGCTGATCGACCCGCCCAAAGATAAACCCGTATGCGGCGTCTTCATTGAACAGCGCGATCTGAAGCAGCCATGCCGACTGCAGCGCCTCGTGCAGGGTCGTCGCGGGGAACTCCGGAACCCTTCTGCACATCCTGGCAATGGTCAAAAGCTCCTCGCGCCGCTCCGCGCTCACGCCGTCCCGCGCCGCCATTTCTTCCGCCAGGTCAGAGTAGCGATGCGCAAAAGCGATTACCGCGTCACAGGAGATGATGACGGCCCTGTAGAAATGCTGCTTTTTGTAGTTGCCGCCCACGCTGGCGTCCGCCTCGGCAAGACGCTCCTGCGCCTCCCTCTTTACGTCGGCCAGGCCCTTTTTCAGCAGGCGGTCGTAGTTGACACAGGTGTGTCCCCGGCCCTGCATGACGCCGACCGCCGTCATAAACAGGCGTCCCATCGCGCTCTTATACGCTTCCGGCAGCGCGGCGTTGTATTTGTCGAATACGGATCTGCCCTTCCACAGCGGCGCCGTCTCCTTGGTGAAGGCGATGTCCTCGTCCGTCATGGAAAGCCGGTCCAGCGGACGGGTCGCCAGATCGTCGATCTCGCTGACCCAGCTGAGGCAGAAGTCCGGCATAATCGGGCCGCAGCGCGGCGGCTTTTCCGTCATATTGCCGGCAATGATTTCCTGCTCATGGATCTGGATCGGAACCTCGGTGAGGAATTTGTACAGGCTCTTCGCCCGAAGGATGTCGATTTCCTCGTCCTTGAACGCTTCGTAGGCCTCTGTATAGATCCGAAGCCGCGCCGTAGACAGGCCCGGTTTTGTATCCAGAATCCGCTTCCTGTAGGCGTCGGTTCGCGGGTGAATGGAACCTTTGAAGTCCCCACGGTATGCAAACATCGTCTGGTATCCTCCTTGCAGCAGTATCTCAGTTGTCTTCCGGCTTGTATTTCAGCACGAAAATGCCGTAGTTCTTGTCGGTAACATAGATGAACCCGCGGTTGTCGATCACCAGATCTTCGCTTTGCGTCGCCAGCTCACGAGGCAGCGGGCCGCGGCGGACGGTGGGGTCCTCCGGGATAAAGTATCCGCAGATCTGCGGCACGCCCGGGTGCGTAATGTCGTAGAACCAGACGCCGGCGCTCTCATACGTAACGGGAACGATGTTGCCGAACTCCGCGTGGCTCTTGTTAAACATGGGGAGATGTACGTTGTGGGGGCCGAATTTGCCGCCCTTCTCATAGAAGTCCGCAATCCCCAGCTCTTTCGGCGGGATCGGCAGCGGGAAGACCGCGATGGGCTTGGGATTGTCTTTGCTGATGTCCAGCACCGTGACGAGATTCAGCGGGTCCCGGTCGTCCTCCCAAATGCTCTCCATGGTCGTAATCGCAATGTTGCGCTCCGGCAGCGGCATGACCGTGTGCAGCCCAATGATGCTGCCGAAGTCCCCGATATTCATATGGCCGATCTTTCTGGGATGCCTGATGTCCGTTACATCCAGAACGATAACGCCGGCACGCCCGTAAGGCAGGTACAGCTTCTCGGGATTCTGGGGATCGGGGCCGACCGGATAGGCGGGGCCATGGAAATAGGCCGTAAACGGCGACGCGGGATACTGCTCCGCCTCGTTGCCGTCCAGCCACTGCCCGGGATACCACCAGCGGCTGACTTCCTGCGGATTCCTGGGATCCGACACATCCAGGATCACCAGAATGTTGCCCTTGTAGCCCTTCATGTTGGCCGCCAGGTACGCATACTTCCCGCCATAATAGGCGTTTCTGTGGGTGCCGCCGCCGCCGGTGTGGAAATGGCTCAGATACTTGGGGTGCACCGGATCGGAAATATCATAGAGCAGAACGCCTTCTTCATTCGGCTTATCCAGATCGAACCCCCACAGATGCGCCCGATGCTTTTGGCCGGCGCCGGCCTCCTCCAGCGCCAGGAGCATCAGATCATCCGCCTGCGTGACCTGCAGCGAGAAGGTGTTGTCCGGGCCCTCGAGGAAGCCCACATTCTGGGGATGGTAGGGATCCGTAATGTCCAGAATGTCCCAGCCACGGGCGAAAATGTGCCCAACATACATATACATTTTCCCCTCGTGCTCTTTGATGGACATCTTGAACCCGGACCCGCGTCCTCCAAGGTCGTTGTAGGCAACGACCTCCACATTCTTTGTAAGACTCTTGGGAATGGTTGTAATTTCCATTGTTTTCTCCTTTCCAAACGTTCCTGTGTTTTTTTGAGTGGATGTTTGTCTCTCTGGCCAACCGAGCGCAAACAGAGGATAAAGGGAGTATTCCGTGTGTTTTCATTATAATTTCCGCGGTCGCCGCTTGTGAAATAGATGAAAAGCATGAAATGATTTGCGGCGGCGCACCGTTTGTGACATTTGTCAATGGGAGGGGGTAAATAAACAGAAAAATAAGTTATTCTGTCGATAATCCATTTGTATTGGTTATGTGCTTATAGAGAATGCCGATTTTACAGAGCCGGCAAATTCAATATAGAATATGAACTGTAAGCAAAGGAATCTCTGTTGATTTCCAGAGAAGGGGTTGAATATGAACGTTTTTGTTTTAGGCGGGTTCCTGGGTTCCGGAAAGACAACGATCCTGCTTCAGCTTGCGGCATATCTGAACAACATCAGCCGCGGCGGCCAGAGCGGGTCCAGTCTCCCGCGCCTTGTGATTCTGGAGAACGAAATCGGTGATGAGGGAATCGACGACAAGGTGATTCGTGCGGAGGGCTATCATGTGGAGGTCATGACCGTCGGCTGCATCTGCTGCTTGATGCTGGGCACGCTGATTATGATGGTGGAGCGGATCCAAGAGGAGCTCCATCCCGATTGGCTGATTATTGAGGCGACCGGCGTGGCCGACACGACTACGATCGTCCGGACGCTGGAATACCGTATGCCGGAGCTGGGCGGCGTTTCCGGCGTCGTCGTTGCCGACGCGGAGCGATATGATCTGCTTATGGACAACATTCCCGGCTTCATCAAGGGCCAGCTCATGCACGCCGACGCCATCATGCTCAATAAAATCGACCTGTTGGACCCCCGCCAGAGAAAAGAAATCGAGGGCAAGCTGGACGGCCTGCGCAGCAGCGCCTCCCTGCGGTTTTCCGTAACCGCCGTCGAACCGATCGACCATCATGTGTGGAAGGAGCTTGTGAAGCAAAATGAGCAACTCGCCAATGCAGGATTCTGAGAATCACGCATACCAAAGTCTCAGGGATTTCATTCATGTGGATCCCAACCGGCATAAGGAAGCGCTGCCGTCTGCCTTTTCAAAAAAAGCGGTCGTCCACTTGAAGGAGGGCGTTGACGGCCTGGAGCTGGAGCGACAGATCACCGCCGCCGTCGTGCAGGTGCAGACATGGGTGGCAGCGCAAGGCGGCATCGTCGGCCATATCAAAACGCTGCTGGACGGGCCGGAAAGCCTGTGGGTTTCCACCACCGGAACGGCGCCTTCCATTCGCCGGACCCGGCGGCCGGAGCATCCGGGAGACATCTGTTTTTATTTTACGGCCATTGCGGTCCATGTAGATTATGAGGCATTCTGCGCCGCCGCGGAGGAAGCGTATCAGCAGTGCCTCGCAGCCTGCTTCATCGTGCCTGCGGAGCCGGCGGGAGGTGCGCTTTCGGATGTTTGAGAAAAAAATTGCTTTCATCGGAGAGACGGGCGCGGGAAAAACAGAGCTTTCCCTCCATGTGCTCCAAAGAGAACGCGCAAGCGGCGGTCAAGGGAATCTGGTCCATACGCTGCCTGCCGATTCCCCCGCGCTGGCGACCATGGCGGCCGTCACCGACGAGGCGGGGATCTCCCTGCTTTCCATGCTGCAGCTGCGGGAGTCGTCAGAAATTCCCGACGAAGACCCGTCGCGTGCCGTTGTATTTGACATTGAAAGCGCGCCGTCTGCGCTGGCTTCCGTTTCCGCGTATTTGAAGACGCACCCCGCCGCGCGCGCCGACATGCGGGTATATTACGTCTTGAACGCACGGCTGTCCGAAACCGGCACGGCGGAGCAGATCCAGGCGTCTGTTTTGGGCATGCAGGAGCAGCTGGATACCGGCATTGACGGGATCATCAACAATACCAATTGCGGCAGGGCGACCGTATGGGCAGACGTTTTGGCGGGCGCGCACATGGCGGATCATGTCTCGCGCGCACTGGATATCCCTTTGTTTGGGACCAGCGGCACATTTGGAAATCTCTTTAATGCCGCGCATCAGTTCAGCCCGCGCCCCACCGGTGCGTTGATCCCCATTTCCGCATTCTGCTTATCATAAGACAAGACGGAGGTTCCTCCATGGCACAAACCGTTCCGGAAAACAACAAAATGGCGTATGCCCCGCTTCCGTCCCTGTTGGCGAGAATGGCTCTGCCTACAGCCTTTTCCATGCTGGTCGCCTCGCTCTACAACATCGTCGATGCCGTGTTCATCGCCCGATTCTCCAGCGCTGCATGGACGGCGCTGTCTCTCTCGTTTCCCGTACAGCTCGTCGTGAGCGCCGTTGCCGCCGGCATCGGCGTCGGCACGGGCTCCGTCGTGTCAAATCATCTGGGCGCACATAGGTCGGAGCGCGCAAACCGCGCGGCCGGCTGCGGTGTGATACTGGCGCTGCTTTCAGGCGTGCTCCTTACCGCGTTGATCCTTCTCCTGCTGCCCTTCTTTTTTCACCTGTTCACGCCGGACGCGGACGTGTCTCAAAACGGCGTCACCTATCTGACCATCTGCATATTGTTTGCAGCGGCGCAAATCACGGAAAGCGTGCTGGCAAAAATCCTGCAGGCCACAGGGGAAATGGTTTGGCCCATGGTGTCCGGTCTGGCGGGCTCGCTGTGCAATATCATTCTGGACCCGCTATTGATTTTCGGTCTGGCGGGTTTGCCGACATTGGGCATCGCCGGAGCCGCATTGGCAACCGGGATCAGCCAGCTGCTGGCGCTGGCCATTTCCATCTATGCGATGACGCGCTGCCGTCATGTTCGTTTGGATCGGCATACGCTTCGCCATAACGGGGAGGATCGCCGGTCTATTTTGAAAATCGCCGGTCCCGTCGTCGTGCAGCAGTCCATAGGTTTTGTCATGACGGCGGGCATGAACTCGATCCTGATTGCCTTCGGCAATGCCGCCGTGAATACATATAACGCCTTCTTTAAGCTGCAGAACCTCCTGATAAAGCCCGTTTTCGGTCTCAACTACAGCGTGATGCCGGTGGTCGGCTACAGCTATGGGGCAGGGAACAAGCAGAGGCTGACGCAGGCGGTCAAGGTGGGGACCATCATGGGCGTGTGCGTTCTGCTGCTCGGTATGCTCCCATTTCTTCTGGCGCCGAAATGGCTGCTCTCGTTTTTCCACCCGGACAGCCAGCTTTATGAGATTGCCGTCCCCGCCTTTCGCGTGCTGTGCCTGTATTTCCCATTCAGCGCGGTGACCATCGTCGTGTCCGCCGTTTTCCCCGCGCTGGGAAACAGCACCTACAGCATGTGGGTCTCCCTGGTCCGGCAAATATTCG
Organism: Oscillospiraceae bacterium; assembly: GCA_902760845.1. Taxonomy (GTDB): domain Bacteria; phylum Bacillota; class Clostridia; order Oscillospirales; family Oscillospiraceae; genus CAG-103. The sequence continues at coordinate 21,081 of CACWHX010000015.1, forward strand.
CCCTGCTTCCCGCCGCCTGGCTCCTCTCTCGCATCCACATCCATGATTTGTGGTGGAGTTATCTGATTGCGGAGATCATCGCCGCCGGAATGTGCGTCCTCTTTTATTGGCGGCTTTATCGCAGAAAAATCGCCGTCCTTCCCGACAATTGCCCCGGAGAGGCCGAACCAGCCGGCTCTGGATGCCGCGAATCCTGCGGCGCCTGACGCGGAGAGACAGAACAAAAAAACTGACACCGTAGAGATTGCGGTGTCAGTTTTTTTGAGGGAAGCGCTCGCGCGACAGGTCTTGCTACACCTGTTCGTCCGTCTTCGGATAGCTGGAGAAAAACTCCTTGCAGTATTGCAGGAATATTTCGCACGCCGGAGAAAGGGGGATATTGTTCCGCCACACCAGATAGATATCGTGGACGCATCTGGGTGTGCTGACGGGGATGGAAACAACGTCTGTAAACTCGCGGAAGCACGCGGGCAGAAGCGAGATGCCCATGCCGCCGGAAATCAGCGCCGCGATCATGGACAGGCCGCTGGCTTCGCACACCACGTTCGGGTCGTTGCCGATCTTTTCAAATTGTCTCCGAACCACGCGGCAGAACGCGGACTCCTGCGGTAAAATGAACGGCTCATTTATGACCTCATGCAACGTCACATAGGATCGGTTGGCAAGCGGGTGGTTTTTTGGCACAGTGACAAACAGCTTCTGCGTCAACAGCTTGATGCAGGAACAGACCGGGCTGTTGACCGTCGCGCAGGTAAAGCAAAAATCCACCTCCGAGCTTCGCAGCTTTTGAATGACAGAGGTTTCATCAATCACCTGCATGCGGTACGTGTAGTCGGGATATTGCCTCACAAAATCCAGCATCACAGTCGAGTAGGTGACAAATGTCGTGTTTGCCAGGCTGATGTGCTTTCCGCGCTTGTTGGCCAGTATCTGGGCCTCAATCTTCGCCGTCTGCAGGCTCTGCAGCACCTCATGGATGGATTCGTAATATCGCTGACCGGCCGGACTCAAAACAATGCGTTTCCCTACGCGGTCAAACAGAGAAAAACCCAGCTCGCTTTCCAGCTTCGATATGCTTGCGCTCAATGCCGGCTGTGAAATATACAACTGATTTGCCGTCTGTGTGATGTTCCCATTTTCAGCCACAGCCACAAAGTTCTCCAACTGCTTCAAATCCATAGCACACCCGTCCTTTCCATAGAGCCATCCTTACAGCGCACAAAAAACGCAGTTTCAACGCCGCGGTGATAAGATAAGCAACCCAGCGCCCTCGGTCCCAGGCCGCGTCCCACGCGCCCCGCGGCCGACCGCCAGGCCCTCGCAATCGCAGCCGCTAGATCCGCGCCACGCCTGTTTTCCTCGCGGCCTCGGCAACGGCGGCGGCAACCGCCGGACCGACGCGCGGATCGAACGCCTTGGGAATGATACACCCGGCGCACAGCTCCTCCTCCGAAACGAGGCCCGCCAGCGCGGCGGCCGCCGCCAGCTTCATCTCCTCGTTGATGTCCCGCGCGCGCACGTCGAACGCGCCGCGAAAGATGCCGGGAAACGCCAGCACGTTGTTGATCTGATTCGGGTAATCGCTGCGCCCGGTCGAGACCACCGCCGCGCCGCCGGCCTTCGCCTCGTCCGGAAAAATCTCCGGCGTCGGATTCGCGCAGGCAAAGACGATCGCATCCCGATTCATGGTCTGCACCATCTCCTTCGTGAGCAGGCCGGGCCGCGACACGCCGATGAACACGTCCGCGCCGGGGAGCACCTCGGCCAGCGTGCCGGCGCGCCGCGCGGGATTCGTGACCGCCGCCATCTCCTCCTTGATCCAGTTGAGCCCCCCGCGTCCGGCGTAGATCGCGCCCTGCCGGTCGCAGAGCGTCACGTCATGAAAGCCCGCCGAGAGCAGCAGCCTCGTGATGGAAATCGCCGCCGCGCCCGCGCCGGAGACGACGACGCGCGCCTCCTCCCTTCGCTTGCCGACGACCTTGAGGGCGTTCGTCAGCCCCGCGAGGGTGATGACCGCCGTGCCGTGCTGATCGTCGTGGAACACGGGGATATCGCAGCATTCTCTGAGCCTGCGCTCGATCTCAAAGCAGCGCGGCGCGGCGATGTCCTCCAGATTGATGCCGCCGAAGCTGCCGGAGAGCAGATACACCGTGCGGACAAACTCGTCCACATCCTGCGTCTTGATGCAAAGCGGGAAGGCGTCCACGCCGCCGAACGCTTTGAACAGCACGCATTTGCCCTCCATGACGGGCATGCCCGCCTCCGGGCCGATGTCGCCGAGGCCGAGCACGGCGGAGCCGTCCGTGATGACGGCGCAGAGATTGTGCCGCCGCGTGAGTGTGTAGCTCTTGGCCGGGTCCTTTTGAATCTCCAGACACGGCGCCGCGACGCCCGGCGTATACGCCAGCGACAGATCGTCCTTCGTCGCGACCGGCACCGTCGCCACGACCTCGATCTTCCCCTGCCACGCGCCGTGCAGGCGCAGGGATTCCTTTGCGTAGTCCATGTGATTTTCTCCTTTATGATAAGGGGTGCACCATGTTTTCGGGCTTGACGTACCGGTCAAATTGCTCGCCCGTGAGCAGGCCGAGATCGACCGCCGCCTCGCGGAGGGTCATGCCCGTCTTGTGCGCATGCCGGGCGATCTTCGCCGCGTTTTCGTAGCCGATATATGGGTTCAGCGCCGTGACGAGCATGAGCGAATCGCGCAGGTGCGCCGCGATGACGGCGCGGTTGGCGCGGATACCGGCGGCGCAGTTGCGGTTGAATGAATCCATGACATCCGCCAGCAGGCGCGCCGACTGCAGGAAGTTATAGATGAGCACCGGCATGAACACATTGAGCTGGAAATTCCCCTGCGACGCGGCGAAGCCGACGGCCGCGTCGTTGCCCATGACCTGTACGGCCGCCATCGTGACCGCCTCGCACTGGGTCGGGTTCACCTTGCCGGGCATGATGGACGAGCCGGGCTCGTTCTCCGGGAGGATGAGCTCGCCGAGGCCGCAGCGCGGGCCGGAGGCCAGCCAGCGCACGTCGTTCGCGATTTTCATCAGATCGCCCGCGAGCGCCTTGAGCGCGCCGTGCGAAAAGACGAGCGCGTCCTTGCTCGAAAGGGCGTGGAACTTATTCGGCGCGGTGACAAATTCGCGCCCCAGCAGCGCGGAGAGCTCGGCCGCCGCCGCCTCGGCGAAGCCCGCCGGCGCGTTCAGCCCCGTGCCGACGGCCGTGCCGCCGAGCGCCAGCTCCGCCAGCCCGGCGCACGAGACCGTGAGCATCTCGCGGCCGTGCGCGAGCATGCCGCTCCAGCCGCTGATCTCCTGCCCCAGCGTGAGCGGCGTCGCGTCCTGCAGATGCGTGCGGCCGATCTTCACCACGCCGCTGTACTCCGCGCTCAGGCGGTCGAACGTCTCCCGCAGCGCGTCGAGCGCGGGCAGCACCCGCTCCTCCACGGCCAGGCGCGCCGCAATGTGCATCGCCGCCGGGAATGCGTCGTTCGAGCTCTGCGAGCGGTTCACATGGTCGTTCGGATGCACCAGCGCCTCGCCCAAAAGGGCGTTTGCGCGGTTGGCGATTACCTCGTTCACGTTCATGTTCGTCTGCGTGCCGCTGCCCGTCTGCCACACGACGAGCGGGAACTGCTCGTCCAGCGCGCCGGAGCGAATCTCGTCGCACGCCGCGCAGATCGCGTCCGCCCGGCGCTCGTCCAGCGCGCCGAGAGCGACGTTTGCGCGCGCCGCCGCGCGCTTTACCGCCGCGAGCGCGTGGATGACCTCCCGCGGCATCCGCTCCTCCCCGATGCGGAAGTTTTCACAGCTGCGCTGCGTCTGCGCGCCCCAGAGTCTGTCCGCCGGAACGCGAATTTCGCCCATCGTGTCATGTTCAATGCGGTATTCCAATTCTGGTTTCCCCTTTCTGTCCCGGGAATATTGTTTTATTATACCGCGTTTTTCCCGCAACGGCAACCGCGGTTGTCAAAAAGCAGTCCCCATGATATAATAAGTACCCTCTTCTTTTGATTTTACACGCAATCCCCGGAAAGGAGGCGTTTTGCTTTGGAGGATCTTCTCGCCACCTGCGCCCACGTCGCGCACTTTCTGCTGCCGCTGCTGGCGCTGATCGTGCTGCTGCGCTGCGTGCGCTCCATGCTCAGCGGCCGCGCGGACCCGGAGACCTGGGGCTATCTCGTGACGCCGGAGGGACAGGTGCGTCCCCTGCTGCACTGGGAGTGCATCATCGGCCGCTCCCGCTCGGCGGACGTGACGCTGCCGTTTTCCGACGTGGCGGGCGTCCACGCCGTTTTGATGCGAAACGACCGGGGCGAGTGGCGCATCCACGATCTCAGCCGCGGCGGCGGCGTGTTTCTCAACGGCAAGCGCGTCGAGGGCACGGAGCCGCTCGTGGACGGCGACATCATTCGCTGCACGACGCATATGCTGAAATTCGCCGCGAACACCGACGCGCACCGCGCCATTCAGGAAAAGCGCCGCGCCGTCGCGGGTTGGCGGGTCAGCCCTGCGGCGACGCTCTTTTTCCTCACGCTGCTGCAGCTGCTGCTGGTGCTGGAATTTCTGCTTTCCGCCGACCCCGCTTACCGCTTCAACACCATTCTCGCGTTTTTCGCGCTCATCCTGATCGAGTGGCTGTGCTACCTGCTCATGCGCACGATGGACCGCTCCGGCTTTGAGGTGGAGACGCTCGCGTTTTTCCTCTGCACGCTGGGGCTTTCCGTGTGCGCGACGGCGACGCCCGCGGAGCTGACGCGGCAGGTCGTTCTGCTGCTCGCGGGCGTGGTGCTGTTCTTCCTCTTCGGCTGGTGGCTGCGTGATCTCAGCCACGTGAAGGCGCTGCGCTGGCCGGCGGCGCTCATGAGTCTCGCGCTGCTGGCGCTGAATCTCGTGGCGGCGCAGGAAATTTTCGGCGCGCGAAACTGGATCACCATCGCGGGCTTCTCGCTGCAGCCGTCGGAGCTTATCAAGGTCGCGTTCATCTATGTCGGCGCGACGACGCTGGACCGTATGTTTCGCAGCAGGAGCATCCTGCTCTTCATCGCGTTTTCCGCCGTGTGTGTCGGCGGTCTCGCGCTGATGGGCGACATGGGCGCGGCGCTGGTGTTTTTCGCCACGTTTCTCGTCATCGCCTTTCTGCGCTCCGGCAGCATCGCCACGGTGCTGCTCGCCGTGACCTCCGCCGTGATGGCGGGGATGCTCGTGCTGAGCGTGAAGCCCTATGTGGCGCAGCGGTTCCAGACGTGGGGCCACGTCTGGCAGGACGTGAACGGCGCGGGCTATCAGCAGACGCGCGCCATGTCCGCCGCCGCGTCGGGGGGCCTGTTCGGCCAGGGCGCGGGCAGCGGCTGGCTCAAGAACATCGTCGCCGCGAACACGGACATGGTCTGGGCCATGCTGTGCGAGGAGCTGGGGCTGATCGTCGCCGTCATCGCGATCCTCGCCATCATCGCGCTCGCGATCTTCACGGTGAAAAACGCGGCGCGCAACCGCTCGTCATACTATGTCATCGCCGCCTGCGCCGCCGTCACGATGATGATGGTGCAGATGGGGCTGAACGTATTCGGCTCGCTGGACATTCTGCCCTTCACGGGCGTGACGTTCCCGTTCGTATCGCGCGGCGGATCGAGTCTCATCTCCTGCTGGATGCTGCTGAGCTATATCAAAGCGGCGGACACCCGCCGCGGCGGCAGCTTCATCGTGAAGGCCGCAAAGTCCGGAAAGGAGGCGGCAGCATGAACAAGGTCAAGCGCCGCGCCATGTCTGCGCTGCTCGTGGCCGCGCTCATTCTCTGCGGTCTCGGCGTGTACATCGTGCGCTATGTCCGTCACGGCGCCGAGTGGGCGACCTTTGCCGCCAACAGCAGCGTCTATATCTCCGGCGTGCTCGCCACCGGCACGCTCACGGACCGCAACGGCGTCGTGCTCGCCCGCGCGGCCGACGGGGAGCATACCTATGCCGACGACGCCGCGGTGCGCCGGGCGTGCTATCACGCCGTGGGCGACTACGCCGGCAACGTCGGCACCGGGGCGCTGGTGGCCTTTTCCTCGCAGCTCGCGGGATACAATCCCATCACCGGCACCTACGCCTCCGGCGGGCACGAGGTCGCCCTCACGCTCGACAGCGCGCTCTGCGTCGCGGCGCAGGAGGCGCTGAACGGGCAGAAGGGCATGGTGCTCCTGAGCAACTACAAAACGGGCGAGATTCTCTGCATGACCTCGAACCCCACCACCGACCCCGCGGACGAAAGCGCCGCGCTCGCCGACGGGACGTATCTCAACCGCTGCATCAACTCGACGTTTACGCCCGGGTCCATCTTCAAGCTCATCACCGCCGCTGCCGCCATCGAGAACCTTCCCGATCTCGACAGCCGCACCTTCACCTGCTCCGGCAGCATCGACGTCGCGGGCGTTACGGTGACGTGCTCCGGCGTGCACGGGACGCAGAATTTTGAGGACGCGCTCGCAAACTCCTGCAACGTCGCCTTCGCGCAGATCGCGCTGGAGCTGGGCGGCGACACGCTGGAAAGGTACGTCTCCGACCTCGGCTTTACCGACGCGCAAAAGCTCGACAGCATCACCACCGCCGCCGGCAGCTTCACGAAGGACGCCGCCGGCACGCCGGGTCTCGCGTGGTCCGGCATCGGGCAGTTTGAGGATCTGATCTGCCCCTACTCCATGCTGCGGCTCGTCTCCGCCATCGCGCAGGGCGGCGCGCTCCCGGAGCCGACGCTGCTGCTCGACAACACGAACGGCACCACAACGCTGCTGCGCGCCGCGACGGCCGACAAACTGCGCGACATGATGAGCTACAACGTCTATTCCCACTACGGCACGGACAACTTCCCCGGTCTGAATCTCTGCGCCAAGACCGGCACCGCCGAGGTGGGCGACGGCACGTCGCACTCGTGGTTCACGGGCTTTCTGTTGGACGACGCGCACCCCTACGCCTTCGTCGTGCTGGTGGAAAACGGCGGCGGCGGTCTGAGCGTCGCCGGGCGCGTGGCAAACGCCGTGCTGCAAAGGGCGGTTTCGTCCGAATGACGGGCAAAGCCGCCGGCTTGGGTCATTTCGCCGCCCCCGGGCGGAGCGGCGCTTTGTCCGGGAGAAATCTGGTCTTTTGGAATATCGGAGTCACATATGATTGATCTGTCGATCCGCGAGCTCGTCAAGGGCTTTGAAGTCGGAACCAACATCTTAGACGGCGTCACCTTCGATGTGAACGCGGGTGAGCGCGTGGGCATCCTCGGCCGCAACGGCTGCGGCAAGACGACGCTGTTTCGCATTCTGTCGGGCGAGCTTTCGCCCGACAGCGGGGACGTCTCCATCGCCGCCGGCCGGCGGCTGGGCCTCATCTCGCAGATCCCGGTCTATCCCGACGGATGGACGACCGAGGACGTGCTGCGCGACGCGCACCGCAGGCTTTATGACATGGAGCGGGCCCTCGCAAAGCTCGCCGAGCGCATGGCGGAGGACGATGATCCCGCGCTGCTGCGGGAATATGACCGGCTGAGCGAGGACTTTCGCCGTCTCGGCGGGTACGACATGGAGTTTGAGCGAAACCGCGTGGCAAACGGGCTGGACATTCCCGCCGCGATGCGCGCGCAGCCGTTTGAAAGTCTCTCCGGCGGGGAGAAGACGCGCGTGAATCTCGCGCGGCTCATTCTGGAGGATACGGACATTCTCCTGCTCGACGAGCCGACGAACCATCTCGATCTGCGCGCGACGGAGTGGCTGGAGGACTATCTGCTCCACTTCCGCGGGACGGTGCTGGTCATCAGCCACGACCGGTATTTTCTCGACCGCGTGGTGCAGCGCTCGATTGATCTCAGCACCGGGCGGGCGGAGTTTTACAGCGGAAACTACAGCTTCTACGTCGTCGAGCGGCAGCGCCGCTTCGAGGAGCAGCTGAAGCAATATGAGAAGGACCAGGCGAAGCTCCGGCAGCTGCAGGAGGCGGCGGAAAAGCTGCATCTCTGGGCCTTCATGGGCAACGACAAGCTGCACAAGCGCGCCTTTTCCATCGAAAAGCGGATGGAAAGGCTGGAGGCCACGGAAAAGCCCGCCGCCGAGCGGCGGCTGCACGCGCGCTTTTCCGAGCATGAATTTCGCGGCGATGAGGTGCTCGCGCTCGAAGGGCTCTCCAAATCCTATGGGGAGCGGACGCTGTTTCACGATCTCAGTCTCACCGTCACGGGCGGAGAGCGCATCGCGCTCATCGGCGACAACGGCGCGGGCAAGACCTCGTTCCTGCGCCTGGTCATGAACGAGGAGACGCCGGACGCCGGCTGGGTGCGGCGGGGTCCCGCCGTGCGCACGGCCTATCTGCCGCAGCTCGTGCGGTTCGACGCGCCGGAGCGCTCCATGGTGGACACGATGCTGTACGAATGCAGGTGCACCCCGCAGCAGGCGCGCGACCGGCTGGGCGCTTACGGCTTCCGGGGCGAGGACGTGTTCAAATCCGTGGACGCGCTCTCCGGCGGGGAGCGCGCGCGCCTGCGGCTGTGCATGCTCATGGGGAGCGAAATCAATTTCCTCGTGCTCGACGAGCCGACGAATCATCTCGACATCACGAGCCGCGAGTGGATCGAGGACGCGCTCTCCGATTACGGCGAGGCGCTGCTCTTCGTTTCGCACGACCGCTACTTCATTGAGAAATTTGCCACGCGCATCTGGGCGCTCGCGGACGGCGCGCTCACGGACTTTCGCGGCACGTTCGCGGAATTTCGCGCCTATCGCGCGCGGCAGGAATCGCTGACGCAGGCCGCGCGGCAGGCCGGGCGCAAAAAGGAGCCGAAGCCCAGGCGGAAGGGCGCGCCCAACGCCGCGCGGCAGCTCGCGCGCATCGAGCGCGACATTGAGCGGGCGGAGGCGCGCATGGAGGCGCTCGACGCGGCGTGCGAGCAGAACGCCTCGGACTATCAGAAGCTCATGGAACTCGACGCGCAGAAAGCCGCCCTGCAGGCGGAGCTGGACGCGCTGTATCAGCAGTGGGAGGCGATGGCGGAATGAAACACACGGCTTCTCTTGGAATCGCGCTCTTTTGTCTTCTCGGCGGCGCGGTGCTGCGCTTTGCCATGCCGGGGCGCGATTTTCTTGGCTATACGCTCTGGGCGCTGGGGCTTCTGGTGTTCCTCTTCCCCCGGCTCCACGCCGGGGGCCGGGTCGCGCTCGCCGTGCTGGTGATCGCGGGCCTCGCCGTTTTTACCGCGCTGGAACTCCCCATCGTGCGCGCCGCGCGGACCGATCCCGATCCGAAGGCGGATTATGTGATCGTCCTCGGCGCGGGCGTGAACGGCTCCACCCCGTCGCTCTCGATGCTCGACCGGCTCACGGCGGCGCTCGACTATCTGAACACGTACCCGGACGCGGTCGCCATCGTCTCCGGCGGGCAGGGCACGGGCGAGGATATCACGGAGGCCGCCGCCATGCACGCCTGGCTCACGCAGCACGGCGTGGACGAATCGCGCATCGTGCAGGAGCCGGCGTCCACCAGCACCCGCTCCAATCTGGAAAATTCCTTTGCCATCATCCGCGCGCGCGGCGGCGAGGTCGCGGACGGCGTCGCCATCGTGACGAGCGAATATCACCTCTATCGCGCGAAATGGATGGCGGAGGCGCTCGGTGCAAGGCCGCTTGGCGTCGCCGCGCGGACGGGACTGATCCCGATGCGCGTCAACTACTTCATCCGCGAGGCGTTTGCCGCGGCATACCTGCGCGTCGCCGGAATCGGAGCCTGAGGACGGACCTATGGAAAAAGTCAACGTATACGACTGGGACAAAACGATCTTCCCCGTGGACAGCACGGTCGCGTTCTATCGCTGGTGCGTCCGCCGATATCCCGCGGTGCTGCGCGCGGGGCCGGGCGCGCTCGCCATGCTGCCGGGCTACCGCGCCGGGCGCTACAGCAAGACGCGCATCAAGGAGCGGTTTTACGGCTTTCTGCGCTACGTGCCGGACATTGACGCGGCGCTCGCCGCGTTCTGGGACGAGAATTTCCCCCGCGTGAACCAGTGGTATCTGGCGCAGCGCCGGCCGGACGATATCATCATCTCCGCCTCGCCGGAATTTCTCGTCGGCATCCCGGCCGGGCGACTCGGCGTGCGGCTGCTGGCCTCGCGCGTAGACAAGCGCACCGGCCTGACCGAGGGCGAAAACTGCCACGGCCCGGAAAAGGCCGCGCGGCTGCGCGCGGCGTACCCGGACACGGCAATCGCGGAATTTTACTCAGACTCTCTGAGCGACGCGCCGCTGGCGGAGCTGGCCGAGCGGGCGTTTCTGGTGGACGGCGACCGGCTGACGCCGTGGCCAGTCAAAAAGGAGGAGCGGAAGGTATGAACGATCTTTACCATGCATCCGATTACCGCGGCGCGGCGCGGCGTGCGCTCGCGGGCGCGTGGGGGCTTGCCGTAGGCGTGACGCTTGTGGCCGCGCTGCTGGGCGGTCTGCTGGGCGGCGGTGTCGGGTTTCAGTTCAGCCTTACCTACAGCATGGACTTTGACTCCGTCCAGGAACTCTATGATCGCATCCTGCGAGCCGATCCGCGGCTGATCCGCCCGCTCGGCGTCTTCGCTTCGATCTCCGGGATGCTCGGCTCGATCCAGTTCATCGTCGGCGGCACGATTGCCGTGGGCTACGCGCGCTTCTGCCTGCATCTGACGGACGGCGAGCCCGCGAGGTTTTCCGACATCTTCTCCGCGTTCGATATCTTCGGCCACGCCTTTTTGCTGCAGCTTCTCACCTTTCTGAAGATTTTCGCGTGGGCGCTGCTGTTTTTCGTCCCCGGCATCGTCGCCGCCTATCGCTACGCCATGGCGCCGTTCATCCTTGCGGAGCAGCCGCAGCTCACCGCGGGGGAGGCCATCGAGCGCTCCAAGCGGATGATGGACGGCCACAAGGCCCAACTGTTTCTGCTCGATCTCAGTTTTATCGGCTGGGCGCTGCTCGCGGCGCTGACGATGAACATCGGCACGCTCTGGCTGAATCCATACGTCAACGTCTCGCGCGCCGTGTTTTACCGCAGCGTATCGGCGACGCCGTACAGCCGAAATATATAAACCAAACGGTCCGCCATCCAGAGGATGGCGGACTGTTTGCGTCAATAGAAAAATAAGGTTTTTGACAAACGGATGCGGGGTACGGGATTGTTCCCGGCCCCTTTTATTACG
>CACWHX010000016.1 GCA_902760845.1 Oscillospiraceae bacterium
GAACACTCCTGTTCTGGTTTGTTTGGGCGCACACCATTGTACAGGATTTCTCATGAGTTGTCTTCTTTTTTCGTGTTGCACTTGATATGATAACGCATCCGCTGAAAAGAAAGCCGGTGGAATGCCAGCACTACGTCAATCAATATCGGGACATTAACGAGGCCACCAGCCACAAGCCCGCACCACACCAACAGCGCCGTACCACGACCAACGACTGCGGTACAGTAACGAAGCGCCCAGCCAAAACCCACCACCCCGCATCCCCGAGCCGAAGCGACTTCGGCTCGGTAAAGGAAGAACGGGGGCGCGGATGCGGAGCCGGCGCGCGCCAGCGCGGCTGCGCAGCGGAGCAAGCTCGGCCATGGGATAAATGACCATCTTTCGCGGCGAGCCGTCCGAAATCACACGCAGGATATCCTCCCACCGCTTGAGATAGCGCGCGCCGCCGACCTCGTTCAGATACCAGGTGTCCCGCATCCCCTTTGCGGAGTGTTCGCTGAACACGATGGCATTTTTCATCGCGTCGGTCCGCTCATAGCAGCCGGCCCACATGTAGCCGCCGGGGGAGGAGTGGCCCCACTTGTCATACAGATAATGCACGCAGGAGCCAAGCGGCGAGTTTGCGGCGAGAATGAAGTCGCCGCCGGGCTTCAGCGAGGCGAGCACCTCGGGCGTATACGCGCAGCACGCCTCGGCGGGTTTGAGATAGCTGTTGGACAAAACGACGTCGCAGTCCGGCACGAAGTCCGCGGCGAAATGCGTCGCCGCGTATGCCCTGCACGCCTCCGACTCCGCCAGAAAATCGCCCGCGAACAGCTTGCAGATCTGGCCGTGCCCGTTGAGGACCACGTCGATCTTGAAGTCCAGCCCCATCATGGCGGCCGCCTCCTCGGCGTCGCTGCGCATCAGCGTGTGCGGATTTCCCATGTTGAAATCACTGGTCGTGGTAAAGCTGTGGTTGGCCATGATCGTCTTCAGGGACGCGACGCCGGGCAGGATGCACTTCGCGCCGCCGCCGAAGCCGTAGTAGCTGTGCGCCATAGAGGTCCCGATGGCGATTTTATACGCGGCGGACATCACATCCGCGTTGATCTCCACGGGCACGCCGTGGCTGGTGTCCCCGAGATAGACAAAATTCTTGAACAAATTGTGGTTGTGCACCTCGTACTCCGTGACGAGGCGCTCGTTCAGCTTTCGCACGAAGTGCTCATAATACATGACGCCGTGCGTTCCCAGCGCCGCGATGAACCAGATGCCGTCCTTCGGCACGCCGGCCTCCAGGAGCGACTCGATCACCAGCTCCGCGATGGGGCCGCAGGGCGTGGGGCGCGTGATGTCGTCGATGATGATTACGGCGCTTTTGCAGCCGCGCGCCCCCTCGCGGATGCACTTTGCGGCATAGGGGGCGTCCAGCGCCGCGCGCATTTCCGCATCGGTCAGCGCGGGCGTGTGAAAGCCCCGGATCTCCGAGATGTGCACGTCCCAGTTCTCGGGCAGGCGGATGGGGATGGGGGCGTCGCCGTACATAGAATTTGCCGGAAGATTGTAAATCATAGACAGACCTCCAGAAAAGTAAATTCTGCATTTCCCAGCGCATGAAGAATCGTATACAAAAAACGATTCATACAGAGACAGTTTACGATATCGTGCGCGGAACTGTCAAGAGGAACGCGGGAAAAATTCGGGCGATTTCTTTCTAAAAGGGATTGGGAATGAGCAAATTATACAAAAAACATTCGAGAAAACCGGCAAGCTTCTGAAATCATTTTCAAACAATCGGGACATATTGACTTTTACACGGTAGGTATGTTATTTTAAACATAAATTGTATACAAAATACAAAATTGAACATGACGGGAGGACGTTCTATGGCGGGAAGAAAGGCATATGCAGACGTCTCGCTGTGTAAGGGCTGCGGCCTGTGCGTCGAAGCATGTCCGGTGCAGGCGATTGTACAAACCACGCAGCTCAACGAAAAAGGGTACGAGGTCATTCAGGTTGACGCAGACAAGTGCATCGGCTGCGGCAGCTGCTATACGACCTGCCCGGACTATGTGTATGAGGTGAGGTGAGAACAGATGGCGGAAACGAGATTTATGAAGGGCAACGAGGCAATCGCCGAAGCGGCGATCCGGGCCGGGTGCCGGTTTTACGCGGGCTACCCGATCACGCCGCAGAGCGAGCTGCTGGAGTACATGGGCGCGCACATGGAGGCCGCCGGCGGAACGTTCGTGCAGGGCGAGTCCGAGGTCGCGAGCATCTCCATGGTGTGGGGCGCGGCGTGCGCCGGAAACCGGGCCATGACGAGCTCGTCCGGACCGGGCTTTGACCTGAAGCAGGAGGGCATCGCCTATCTTGCCTCCTACGAGGCGCCGGCGGTCGTGGTCAGCATGATGCGCTATGGCATCGGCGGCGGCGACATCACCGCGGGGCAGGATTCCTATCTGCAGGCCGCGAAGGGCGGCGGAAACGGCGACTACCGGCTGCTGGTGCTCTGCCCAAATTCCGTGCAGGAATGCGTTGACTTCACGTATCAGGCGTTCGACCTGGCGGAAAAGTACCGCAACGTGGTGCTGATCCTGGGCGACGGCGCCGTGGGACAAATGATGCAGAACGTGGTGCTGCCGGATTACGTTGAGCCGAACATCAATCGGTATGACTGGGTCATCAAGGGGCGCGCCGCCGGAGAGAAAAAAAACAAGGCGACCAACCTGAACTGGTACATGGGCGACCGCCCGTGGGAGGCGCATATCCGGGAAAAGCTGCACCGGATGCAGGAGCAGGAGCAGCGCTGGGAGAGCTATCTGGTGGAGGACGCGGAGCTGGTCTATGTTGCGATTGGCGTCTCGTCCCGCGTGGCGAAGCAGGCGGTGAAGATGGGCAGGGCAAAGGGACTGAAGCTCGGCCTGATTCGGCCGATTACGGCGTGGCCCTTCCCGCGCAAGGCGTTCGAGGCGGTGAACCCGGACGTGAAGGGATACATGGTCGTGGAGATGAGCATCGCCGGGCAGATGCTGGAGGATGTCTATGGCGCGACCCAGTTTTCCAAGCCCGCGTACTGCTGCTGCACCGGCATTGATATCCCGGTGGCGGAGGATGTTCTGGCACGGGCGGAACAGGCGCTCAGAGGAGAATTGGAACCGGAGGTGGCGTTATGATACAGACATTGCGGAAACCGGATCGGATCGTGCAGCCGTGCGGCTTTTGCGGCGGCTGCGGGCACGGCGTGATTCAAAGGCTGATCGCGGAATGTCTGGAGGAGCTGGGGATTTCGGACCGGGCCATCAACTGCGTGGACATTGCCTGCTGCTTCTGGACGCTGGACGGGATGGACCTGGACGGCATCGCCGGGCCGCACGGCAGACTGCCCGCCGTCGCGACGGGGATCAAAAAGACGCGGCCGGACGATATCGTTTATATTCACGCCGGAGACGGCGCAAGCTATACCATCGGCATTGCGGAGACAGTTCATATCTGCCTGCGGGACGTTCCCGTCACGATGATCGTCGTGAACAACGGCGTGTTTGGCATGACCGGCGGCCAGATGTCCCTCGGCACCACGCTGCTCGGGCAGGCGACGACGAGCACGCCGCGCGGAAGAAACGAGTCCTCCAACGGCAGCCCGGGAGATTTTCTGCAGGCGCTGAGCCAGTTTGACTTCGAGTTCGCGGCCCGGGGCGCGCTGTACAGCGTCAAGGAGATCAACCGCACGAAGCAGCTCATCAAGAAGGGCTTTCAGAACCAGATGGAGAAGAAGGGCTTCTCCCTGATCGAGGTGCTGTCCGCGTGCCCGACGAACTGGCATCTCTCCCCGGTCGCGGCCAACAAGCGCGTGGAAGAGGTGGTCGCCGCGCAGTTTCCGCTGCGGGTGTATAAGGACAGAGGAGGTATGAGCGATGGCTGAGATCATTTGCGGCGGCTTTGGCGGCCAGGGAATTCTGACGACCGGCATGATCCTGGCGAACATCGGCGTGGACGAGGGGCTGGAAGTCTCCTGGAGCCCGTCCTACGGCTCGGAGATGCGGGGCGGAACCGCCAATTGCAGCGTGATCCTGTCCGACGATGAGGTGGGCAGCCCGAAGGTCACGTATCCGGACTATCTGGTCGTGATGAATCTGCCGGCGCTCCAGAAGTTTGAGCACAGCGTGCGGGACAACGGCGCCATCCTGATCGACAGCAGCATCGTCCCGACCGATCGGGCCTTTCCGGAGGCGCTGCCGGTCTACGCCGTGGAGGCGACCCAGCTGGCACACGAGGCGGGCGCGCCGCGCGGCGCCAACGTGATTATGCTGGGCGCGCTCATAAAAATCAGCGGTTTGTTTTCAGAGGACGCGGCGCGCCGGGGCATGAACCGATTCTTCGAGCGAAAGGGGAAAAACAGCCCGGGCAATGACGATTGCTTCACACTGGGGTATACGCGCGTATACCGCGTCCAATAGGCGGACATCCCCGCGCTTTCGCGAACATGACTTGCATAACGTTGGAGAAAAGCGTAAAATGTCTGGAAGACAAACTGGGCAAGCCGCATTCAACGAAAGGAAAAAAGAGTTATGCAAAACCCTGTGATCGTAGAGCGTAGGCCGCTGAAGGATCAGATCTATGAGTATATCACATCTATCATTCAGAACGGCGATGTCCAACCGGGCGAAAAATTGACCGAGCAAAGAATATGCGATTCTCTGGGTGTCAGCCGGACTCCGGTGCGGGAGGCCATGACACAGCTTGCAGACGAGGGCGTCATAGAAAAAAAACCGAGGCGGGGCTTTTTCGTAAAAACCTTCTCGCAGAAGGAGCAGGACGACTTTTACCAGGTGATGTTTGCCCTGGAATTCTATGCGGCCACGTTGTATATGAAGATCTGTACGGAGGCACAGCTTCAGCAGCAGGAGCGGTACGTTCAGGCCATGTGGTCGGCGCTGCGCGCAAAGCAGTTTGAAACGTATATCCAAACGAACGCGGCGCTGCACCTCTACGTGGTGGACCAGTGCGGAAACGCGCTGCTCGCGCAGACGGTTCACCAGCTGTTCCACTCTCCGATTCCCACGTATTACGTGGAGCGCTCCGACGCCATTCTCAGCGTTTTGGAGCAGTCGATCCGGGAGCACGAAGAGATGATTGCGTGCATCCGCCAAAAAGACCGGGCAGGTCTGGAGGCGGTGTACCGGAAGCACTGGCTGGGGACGAGGACGGACTGAAGCGTTGTTGCGGATCTCACATGTCTATATGCAGGCTGGCTGATGGCTCTGACACAGGAAATGCGTCGGAAACCGTCAGCCGGCCGTTTTTCTGGAGTGCCGCGCCCCGGAGCGCGCAGACAAAGGAAAAAATGGGGAGGTGAAACCCCTATGGGGGGATTGGATCTTGCAATCATTCTTGCGTATTTCGCGCTGATGCTGGCCATTGGCGTATACGCAAGCAGGAGACAGCGGGGAACGGAGGACTATTTCGTCGCGGGCCGGCGGATGGGCGTGTTTTCGGTCACATGCCTTTGGCTGTCGTCCTGGATCGGCGGCGCGTCGATCAGCGGCACGGCTTCGCGCGCCTATTCCATGGGCATTACGGCGATCTGGTATGTTTTGATTATTTCGTTCGGACTCGTGATCTATGGCCTCGTGATGGCGAAGCCGGCGAAGAAGCTGAGCAACAAATTCCACAACGTGACGTTTCCCGATTTCATCGAGAACCGGTACGACACCAAAACCCGCGTCGCCACAACGGTGACGACCGTGCTGGCCTATATCGCGTACACCGCCAGTCAGTTTGTCGCGGGCGCCGGCATCCTCAACGCGCTGACGGGCTGGCCGCTCTACGTGTGCTTTCTCGTGACAACGGTCGTGATCGTTGTGTATACCGCGATCGGCGGGATGGTTGCCGTCGCCTATACGGACGTTGCGCAGATGATCCTGCTGGTGCTGGGCATCGTGCTGCTGGCCGTGCCGTGCTCGGCGCACCTGGTGCGAACGGAGCAGCTCAGCTTCAGCAGCCTGCCGGACACCTATTTTGATCTCGGCGCCTACGGCTGGGGGTCGATCGCGGCGCTGGGGCTGTCCACCGTGTTTTCCTTCTTTACGTGTATGGACGGCTATACGAAGGTCTTCGCGGCAAAGGATGAAAAGACGGCCAGAGCGGGCACGCTCCTGGCGGCTGGCGTGGTGGTGGTCATCGCGGCCTGCGCCACGTATCTCGGCTTTGTGGCGCGTCTGGAGTTTCCAAATCTGGAGTCGTCGTCCGCGAGTCTTGCCACGCTGATTATCGAAAAATTCCCCATCGGCGTGAAGGGCCTGGTGCTCGTAGCGATTCTGGCCGCAATTATGTCAACCGGAGACGTGTGCGTCCTGACGGCCAGCTCCAACATCACCCGCGACCTGGTGCAGCGGTTTTTGAATCCGAACATCTCGGAAAAGCGGATGATGACGCTGAGCGTGTTCAGCTCGGCCGCGATCGGCCTGGTCGCCGCGCTCTTTGCGTGGTATGAGCAGGACATCATTGACACCCTGTTCATCGCCTTTACCATCAACTCGGCGGGGCTGTTTCTGCCGACCGTTTGCGGCCTGTTCTGGAAAAAGAGCAGCTCGAACGCGGCGTTTGCCTCCATCATGCTCTCGCTGGTGATCGTTTTGGTCTGGTACGTGGGCGGAAAGGTCAGCAGCGTGCCGATCTTCCAGGTGGACGCGCTGTGGCCGGCGTTTCTCGCCTCGGCGCTCGTCTACTTCGCCATTTGCCTCGCGGGGAAGCAGAGCGGCGCGGAGCGGGAGAAAATCGCGTCCTTTTTCCAGGCAAAGCAGGAGTAAAGCTCCCGCGCAGCATTTATGAAAAAACCAAAAAACAAAAGGAGTGTTTTTACGTGGTCATTACTTTTATTGAGACGCCGTTTACCAAGGACAGGGACATGAGCGTGGAATTTGCGCACTGCCCGAAGGACGCGGAGATTCGGGTCGCGGTCTTCGACGAGCACAGCGACGATAACACCGCGTTTTACGAGGCGCTTGCGGACACCGACGTCGTCCTGATGTACGGGTATGTGTATCTGGATCGGGAGAAGATCGACGCCATGCCCAAATGCAAGGTCATCTCCTTCGAATCGACCGGCTTCAACGAGGTGGACTTCGACTATGCGACGCAAAAGGGCATCACCATCGTCTCCATTGAGGACTACTGCACGCAGGAGACGGCCGAGAATGCGTTTACGATGATGCTGTGCCTGCAGCGGGCGACGCTGCTCTACAACCGCTCGGTCCAGCAGGACAAGGAGTGGAGCGTGGCGGCCGTGTCGCATCTGCAGCGCGTGGAGGGGCAGACGATGGGCATCGTCGGACTCGGCCGGATCGGCCGGTCGGTCGCCACAAAGGCGCACGGCTTCGGGATGCGCGTGATCGCCTACGATCCATACCTGCCGCCGGAAATCGCGGAGAGCGTGGGCGTAAAGCTCGTGGCGTTTGACACGCTCCTGGAGGAGGCCGACGTCATCTCGATCCACATGAATCTGACCGAAGAAAACGTGCATATGTTCAACAAAGAGACGTTCCGGAAGATGAAGAAAAAGCCGATCCTCATCAACGAGGGGCGCGGCCCGATGATCTGCGAGGCGGACCTGGCGTGGGCGCTGGACGAGGGGCTTGTGCGCGCCGCCGGCCTGGACATGCTGGAGTCTGAGGTGCCGGATCGGGCGTATCTGGAGCGGTGCCCGCTGCTGGGGAGAGACAATGTGATCCTGAATCCGCACAGCGGCTACACCTCGGATACCTCCGAGTATCTGGTGGGCAAGCTCTCTGTGGAGAACGCTCTGCTGTGCTACGCCGGCCGGCAAAAGGAGGCCGCGACCGTCCGAAACGGCATCGGCATGTAACCCAAAAGGTCCCACGGCCGCGCCGCTGCGCGCGGCCGCGGGGCGGAAAACCCTGCATACTTGAACTTTCCGCGGCGCTGTTTTATACTGACGGCGGACGAAATCGCTTCGTCCGCCGTCAGCGGCAGCGCCGCGTTTTCGCGCGGCAGGAAACATGAGAGAAGGAGGAGCATGATGGAGCCTGTATCGTTTCGGTTTGCAACGGAGGCCGACACTGCGCTGATTTTGTCCTTTGTGCGGTCACTCGCGGCGTATGAAAAAATGTCGGAGGAGGTCGTGGCAACGGAGGAGATCCTGCGGGAGTGGATTTTTGTCAAGCAAAAGGCGGAGGTCCTGTTTGCCATGGAAAACGGAAAAGAGGTGGGCTTCGCGCTGTTTTTCCACAACTTCTCTACCTTCCTCGGGCGGGCCGGCATCTATCTGGAGGATCTGTTCGTTCTGCCGGAGCACCGGGGAAAGGGGTACGGAAAGGCCATATTGCGGCAGCTGGCGCGCATTGCCGTGGAGCGGGGATGCGGCAGACTGGAGTGGAGCTGTCTCGACTGGAACCAGCCGAGCATTGATTTCTACCTGTCGCTGGACGCCGAGCCAATGCGCGGCTGGACGGTATACCGCCTCACAGGAGACACCCTTGCCGCGCTTGCAAAATAAACCGTCTGTCCGACCGCAAACTTGCCATTCGACAGCGTCAGAACGGGCGCGGCGTCAGAACGGGCTTGCTCCGCTGCGCAGCCGCGCTGGCGCGCGCCGGCTCCGCATCCGCGCCCCCGTTCTTCCTTTACCGAGCCGAAGTCGCTTCGTTTGCCTGGCTCTTTTTATAACGTACTGCAATCGTTGTCTCAGTGCAGAATCTGCAGATGCAATAAAACGAACCAGGGGAACTAGGCAAAATCCCGCACCGCGCATCCGTCTGTTGAAAAACTCGTTCTTCGGCGGACTCCGAAAAAACGCTGCCTCAGAGAGACAGCGTTTTTTCATCGCTTTGGAATTAGCCGCGCACCGGATTGCGCATGGTCTGGACCTGATCGTAGGCGCCTTTGAAATAATTGAGCGCGTTGTCCATGGAATACTTGGCCACCAGATAGTCGGATGTCTCCGAATAATACCCGCTGTGCGGCGTGAGCAGCACGTTGTCGCGCCCAAGCAGCTTGCAGTCGGAGAGATCCGGATTTTCAGACTCCAGCATGTCCAGCGCCGCGCCGCGGACAAGGCCCTGATCCAGCGCCCACACCAGATCGTCGTCGCAAATGAGCGCGCCGCGCCCCTCGTTGACGATGATCGGGCGCTTTTTCATTTTCTGGAACGCCGCTTTGTCGAACATGTGGTAGTTTTCGTTGGTCAGATTCATGTGGATGGAGATCACGTCCGACTCGGCCAGCAGCGTGTCCAGATCCACCAGCTTCACGCCCAGCCCCTCCGCGATTTCCGGCGGGAGATAGGGATCGTAGGCGATGACCTCCATGTCAAAGCCCTGCGCCTTGCGCGCGACGGACTGGCCGATGCGGCCGAGGCCGGCAATGCCCATCGTCTGCCCGGCAATCCGTCTCAAATGCAGGTCGCGGGCCACGAGATAATCCCACACGCGGTCCTTCTGCACGCTCTCGTCATAGCGGCGGATCCCGCGCTGGAGATTCAGCATCAGCGCCATCGTGTTCTCCGCCGTCTCCTGCGTGCAGTAATCCAGAATGGAGCAGACGCCAATGCCCTTTTCCGTGGCGTAGTCCATATCCACCTCGTTATAGCCCGTGGACTGGAAGGAGATGATCTTGCACTTTTCCAGCGCGTCCAGCTCCTTTTTGCCGAAATAAACGTAGCCGTTGATGATGATATCGGCGTCCGCGATTTCGCGGTAAAACGCGCTGTTGTCCGCGCTGTGCTCGTCGTACACGGCGATTTTCAGCTCCGCGTCCGGCGGGCAGCACGCGCGCTCGACACTGATGTCTCTGTCCTTGGTATAGGGAACCTCTGCAAGCACGATTTTCATGGAACGACTCCTCTCTTTGTTTAGATGATCGCCTTTTTTTCGCGCAGCTGCGCGATTTCCTCCGGGGAATAGCCAAGCGCCGAAAACACGGTGTCCGTGTCCTTCCCCAACGGCCCTGCCGACGTATACGGCCGCATGTCGTATTCCGAGAACTTCACCGGCGGGCACGGCATCATGACCTTCAGCCCGTCGCGGTATTCCACCTCCTGGACGTAGCCGTTTACGATCGCCTGCTCGTCCTCGCTGACCTCGCTCAGGCGGCGCATCCGCTCGCAGGAAACGTTGTTTTCCTCCAGGATCCTGACCCACTCGAAGCTGGACTTCGTCAGGAATATCTGGTTGAGCCGCTGCACGACTTCTACGACCGCGTCTGTCTCCGTCAGGCGCTCCAGCGTCGCGCAGCGCGGATCGGTGAGCAGCTCCGGCATGCCGAACAGCTCCGCGAACTTCGGCAGCTCCCGGCGGTATTCGTTGTCAAACACGCCGATCCACCCGCCGTCGCCGCACTGATAGAAGTGGCAGAACGGGTCCGCCGGATGGAATGCGTCGTAGGGCCGGTCCCCGGCAAACTGCTTCTGATGGGACACGACGCCGATGGCGTTGCACCAGATGCCGCTGGCCTGCAGCGAGGTGCTGACAAACGTCCCCTCCCCCGTCCGCTCCCGGCCGATGATCGCCATCAGAATGCCGGACAGCAGGACAGAGCTTGTCGCCATGTCTCCAAAGGCATAGGTGGGCGTAAAGGGGAAGGAGTCCGGCACCTGCCAATCCGCAAGCGGCCCGTTGCGCAGCCAGAAGGCCGTGCTGTCAAAGCCGGGCTTGGCCGCGTCCTTTCCCTTCGTCCCGAAGCCGGAGAAGTGCGCGTAGATCAGCTGCGGAAACGCCTCATGGACCGTCTCATAGTCCAGCCCCAGCCGCTGGAGCGACGGCAGCCGCACGTTGGTCAGCAGCACGTCCGCGCCGGCCAGGAGCTTTTGGAACGCCTCTTTCCCCTCCGGCGTTTTCAGATTGATGGCCGTGAGCGTCTTGCCGCTGTTCTGAATCGTGAACAGCGGGTTTTTATCGTCCTCGCACACAACCAGCTCAAACTCTCCCGCGCGGCGCATCTCGTCGCCGATCATCGTCTCAACCTTAATGACCTCCGCGCCGTACGCGCACAGCATCCGCCCCGCCGTAGGGGCCGCCACCACCGTTGCAAGCTCAACCACCTTGATGCCGGTGAGCGGCATGTTTTTGCTTTTCATCATTGGAAATCTCCATTCTGCCGCTGCGTATCAGGAATCCGTAAGCCTGAAAAATCTCACATCAGCGGCGAGTGGAGATTTTCCGTATGCGCGGCCCTTCCGCGGAGGACGGGCCGCGCGCGATTTCAGCAGCTCCGCGCTGTCAGGACTCCGCCCTGCGCGCGGTGAAAAAGAGCTTCGCCTTTTCCAGCTCCTCCGGCGTCTGCCGGTGCGTCAGGCACAGAACCACATACAAAACGCTCGAAACGCCGAATGCCGGCCACAGCGCGTCCGTCTGGAACAGGGCCGCATCCGAGACGAGTCCGCCGACGTACCACAAAATCGTGATGACCGTCGCCGAAACCATCGAGGCAAACGCGCCCACAGCGCACGACCTCTTCCAGAAGAACGCGCAAACCGTCGGCAGAAACAGCCCCGCGGAGTTGATCGTGAAGGTAATCATCAGGATGTTCATGATATTCTGATTATACCAACCAAACAGCGCGCCCGCAACGCCGATGAACAGCGAGCAGACAAGCCCCGTGCGCAGCAGCGCCGCGTCTGACACATTTGGGTTTACATAACGCTGATAAATATCCTTGGTGAGACTGGCCGAGCCCGTCAGCACCGAGATATCCGCCGTGGACATGATCGCGCTCAGAACGCCGACGAGGACGAGCCCCTTCAGCCCGTGCGGAAAAATCTGCACGACCATCGCCGCAATGACATTGTTGGAATTGTCCAGATCCGGCAGCAGGAGCCTGCCGGCCATCCCGAGATACGTGCTCGCGCCGGCGATGAACAAAACGGCGACTGCCGCGTAGATCGTCCCCCGCTTCGCCGCGGCAGCGTCCCGCGCGGCAATGCAGCGCGTGTAGCTGTCCATACTCGTGAAAAAGGAGAGGACCGTTGACAGGCCAAACGCGAGAATCGTCGGCCAGCCCCACGCGCCCAGATCGAAAAAGCCGGCGGGCAGATCGTGCAGAGACGCGCCGTCCGCGCCGAGATGGCTGGCCGCAAACGGGACGCCCAGAAGCACGACGCCGACGATCAGCAGCACCATCTGGGCCATGTCCGTGTAGGTGACCGCCAGCAGTCCGCCGGTGGCGACGTAGAAGGTGATGACGGCCGCGGCGATGACGTAGCACATGCCCAGACTCCAGCCGGTCAGAACGTTCAGGATCGCGGCGCCGGACACGAACTGCGCGGCCGTATAGCCGATCATCGCCAGAATGGTGGTGATGCTGCACATCACGCCGCTCTTGACATCATAACGCCCGCAGATCAGCTCGGGAAACGTGATGTTGTTCAGCACGCCGCTCATGCGCTTGATCGGCTCCGCCATCGCAAACGCGAACACCAGACAGCCGACCGCGATGGAAAGCACATACCACACCGCGGTGATGCCCATCGCATAGCCGTTGGCCGACGTGCCGATGACGGAGGACCCTCCGATCCAGCCAGCCATCCACAACACGCCGATCCGCAGGGCGCTCATTCCCTTGCCGCCCAGATAATAGTCATCGACACTCTTCTGCTTTTTCTGCGCATAGAGGCCGAGCAAAACCATGCCCACAAAATACGCGATGATGATCGCTATGTCGAGTGAATTCACTTTTTTATCCTTTCTTCCCGTCCCTGTCCGGTCAGGGATATCCACTGCCCCGAGGGATTCGGGGCAGTGGATGCCTGTCAGAGCCGCGCGCCGGCAGCGAGACAGGCGGAGTTCTGCGGATTGATCTTTCCTTTTTTCGCAAAGTATGCCGTCACCTGTTCGTCCAGCTCCTCCAGGGTGAAGAGCCCGGTGTGCGCGGCGACCGCTCCAAGCAGAACGAGGTTTGCGCCTTTTGCGTTCCCCAATTCCATCGCAATCTCGGACATTGGCACCTTTACGACATGGATGTCATCCCTGTACGTGCGGTCCGCGGGCACAAGCGAGGCATTGAGAAAGAGGTAGCCGTCGGGTTTGATGCGACTTTCAAACTTGTCCACCGCGGGCGCGTTCAGCGCGCACACAATGTCCGGATGCTTGCTGACGGGGCTTGCAATGGCGCCGTCGTTGATTTTAATCGTGCAGTTGGCCGTGCCGCCGCGCATTTCCGAGCCGTAGGACGGATACCAGGTGATCTCCTTCCCCAGCATCATCGCGGCGTGGGCGATAATCAGGCCCGTCGTCAGAACGCCCTGTCCGCCGAAGCCGGCGCAGATCATCTCCACCATCAGACGTTCCCTCCTTTATCCACGAATTCGCCAAGCGGGAAGTATTTCGTCATCTCGTCATGGACGAACGCCTTCGCCTTGACCGGCGGCAGATTCAGATTCGTCGGGCACGGACTCAGCAGCTCCACCAAGCTGAAGCCGTCGCCGTTGAGCTGGTGCGTAAACGCCTTGCGGATCAGCGTCTTCGCGCGGACCATACCGCTGGAGCCGATCAGCTCGCCGCGCGCCACATAGGCGACGTCCATCTGCTTGACGAGCTCCAGGCCGCTCATGGTGCCATACCGCGCGGGATCCTTGCCCTTCGGCGAGGTTGCCGTGCGCTCGCCCGGCAGACTGGTCGGAGCCATCTGGCCGCCGGTCATGCCGAAGACGCTGTTGTTGATGACGAACACGCAGATATTGTCGTTGCGCAGCGCGGCGTGGATCGTCTCCGCCATGCCGATGGCGTAGGCCGCGCCGTCGCCCATATAGGCCATCACCGCGCTGTCAGGGCGAACGTGCTTGACGCCGACCGCCGTGGGGATATCGCGCCCGTGCGCCGCCATGATGGTGTCAAACTTCCAATAGTCAATGTGGAAGGAGCAGCACGCCACATCCACGACCGTCACGAGCTTGTGCTCGATGCCCAACTCCTCGGCGACCTCTCCGATCAGACGGCCCGCCAGGCCGTGCCCGCAGCCGGGGCAGAAGCTCGCGGATGAGAACACGCTTTCCGGTGCTTTCAGCTTCATTTACTTTCCCTCCTTGCCCAGCAGCGCTTCGGCCTTTGCGATGATGTCCTCCGGCTCCGGCAGATCAAAGAAGACCCCATAGAAATCCACCGGGCAGCGGTGCTGCACCGCCAGCCTGACATCGTCCGCCATCTGACCGAGAATGTTGATCTCAACCGTCAGGAACGCCTTGGCGTTCTCGCATGCCGCAAACGCCTTCGTCGGGAACGGCCAGAGTGTGATCGGCCGGATCAGGCCGAGCCTGAAGCCCCGCTCGCGCGCGAGGTCCACGGCCTCCTTGGAGATTCTGGAGCTGATGCCGTAAGCCACCAGCACCACGTCCGCGTCCTCCGCGCGGTACGCCTCCCAGCGCTGCTCCTGCTCCTCCATCTGCGCATACTTGTCGCGCAGATATTCGACATAGTCCGGCCGGGTGTAGTACGTGTTCTGGACCTTCCGGGGCTCCGCGCCCGCGGCGCAGCCGCGCACCGCCCAGTCGTAGGTGTCCACATCATGCTCGTGCATCGGCGGCAGCTCGACGCCCTCGACCATCTGGCCGATCGCCGCGTCGGAGGCCACGAGCACCGGGTGACGGTATTTTTCCGCCAGCGTGAACGCCGTCTGCATCAGGTCGCAGTTTTCCTGCACGCTGGCCGGCGCGATTACGATCGTGTGATAATCGCCATGTCCGCCGCCGCGCGTCAGCTGCCAGTAGTCGCCCTGCCCCTGCGCGATGTCGCCCAGGCCGGTGCCAATGCGCATCACGTCGATGATTACGGCCGGCAGGTCGGCGGCCACCAGATAGGAAATCCCCTCCTGCTTGAGCGAAAACCCGGGACCGGCCGAGCTGGAGAGGGCCCGCGCGCCCGCGGCCGCCGCGCCCAGCAGCATATTGACGCCCGCAAGCTCCGATTCCGTCTGCACAAACGTGCCGCCCACCTCGTCCATCCGCCAGGAGAGATACTCCAGAATCTCCGTCTGCGGCGTGATCGGATAGCCGCTGTAAAACCGGCAGCCTGCGCGGATCGCGGCCTCCGCAAGGGCCTCGTTGCCCTTCATCAATTCTTTTGCCATTTCCGTGCCCCTCCCGTATTATTCTAAAATCTCAAAGACTCTGTCCGGACAGACGCGGTAGCAGGAGCCGCACGCCACGCACAGCGATTCGTCTACCATAACCGTGTCATAGCCCTTGTCGCTGATGTGGCCGGAAAAGCGAAGCGCGCCGCGCGGACACTCCTCCACGCAGTAGCCGCAGCCCTTGCAGCGGGTAATTTCCAATCTGATCTTGCTCATGATTTCCTCCCGTTCAGGCCTCTGCCCCGCGCGCCGCAACCCTTCTGGACTGCGCCACGGCGATCACGGCCGCAATGATGCCCAGCACCGCCGTGCCGACGCCGTAAATGATGATGCGGGTATAGCCGCTGTCGCCATACGCATCCAGCCAGTTTCCGAACATCGTGTGAACGAACATATCCGGGATATAGCCGATCAGCGTCGCAATGGCCACCGCCGTCGCGGACACGCGGGTCGGAATCCCAAGCTCCGCCTGGATGGAGAAGTACGTGCCCTTGCACAGGAACATGGAGACGCCGACCAGGAGCAGCAGCACGATGAGGATGCCGCCGCTGGTGCCGGCAGGCAGGATCAGGAACACGCCCAGCGTGACCGCGCAGGCCGCCTGTCCGAGCACCTGCTCCTTGGAGACGGAGTGGAAGGTCTTGTCCGCCAGCACGCCGCCGATCGGGCCGCCGATCATCCGGCAGCCATAGGTGCGCAGGGTGCCGATGCTCGCCGCGAGCGCCGCGGACATGCCGAGGATGTTCGTGCTGTACGGCGTCAGATAGCTCGCGACGGCGGAAACCGTGACATAGCTCCACACCAGAATCGCCATGAGCCACACGCCGGGAATTTTGAACGCGGAAATGTAGTCCTTCATATTAAACGCTTTCCGCTCTTCCTCCAGGTTGGTATTCGCGCCGAACGCAGACTCCTTCGGCATGAGCCACAGGACCAGCAGGCCGGAAATCGCGGAGAGAATGCCCATGCTGACCAGCGCGTCTTTGAAGCCCGTCACGAGGTCCGCGTTGCTGACAATCGCCATCACGCCGAGCATGACGAAGCTGAGCAGCAGCGACGCAAAGCCGTTGAGCGCTTCAAAAATGCCGTAAATACGACCCTGCTCCTCGTCCGTGCCGGTCATGCGGATGCCCTTCATCATGGCGGGCCAGAACGCAAAGCCGCCCGTCAGGCCCATCAGGAACCAAATGATTACGGCCATCGCGTAGCTCCGATACGTAAACACGAACAGGAAGCTCAGCAGCGCCTGGCCAAAAATAGAGACCAGCAGAACCGGCTTCGGATTGAACTTGTCGCCGATCCAGCCGCCGGGGAGATAGGACGCCGTGCAGGCAATCGCATAGTAGCTCATCAGCGACCCAAGCTGCGCGTTGGTGCAGCCCATCGCGGCGATCATCTGGTCATAAAAGCTGGATTTCATGTAGGGCATTACATACATAAAGCCATATGCAACGCCGAGCGCCATCAAAAGCAAAAATCTCCTCAGGTTTTTCTTCATGGGTTTTCCTCCTCATTGTTTCTTTGGTCCGGTTCCTGCAAGCGCGCAGCAACCGGCTGCTTTTTCCCTGCGCCCCGCCTCCTGCGGAGGCAGTCAGCCCGGGTGCGGGTCCTTCTCTCTGATACCCGCATGAGTGAAAGCGCTGTGATCTTCTCCGCCGCTCCACGACCCTCCTTTATGTTCCAATTTGTTTTTTGTATATTGGCCTTACCAATTTTGCGATACAAAAAATTCTCCACGACTGCGGAGTTTATGCTATAATAGTCTTGAACCCCCAATTGGCCTAACCAATTATGTCCTCATTATACCGGTTACTACCGTGTTTGTAAAGTGTCAAAGCGCAACAGTTTCGACCGCTTTTTATGTCCACTTTGCACAAAAGAAACCGGGAGCAGGCGGAGCAAATACGGAAGAAAGGGACAGACCCGGGCGCCCGGCGAATCCGCTCGCCGCAATCCGCGCACACGCCCGGACTGCATGGTGAAGATCATGAATGTTCTATCCTCTATGAATTACGAAACCGCAAGCAGCAAGGTCATTGCGCATATCCAGTCGGAGATTCTCCACGGCCGGCTTCGGAAGGGCGACAAGCTCCCGACGGAGCGCAAGCTGTCGGAGGACATGGAAATCAGCCGCGCCTCCGTTCGCGAGGCCATCCGCGCGCTGGAATCCATGGGAATCGTCACGTCCATTCAGGGCAGCGGCAATTACATTACCAACGCGCCGGAAACCGCAATCGACATGGCGCTGTGCGCGCTCTTCGCGCTGAATGACGGCACGTTGAATAACATCATGCAGCTGCGCGTCATGCTGGAATTTGAAGCGTGCAAGGATATCGTCGCGTACGCGACGGACGAGGAAATCGCGCGCATCGTCCGCGCGGCGGACTATGATTACGAAAACCCATCCATACAATATCAGGCGGAGCACGACCGGAATTTTCACGGCGCAATCATCCACGGCAGCAGCAACCCGCTCATCCAGTATCTGTCCCACACGCTGGCAGCGCTTTTTGACGTCTATCGCGAGAAGGTATTCGCGACCACGCTCGACCGAAATGAAAACAACATCACAAAGCGGGACCACGAGGCCATCGTAAAGGCCATTACCGATCGAGACGTCCTCGAGATCCACACGGCGCTGGCCAATCACATGTATTTGAACAAGGATTATCTGGAGATTCTCGACACCCAGTATCGGAACATCCTCGCCTGATCCGGCGCGTGGCACGTTTTAAATTGAATTATCACATCGCATGACTTTGACTTCATTCCCTGTTTTTCCGAAATTTTTCAGCATATTGCGGCGCGTTCGCGTTCACACTAGAATCGCTGCACCGCAATACGGACTGCGCAGTACGCGCCAGAATTGCAAAAAATTGCATTCTGCGTCCGCCGCATAGTTCGCGCCGCGGTGCAAAAAATAGGATCGGGAAATATCCCGAAACGAAAAAAGGAGATGGAAAAACAATGGCGAAGTCCAGCAACAATCTTGTGAACCCGAACGCTCGCGAAGCGATGAACCGTTTCAAGATGGAGGCCGCTTCCGAAGTGGGCGTCAATCTGAAGCAGGGTTACAACGGCGACCTTACCTCTCGCCAGGCCGGCAGCGTCGGCGGCCAGATGGTCAAGAAGATGATCCAGGCCTACGAGAACGGCATGCAGTAAATCTGCTGTCAAGCAAAAAGTGAGCGCGCAGACTCCTCTGCGCGCTCATTTTTTGAGCCTGTCGAAAAACTTTTTCGACAGGCGGGGACTGCGCTGCATGCCTTGCCCTCGTTCGCGAATGCGATTCGCGATAGGAGGGCAATCCACTCCGCGAGCGGAATTATTTCTGCCGCACATGTTGCCGAAAAAAGGATTTGACTCTATTCGCGGCGCGCGCCGCGCACTCTGCCGAGGGCTTCTTTTCACGCCTGAAACGTCTCGAAAAACGCCTCGATCTCCGCCTTTTTTGCCGGGCAGGAGCCTTGGATCATTGTTGGCTTTCCGCCGCCGCGGCCGCCAAGCGCGGCGTTGATTTCCGCGGCGCGCGCGCGGAGGTCCGTGTGCAGGCTGCCGATGATATAGCGATAGCCCGCCTCGTCGTCGCCGGAAAACGCCGCGCAGACGCCGCCCGCGCGCGCCATGCCGGCGTTGACCAGCTCGCGCATCGCGTCCGCGTCGGCAAACGCATCCACAACGCAGAGGTTGCCCGGCGTCTCCGGCATGTCCCGCAGGCGCTGCATCGTGTGCGCGCGC
The DNA here is from genome assembly GCA_902760845.1 of Oscillospiraceae bacterium. Lineage (GTDB taxonomy): Bacteria > Bacillota > Clostridia > Oscillospirales > Oscillospiraceae > CAG-103. Next base: position 18,799 of record CACWHX010000016.1, read on the forward strand.
TCGCGCGCGGCGAGCTCGCGCTCCAGCGCCTCCTTTTCCCGCAGCAGCCGCTCGGCCGCCGCGACCACGTCCGCGCGCGGCACGGACAGCAGATGGGAGAGCGACGCGACCTGCGCGTGGCGCAGCGCGTAGTCCGCCTGCGCGTCCGCACCGCACAGGATTGTGAGACGCACGCCGCCGCGGTGGCGCATGCTGTCCACAATCTTGATCGCGCCGACCTCGCCCGTGCGCGAGACGTGCGGCGCGCAGCAGGCGCACACATCGTAGCCCTCGACCGTGACGATGCGGACATTTTCGCGCAGGTCGAGCTTGCTGCGGTACGTCATCTTGACAAGCGCCTCCGGCGCGGGGTATTCTATCCTCACGGGCACGTCGCGCCAGACGGCCTCGTTCGCGAGCCGCTCGATCTCCATCAGCTGCTCCCACGTGAGCTCGCCGTCGTAGTCCATCGTGACCGTCTCGTCGCCGAGATGGAAGCCCACGTTGCGATAGCCGTAATGCGTGTGGACGAGACCGGAGACGATGTGCTCCCCCGTGTGCGCCTGCATCCGGCGAAACCGCTTCCCCCAGTCGATCACGCCGTGCGCCGTCGTGCCGGGCTCCAGCGGCGCGTCCGTGTAGTGCGCGACCTCGCCGGACTCCTCCTGCACATCCGTGACCGCCGCGCCGTTCAGCGCGCCCGTGTCCGCCGGCTGGCCGCCGCCCTCCGGGAAAAAGGCTGTCCGGTCGAGCACCACGCGCCAGCGCGCGCCCGCCGGCTCGCAGCGGAGCACCGCCGCCGTGAATTCCCGCAGGTGGCTGTCCGTGTCATAGAGCCTGGTTGTCATGTGCAATTCCCCCATTTCCGGGTCAGTATAACACAAAAATTTGTGAATTACAATCTTGACAAACCCTATTACATATTGGTATAGTGGGTAATAGAATTTCAGGAGAAAGAGGTGTTCCCTATGAATCGGAATCAAAAGCTGCTCGTGTACCTTGCGCTGATGTCGGCGCTGTGCTGTGTGGCGACGATGGTGATCCCCATTCCGACGCCGACCGGCGGCTATCTCAACGCGGGGGACATCATCGTGGTGTTCAGCGCGCTGCTCGCGGGCCCGCTTTACGGCGGCATCATCGGAGGCGTCGGCTCCGGGCTTGCGGACGTGCTCGGCGGTTACGTGCTCTATGCGCCCGGCACGCTCGTCGTGAAGGGGCTGGCCGCCGTCATCACGGGACTCATTTTCCGCGCGTCGAAAAAAAGGCACTTCGGTGCGTCGCTCGTCGCCGCCATCTGCGGGGAGCTGTTCATGGTGCTGGGGTACTTTGTGTTCGAGGCCGTGTTCCTCGGCTATGGCCTCGCCGCCGCGGCGGAGATCGTCGGCAATCTCCTGCAGGGCACGGCCGGCGTCGTGGGCGGGCTCGCGCTCTATCACGCGCTCTATCGCGTGCCGGAGATTCGGCGCTTTTCCGAGCTGGCACTGGAGAAGTAACGATACTGCCTGACAATGCAAACGCTCTGTGCGGAGCCTTCCGCACAGAGCGTTTATTGCTTTCGCTTTGTCCTTACACCACGCGCACGCGGATGACCTCCGGGATGGTGCGGATGGCCTCCACCTGCGCATCCGTCAGCTCGCCGTTGAGATCAATCATCGCGTAGGCGTACTCCGCATAGGCCTTGTTAATCATATTCTCCACGTTCAGGCCCGTGCTGCACGCGATATCGAGGAAGCTGTTCAGCATCTTCGGCACATTCTGGTGCAGAATGCAGAGCCGGCGCACGCCCATGCGCTCCAGCGTCGCGTCCGGGAAGTTGACGGAATTTTTAATGTTGCCGTTTTCCAGGTAATCATACATCTCATGCGCCGCCATGACGGAGGATTTCTCCTCGCTCTCCGGCGTCACCGCGCCGAGGTGCGGCATGACGATGACGTTTTCCGCGCCGATGAGCTTCTTGTTCGGGAAGTCGGTGACGTACTTTCCCACGCGGCCGGCGGCGATGGCCTCCAGAATCGCGTCGTCGTCCACGATCTCGGCGCGGGACTCGTTGATGATGCGCACGCCGGGCTTCATCTTGGCAAAGGCGGCCGCGCCCAGCATGTGGCGGGTCGTGTCCGTATACGGCACGTTCACGCTGATATAGTCGGACTTGAGATAGATCTCGTCTACATCCACCGCGTGCGCCACGCTGCGGCTCAGACGCCACGCCGCGTCCACCGACAAAAACGGATCATAGCCGATGACGTTCATGCCGAGCTTCACGGCGATATTCGCAATCAGCGACCCGATCGCGCCAAGCCCGATCACGCCGAGGGTCTTGCCCATCAGCTCCGGGCCGGAGAAGGCGGACTTGCCCTTTTCCACCAGCGCCGGAATGCGGTCGCCCTCGTCCTTGAGACTCTTGACCCAGTCGATGCTGCCCAGCACGTCGCGCGAGGACATGACGAGCGAGCAGAGGATCAGCTCCTTTACGGCCTCCGCGTTCGCGCCGGGAGAGTTGAACACCACGACGCCCCGCTCGCAGCACTGCTCCAGCGGGATGTTGTTCGTGCCCGCGCCGGAGCGCGCAATGGCGAGCAGCGACGGCCCGAACGGATAGGCGTGCAGGTCGGCGCTGCGCAGCAGGATGCCAACGGGGTCCTCCACGTTTTCGCCGACGGTGCAGCCGCGCTCCTCCAGCAGCGTGATGCCGCGCTCGGCAATGTGGTTCATCGTTTGAATGCGAAAATTTTTATCCATGGTGTTCAACCTCAAATCGTTTCAGATAATCGACGAGCGCGTCCACGCCCGCCATCGGCATCGCGTTGTAGAGCGACGCGCGCATGCCGCCCGCAATGCGGTGGCCCTTCAGATTCAGCAGCCCCTCCGCCGCGGCGCCGCCGACGCACGCCGCGTCCAGCGCCGCGTCGCCGGTGCGGAATGTGACGTTCATGTCCGACCGCGAGCCGGGCGCCGCGTTTGCGTGAAACAGCGCGCTGTTATCCAGAAAATCATAGAGCTTCTTCGCGCGGGCGGATTTGATCTGCTCCATGCCCGCGACGCCGCCCTGCGTCTCCAGCCAGTCCAGCATCAGGCCGAGCATATAGATGCACCAGCACGGCGGGGTGTTGAACATGGAATCCTTGTCGATCATGCGCTGATAGCTCAGCATCAGCGGCGTGATGGCGCGCTCGTGTCCGGCAAGGCGCCTGTCGATCACGACGACCGTGAGCCCCGCGGGCGCCATGTTCTTCTGCGCCCCGGCGTAGAGCAGCCCGTAATCCGCCACGTGGATTGGGCGCGACAAAATGTCCGACGACATGTCGCACACGAGCGGTACGTCCCCGGTCCACGGGACGTACTGCCACTCCGTGCCGTAAATCGTATTGTTGGAACAGTAATAGAAATAGGCGGCGTCCGGGTCCGGCGTCAGCTCGGCCTGCGCGGGGATGCGCGTGTGGCCGCAGGCAGAGGTGTCCGCGGCAAGACGTACCGCGCCGTATTTCTCCGCCTCCCGCGCGGCGCTCGCCGAAAAGTGACCCGTGACGGCGTAATCCGCGCTGCCGCCCTCCGGCAGCAGATTCAGCGGGATCATGGAAAACTGCAGCGACGCGCCGCCCTGCAAAAACAGGATCTCATGCGTCTCCGGCACGGAGAGCGCGCTTCTGAGCTTTTCCTTCGTCGCCTGAAATATTTCCGTAAACCGCGCGCTGCGGTGACTCATTTCCATCACCGACATGCCGGAGCCGCCGCAGTTCATCAGCTCCGCCTGCGCGCGCGCCAGCACCGGCTCCGGCAGGACCGACGGCCCCGCCGAAAAGTTGAACACCTGGTCTCTGTTCATGGCTTTCCCCCACCATTTTTATATGTGTTAAAAGTCTAACACGACTTCCTCATTCCGTCAAACCAAATTCCCCACAAGCATTTGTCCGGAAACGCCTGTGATTTCGACATTTCGCACAACGCCGCGCAGGGCGTCTCCCGCCGCGCGGACCAGGCAGTAGTTCGCCGCGTGGCCGACCCAGCCGCCGTCGCGCTCGGTCTCAAAGAGGACGGAGAGCGTCCGCCCCGGCTGCACCTGCAAAAACGCCTGCCCGGTCTCCTCCGCGAGGCGCTGCACCTCGTGCGCGCGGCGGTTTTTCACCGCGTGGCTGAGCTGCTCCGGCAGTTCGTCCGCCTTCGTGCCCGGGCGGCGGGAATAGGGAAACACGTGCACCGCCGCAAACTGACACCTGCGCAGAAATTCCAGCGTCTCGGCGTGGTCCGCCTCCGTCTCCCCGGGAAACCCCGTGATGAGATCGGCCGTGAGCGCGCAGCCGGGAAATTGCCGCCGCAGCCGCTCGACGCCGGCGTAAAACCGCTCCGTGTCATATTTGCGGTTCATGCGCGCCAGCGTGCGATCGCAGCCGCTCTGGAGCGAAAGGTGAAAGTGGTCGCACACCCGCCCCGTCTCCGCGAGCGCGCGGCAAAAGTCCTCCGTCACGACCGTCGGCTCCAGAGAGCCGAGACGCAGCCGCAGCCCCGGCGCCGCCTCCGCCGCTACGCGCACCGCGTCGGCAAGCGTCGGCCCGCCCGCGAGATCGGCGCCGTAGGACGCGATCTCGATGCCGGTGAGCACCAGCTCGCGATAGCCCTCCCGCTCCAGCGCGGCGGCGGAGGCGCGAATCTCCTCCGGCGGCAGACTGCGGACGCGGCCGCGGGTATACGGGATGACGCAGTAGGTGCAGAAATTGCTGCAGCCGTCCTGGATTTTCAGCATGGCGCGGGTGCGTCCGCTGGCCGCGCCCGCCGGAAGCGGCTCGAACGCCATGCGGCGGAACGGATTGTCCACGCAGGTGATCGTCTCGCGTCCTTCCAGCGCGCGGCAGATATCATCCACGAACGCGCGCTTGCTGCCGCTGCCGTGCACCACGTCCGCGCCGATCGCGGCGGCGTCCTCGGGGCTGAGCTGCGACCAGCAGCCGCAGACCGCGACGAGCGCTCCCGGCTGCTCCTCATGCAGCCGCCGGATGGCCTGGCGCGACTTGCGCGCGCCCTCCGCCGTGACGGCGCAGGTATTCACAACGATGACGTCCGCCGGTCTCCCCGCCGCGGCGGGGGCGAAGCCGCGCGCACGCAGCAGGGTTTCGACGGCCTGCGCCTCATATTGGTTGACCTTGCAGCCGAGGGCGGTTATAATATAATACATCCTGACATCTCCAGAAAAAGAAGGTTTGAAATGGCGATTTATCTTGACAACGCGGCAACGACGCGCGTCTGCCCGGAGGCGGCGGAGGCGGCGCTGCGCATGATGACGGAGGTTTACGGCAATCCCAGCGCCACCTACGCGCCGGGCCGCGCGGCCAGGGCCGAGGTGGAGGCCGCGCGCGAAAAAATTGCCGCCGCGCTCGGCTGCAAAGCGGATGCGGTCTATTTTACCTCCTGCGGCTCCGAGGGGGACAACTGGGCGCTGATCTCCGGCGCGCGGCTGATGCGCCGGCAGGGCCGGCATATCATCAGCTCCGCCGCGGAGCATGACGCGGTGCGGCGCACGCTGGATTTCCTCGAGAAAGAGGGCTTTTCCGTGACGCGCCTGCAGCCGGACAGGTCCGGCGGCATTTCTCCGGAGCAGGTGCGCGCCGCGCTGCGGGAGGACACGATCCTCGTGTCGCTCATGATGGTCAACAACGAGACCGGCGCCGTGACGGACATTGCCGAAATCGCGCGTCTGCTCCGCGCCGGGCAGAGCCATGCGCTGCTGCACACCGACGCGGTGCAGGGCTTCTTAAAGGTGCCGTTTCGCGCGGACACGCTGGGCGCGGACCTCATCACCATCAGCGGTCACAAAATCCACGCGCCGAAGGGCGTCGGCGCGCTGTATGTGCGCGCGGGGCTGAAGCTGCCCCCCTACATTCTCGGCGGCGGGCAGGAGCGCTCCATGCGCGCCGGCACGGAGGCCGTGCCGCAGATTGCGGCCTTCGGCGCGGCAGCGGCCGTCGGAAAGGCGCAGATGGAAGCGTCCATATCGGAGATGGCGCGTCTGCGCGCGCACATCGCCGCGCGGCTTTCGCGGGAGCTGCCCGACGTGCAGATCATCGGCGGCGGCGCGCCGCATATCCTGAGCATTTCCCTCCCCGGCTATCGCAGCGAGGTGCTGATGAATTTCCTGGAGGCACGGGAGATCTACACATCAAAAAGCTCCGCCTGCAAGAAGGGCGGGCGGAGCCATGTGCTGGAAGCGATGGGGCTGCCGCCGCACGTGATCGACGGCGCGCTGCGCATCAGCTTTTCGCGCTTTACGACCGAGGCCGAGGCGGATGCGCTGTGCGACGCGCTCGGCGACGCGCGGCGGACGCTATTTCCCGTCCTTCGCTGAGGGCTTCTCCGGCGCCGCCTCCGCTGCTTCGGCGCGCACCGGGCGCTTCGTCTCCGGGTCGATGGCGTCAATTTTCAGATAGGCCGCGGTCTCCGTCTGGAGGCCGCGTCTTTTCAGCCCGGACTCCACCAGCTTGCCGACACCGGCATAGACCACCGCGAACATCGGCACAGCCAGCACCATGCCGATCACGCCGAACAGTCCGCCGCCCAGCAGGATGGAAAACATGATCCAGAAGCCGTTCACGCCGATGGAGCTGCCGAGAATCTTCGGCCCGATGATGTTGCCGTCGATCTGCTGCAGGACGATGATGAAGGCCACAAAGATCAGACACTTGATCGGAGAGACGATCAAAATCAGCATCGCGGAGGGAATCGCGCCGATGAACGGACCGAACACCGGGATGATGTTCGTCACGCCCACGATGACGCTCACCAGCATGGCATACGGCATCTTGAGGACCAGGCAGCCCAGATAGCAGAGAACGCCGATGATGAGAGAGTCGATGATCTTTCCGGTGATGAAGCCGTTGAACGCCCCGTCCGTGAAGCGGACGGCCTTGAGCACATTCTCCGCGTGGGGGATGGAAAAGATGCTGTACAGAATTTTTTTGCTCTTCGCGCCGAACAGCTCGACGTTCGCCAGAATGTAGCACGCCACGACGAACCCGATCAGCACGTTCAAAATCCCCTTCAGCACTGTGAAGATCCCGGTGGAGACGTTCGACACCATGGTGCTGAGATAGGGCAGCACCGCCGTTCTCGCCCAGTCGATCAGGCTGTCGGACACATTGCCCGTGGCCTCCAGCAGCACCTGCTCCACCTCCGGGTAATCCTCAAAGAAGCGCCCAATCCATTCCGAGACGGTGCTGTAATAATCCGATGCGTTTGACACGATGCTCTCGACGCTGGAATAGACCTGCGGGATGATGAGCCACAGCAGGACGCCGATGAGCAGCAGCGCCAGCACGATCGAAAGCACGATCGAAAGCGCGCGGGCGAGCCGGCTCCCATCCCGCTTCGGCAGAAGCTTTTTCGCCAGCGGACGAAACAGCTCCCGCTCAAAAAACTTCGTCAGCGGCCAGAGCAGATACGCAATCACCAGGCCCCAGATGATCGGGCTGAGAATCCGCGCCAGCTCCGCGAGGGCCCGGGCGATCACGCCCCCGTGCTGAAGGATCATGTAAAACAGGATCGACGCCGCAACGACCAGAAAAGCCGTCAGCCCCCACTTGAAATATTCGCTTTTGGAAGAAATCCGTTTCATTGCGACGCCCACCTGTGCCAAAATTTTTCCTAACTGGTTTATTGTACTCTTTCCGGCCGCTTCCCGTCAACTGCTATTCGCACTTTTTTCACGGCGCGGCATAATTCGAGCGTTTTCCCGCTTTTCCCGCCGGGAAGTAGACATAAAATGTTGTGAATTCTGTGGAAAATGTTAAGAAGTCCTGATTTTTCAGGCGCCGATAGACTGTTTCCCCGCCCCGGCACATAGGATGAGAGCAGAATCTTGCTTTCCAGAGGGTGGTAGATGCTATGAAAAAAATCCTGACACTCCTGCTGTCGCTCGTGCTGCTGGCAACGCCGGCCCTGGCCGTGACCGCCGCGGAGGCGGACGCGCTCGCGCTCACCGCGCCGTCCGCCGTGCTGATGGAGCAGTCCACCGGCGAGGTGCTCTATGAGAAGGACGCGCACGCGCGCATGTCGCCCGCGAGCGTGACAAAGGTTATGACGCTGCTGCTCATCGCCGAGCAGATCGACAGCGGCGCCCTCGCGCTCACCGACACCGTGATCGCCAGCGCCAACGCCGCCGCAATGGGCGGCAGCCAGATCTGGCTGGAGGAGGGCGAGAGCATGACGGTGGACGAAATGGTCAAATGCATCGCCGTCGTCTCCGCCAACGACTGCGCCGTCGCCATGGCGGAGAAGCTCGCGGGGTCCGAGTCCGCCTTTGTCGAGCGCATGAATGCCCGCGCCGCGGAGCTCGGCATGGAAGACACGCACTTTCTCAACTGCACCGGCCTGACCGACGACGAAGGGCACTACACCTCCGCGTATGACATCGCGCTCATGTCGCGCGAGCTGCTGAAGCACACCTGGCTGCGCGACTACACGACCATTTGGATGGACACCGTGCGCGACGGCCGCTTCGGGCTGACGAACACCAACCGGCTCGTGCGCACCTACGAGGGCGCCACCGGGCTGAAAACCGGCTACACCCAGCAGGCCATGTACTGCCTCTCCGCCGCCGCGGAGCGCGACGGCGTGCAGTACATCGCCGTGATTATGCACGCGCCGAGCTCCGCCGAACGCTTTGCCGACGCGGAGACGCTCTTAAACTACGCCTTTGCGAACTACACGCTCTACTCAATCGCCGCGAACGTCGTGCTGCCGCCCGTGCGCGTCGAGCTGGGCGAGACGGAGAGCCTGCAGCCGGTCTGCGACGGCGAGGCGGGCCTGCTCGTCGCGAAGGGCGGCGGCGAAATCGCCTACGAGATCACGCTGCCGGAGTCGGTGTCCGCGCCGGTCGCGGCGGGCGCGCAGCTCGGCACGCTCACGCTGGCGGACACCCGCGGCGTGCTCGCGGAGCTGCCGCTGCGCGCGCCGGAGGACATTGCGCGCATCACCGTGCCGCGCCTGTGGCGCGCGCTGTTTCGTCAGCTCTGACGCCGCCATTTCGCGCGGCTGACGCCCTTGTTTCCCCACTTTCGCCCCTATTTTTCGGAAAAAAGCGGGCAGGTTCCACCACAAATCGAGGTTTTTCTGTTGCGAAAATTTTTGTTTGGTGTATACTAGACATGAAAAACGACATTGATCTGAGAGAAGGGAACGGTTATGTTGAAAGTGGATCTTTCCGGCGCGGCCTCGTTTTTTGATTCCGTCGGCCCGGACTATGCGGCCGCCGCCGAGGCGCACCGCGCCCTGGAGGAGCACGCCGGCGCGGGCGCGGAATTCACCGGCTGGCTGGAGCTGCCGCAGCGGGTCAAAAACGACGAGCTCAAGCAGATTCTCTCCGCCGCGGCAAAGATTCGCGGCCGCTCTGAGGCGCTCGTCGTCATCGGCATCGGCGGGTCCTATCTCGGCGCCAGGGGCGCCGTGGAGCTGTTGCGCCCCCGTCCCCTGGCGGGCGATCCCCGCATCTTTTTTGCAGGCAATTCGATGTCGCCCGACGCGCTGATGCTCCTTTTGGACACGCTGGGCGAAACGGATTTTGAGCTGAACGTCGTCTCCAAATCCGGCACCACGCTGGAGCCGGCCCTCGCCTTTCGCATGTTCCGTGGCCTGCTGGAGGCGAAATACGGCCCGGAAAAGGCCAAACGGCGCATCACCGCCACGACGGACGCGCGCCGCGGGATGCTCAAGACGATGGCCGACGAGGAGGGCTGGGAGACCTTTGTCGTGCCGGACGATGTCGGCGGGCGCTACAGCGTGCTCTCCCCGGTCGGTCTGCTGCCGATGGCCGCCGCCGGGATCGACGTGACCGCCGTGCTCGACGCGGCGATTGAGGCGTTCGCCGCCATGGACCTGCGCTCGCCGGAAAATCCGGCCTGGCAGTATGCCGCGGCGCGCCAGCACCTTTATCAGCTCGGCAAATCCATTGAGATCCTCGCCTGCTACGAGCCGTCGTTCCGCTTCATGGCGGAGTGGTGGAAGCAGCTCTACGGCGAGAGCGAGGGCAAAAACGGCATTGGCATCTTCCCCGCCTCGGTGGAATATAACGCCGATCTGCACTCCATGGGTCAATACCTGCAGGACGGCCCGCGCACGCTGATGGAGACGGTCGTCTCCTTTGAGACGCCTATAAACGAATTTACCGTCCCCTTCGCCATGGGCGACCCGGACCAGCTCAACTATCTGGCCGGGCGCACGCTGAGCGACATCAGCCGCGTGGCGCGCGAGGCCGTGAAGGCCGCGCACGTCGCCGGCGGCGTGCCGAATCTGGAGGTGCAGGTAGCACGGCGCGACGAGGCCGGCTTTGCCGAGCTGGTGTGCTTCTTCGAGCTGGCGTGCGCGCTCTCCGGCTATATGTCCGGCGTGAATCCGTTCGATCAGCCCGGCGTGGAAGCCTATAAAAAGAATATGTTCCGACTGCTGGAAAAGCCCGGTGCGGAATAAAACCGTTGCACACCGGCGAAAAACGTGTTAATCTAGCGGTAGGGTTCCCCACACGCACCCGCAATCTACTTAAGGAGTGTGATCGTGATATGGTTCAATTAATCATGGGTCTCAAGGGTTCCGGCAAAACAAAACGGCTGGTGGAAATGGTAAGAACGGCGGTTGACACCGAATCGGGTTCCATCGTCTGCATCGAAAAGGATAAGAAGCTCACTTATGACATTCCCTATCAGGCGCGCCTGATCTTTGCAAGCGACTATGACATTGGCACCGTGGAATTTTTCAAAGGCTTTCTGAGCGGTCTTCACGCCGGAAATTATGATATCACCCATGTGTTTATCGACAATTTTGTGAAAATGGTGAAGGATGTTTCCGAACAGCAGATCGCGGAGTTTCTGGCATGGCTGGACGCTTTCTCCACCAAGGAGAACGTCACCTTTACCGTCAGCATGACGCTCGACCCGGAAACCGCCTCTGACGATATCAAAAAATACGCAATCTGAAAAACATAAAATCGTTCGCGCCCGGTCGTTTGACCGGGCGCGTTTTGACCGGGCGTGTGAATTTATGCTTTCTCGGGCAGCTCGCGGTACATCGCCGCGGCTTCGCCTTTTTTCGCGTTCTCCTCGACGGCCAGGACCTCGACCCTTACCGTCCTCTGTCCGAACGCGATTTCGATGACATCGCCGATTTTGACGTCGTAGGACGCCTTCACGACGCGGCCGTTCGCCATGACGCGCCCGCCGTCGCAGGCCTCGTTTGCGACCGTGCGGCGCTTGATGAGGCGCGAGACCTTCAGATACTTATCCAATCGCATGATTTTTTTCTCCAAAAAAATGCTCCGGGCGCGCTTTCGCGCCGGAGCATTTTCGTCTTATTTCGCGACGGCGTCCTTCAGAGCCTTGCCGGCCTTGAACTGCGGCACGCGAGATGCGGGAATTTCGACCTCTTCCTTCGTCCTCGGATTGCGGCCCATGCGCGCGCCGCGCTCCTTCACGTCAAACGCGCCGAAGCCGACGAGCGAAACCTTCTCGCCCGCCTCAAGCGCGGCGGTAACCGCGTCGAACGTGGCGTTCACGGCCTTTTCGCAGTCCTTCTTGGACAGGCCGGTCTTTTCCGCAACAGCCGCAATCAGCTCTGCCTTATTCATTGGTGATTCCTCCTAAATTGTTTTGGCGTATGCCAGAATATAGAATTTTGCACTTCATGGTTCAATCCGTGCAAATATCCTGCTCAGAAATCGCGGGCGCATGCTCCTGCGCCTTGACGCGCGCATAGAGCGCAATCATTTCGTCGCGCGACAGCCGCGAGAGCGCCTCGCCCTGGCCGGCCGCGGCCTCCACCGCGGCAAACCTGCGCATGAATTTCTCACACGCGCGGTGCGCTGCCCGCTCCGGGTCTACGCCCTGAAAGCGCGCAATCTTTACAATCGCAAACAGCAGATCGCCAAGCTCCTCCTCCACCGCGTCCGCGTCCGCGCGGGAGATGGCGGCGCGCAGCTCCTCCGTCTCCTCCGGGAGCTTTTGAAACGCGGTCTCCGTATCCGGCCAGTCAAAGCCGACCTTCGCCGCCTTGGCCTGTATCTTTTCGCAGCGCCAGAGCGACGGCAGCGCCCGGGAGACCGAATCCATGCTCTCCGCCGTGGAGTGCTGTCCGCGCTCGCGGCGCTTTACGCCCTCCCAGTCCGCGCCGGCGGCCCGCTCGGCCGCCGTGCCGAACACGTGCGGGTGGCGGGACACGAGCTTTTTGCACGCGGCGTCCGCCACGTCGTCAATGGTAAAATGCCCGGCCTCGCGCTCGATATCCGCGTGGAAGAGCACCTGCATCAGCACGTCGCCCAGCTCCTCGCGCAGGTGCGCGGGGTCGCCCTCGTCGATGGCCTCGCAGGCCTCATAGGCCTCCTCCAGAAAATTGCGCCGGATGCTCTCATGCGTCTGCACACGGTCCCACGGGCAGCCGCGCTCGGACCGGAGGTACGAAATGAGCCGAACAAAGTCGTCCAGCGAATAATGATCTTGGCAGACAAAATCTAACACACTTTCGCTCCTTCTGCAAGTGGTTTTTTAAAAAAACCTTGAAAAATCAATCTTTTTTTATGTTATGTCACCTGATATGGAGCCATTTTGCCATTTTTTCCCCGCGCGGAATGAGCTTCAGGTCCTCCGCCGTGACCGCGCGCGTCAGCGAAACGGCCGCGGCGTACACCGCTGCTGCCGCCACAATCGCGGCCAGCATGACCGCCGCCAGCGCCCTCCAGCTGAGCGCGGCCGCCCCGCCGAGCGCGGCCGCCAGCGCGTGATACGCGCACCACGCCGCCGCGCCCATGACGAGCGCGCTTGCCGCCGGGCGCAGCAGCACGCGCACAACGCGCGGCGCGCGCCGCAGCCGGGCGCGGAGAAACGCGCAGTTCATCGCGCACATGACAAGATAGCACGCGAGCGTGCCGATGGGCGCGCCGTGAATGTTGACCGCCGGGTCCGCGACCAGAAACCAGTTCACGAGCACCTTTACCACGCCTCCGGTGACCATGGAGAGGATCGGATACAGCTCGTTGCCGGTGGCCTGGAGCACCGCCGTCGTCATCTGCGCAAGACACACGAAGATCGCCGCGACGCCCAGCAGCGCCAGCAGCCCCGGCCCCGCGGCGTTGCTGCCGCGGTAGACCACGTTCACGATCGGATACGCCAGCACCGTGAGCCCGATGCCCATCGGCAGCGAGATCACGCCCGAGATGCGCAGCGCCGACTCCGCGACCTCGCCCGCCTCGTCATGCTTCTCCCGCACGACAAGCGACGTGATGGACGGGATGATGCTGATCGTGAGCGGCACGATGAACGCGCCCGGCAGGTTATACAGCGTCTGCACCTTACCGTAGATACCATAGAGGACCTTCGCGTCGTAGTAGCTGAACCCCGCCGCCGTCTGCAGCCGGTTCAGCACAAGCTGCGCGTCGATGAGATTGATGAGGCTCAAAACGCACGAGCCGAGCGTGATCGGGATCCCGATCCGCAGGAGCGTGCCCAGGATGCGGCCCGCGCTTTCCGGCACGTCCGGGTTGGAGACGGCGTATTCCGGGTAGTGCCGGTGCTTATAGATCACGATGTAAATCAGCGCCGCGACGCTCCCCGCCGTGACGCCGAAGATCGCGCCGGCGGAGGCGATGGGCAGGCTCTTCCCGATGCGGGTAAAGTACCACGCGAGCGTAAGGCCGACAATGGTTTTCGCCAGCACGTCCAGGACCTGCGACACCGTGGTCGGCTTCATATTGCTCTGCCCCTGCGCATACCCTTTGTAAGCCGAGGTCATGCATACAAGGAACATCGCCGGCGAGAGCGCCCAGATGCTCTGCGCCGCCTCCACGTCGTTCATGGCGGCGGCAAGCTCCGTCGGGTACAGGAACATCGCGAGACTCGACAGCAGCCCGATGCACGCAAACGCCACGAACGCGACGTGAAACGTCCGGCGCATCTGCATGGGGCGGTTCAGGGTGTCCGCCACGCTAATCATGCGTGAGAGCGCCACCGGGAGCCCCGCGGTTGAAAGCGTCAGAAACACGTTATAGATGCTGTAAGCAACCATAAAGTGCGCATAGCCCTCGTCGCCAAGGATATTGCCCAGCGGGATCTTATAGATCGCGCCGAGGATTTTCGTGATGATTACGCCGGCGGTCAGAATCGCCGCGCCGTGTAAGTAATTCTGCTTGCTCCGTTCCTGCAATGGTCTCCCCCTTCCGTGCGCCGCAACCATCGGACAGGGCTATACTTTACACCACCAAAAGGAAAAAATCAAGGGAACGGTCGCCCGTCCCCTTCATATGTAGGATTTATGGCGCCTTCTGTTCGCCTTTCATCATCCGATTGAGTGCGGCATAATAGTCATGGATGGCGATTTCCGGGAACGGGAGCACGAGCATCCCCACGCCAGGCGTCTCCCGCAGAGCCGCAGCCGAGACCGCATCTCCGCAGTACCACGCCATGTGCCTGCCATGTTCCGCGCAAAGCGCAGCCGTGCGGTGGAGCGCCTCCATGATCTCCGGATGCTCCGTCTGGCCCGGAAGGCCCATGGCGACCGCCAGATCCACCGTTCCGATCTGGAGCATATCCGCTCCCTCGACCTTCACGATCTCCGGAAGGTTTCTGATCCCCTCCGGGCTTTCGACCAGAAGAATAATGGCCGTCTCCGCGTTCGCCTTCGCGTAAAAGTCTGTTCGGTCCTCGCCGCCGTAGGCGTTGGCCCGAACAAAGGGGCAGGCGCCCCGACGGCCAAGCGGCGGGAATTTCGCATATTCTACCGCGCGCCGCGCGTCCTCCGCCGTATCTACGTTCGGGATCATGATTCCCCCGGCACCGGCATCCAGTGCACGCTTGATCGCCGCCTCGTCCCGCGCGCTCGGCACGCGGACAAACGCAAGCGCACCGAATGTCTCACACGCCCGAATCAGCGATACCAGTTTTTCATATCCCGTCGGACTGTGCTCCGTGTCCAGAATGATAACGTCCACCCCGGCGTGGGCCAAAATCTCCGCCAGCTCCTCGCTCGGAAGCTGCAGAATGACACCAGTCAGCATCTCCCCTGAAGCAGCAAGCTCTCGATAATACCGTTTCATATCGCCCCTCTTTTCAAAAGCACCTCTCTCCGCCCGGCCCCCGGACGGAAAGAGGTGTGGTGCACGTGTTTCGCTTCTTACGCCTTGCGTACGCTGTCGATGTGGCGCGTGAGATCGAGCATCTTGTTGCTAAAGCCCCACTCGTTGTCGTACCACGCCATGAGCTTGACGAAATTGCCGTTGAGCGAGAGGCCCGCCTTCGCGTCGAAGATGGAGGTGTGCGCGTCGGTGCGGAAGTCGGAGGACACGACCTCCTCGTCCACATACTCGATCACACCCTTCATCTCGCCCTCGGCCGCCTGCTTGACCGCCGCGCAGATCTCCTCATACGTGGCGGACTTCTCCAGCCGGCAGGTCAGGTCCACGATGGACACGTCGCCTGCGGGGATGCGCATGGAGGTGCCGGTCAGCTTGCCCTTCAGCTCCGGGATGACCTTGCCGACGGCCTTGGCGGCGCCGGTGCTGGTGGGGATGATGTTGTTGTACACGCTGCGGCCCAGCCGCCAGTTTTTCTGCGAGAAGCCGTCCACGACCGCCTGGGTCGCGGTGGAGGCGTGCACCGTGGTCATGAGACCCTCGACGATGCCGAACCGATCATTGACGACCTTCGCCAGCGGCGCGAGGCAGTTGGTGGTGCAGGAGGCGTTGGATACAAACTGCATGTCGGGCGTATACTTGTCCAGATTGACGCCGCAGACGAACATCGGCGTATCGTCCTTCGCCGGGCCGGACATAATAACGACCTTGGTGCCCGCGTCGATATGCGGCTGCGCCGCTTCCTTCGTCAGGAATCTGCCCGTGCACTCCAGCACGTACTCGGCGCCCAGCTCGCCCCAGGGAAGCGCGGCGGGATCGCGGGAATCCAGCACGGGGATCTCCTTCCCGTCCACGATCAGCAGCTTCTTCTCGTCGTCCGAGCTGACGCAGCCGTCAAACCTTCCGTGGACGGTGTCGTACTTGACGGCGTAAGCCAGCTGACCGGCCAGCTTGCCGGGCGCGTTGATGCCGACGACCTCGATGTCGTCAGACTTGATCGCCGCGCGAAACGCCAGCGACCCGATACGGCCAAACCCGTTGATTCCAACTTTAATGCTCATGATGATACCTCCTAATGAATTTCCGGTCGTCATGTTCAGAGTCAGGACTTCTGATTCATGCCTTTTATTTTATTACATTTCCCACAAAAGCGCAATAAATACTTTCTTGATTATGAAACACTTTCCACTTTTCGCGCGCGCGGCGCAAACAATGCTTGCCGGGCGGCGCGAAACAGCGTATAATAAAGCAAAGAATGGAGAAAAGAGGAACTTTATGTCGGACATTTTTCCCACAGAGGCCATCGCCGCCCTGTTTTCACTGACAGATTCCGCCGTGATCGGAACGCAGAACCAGCGCATCGCGTTCCTGAACCCGGCCGCGCGCCGCGCGCTTGCATGCGACGACGTCGGGCGGCCCGCGTCGTGCCTTTTCCCGGCGCACGTTCTGCAGTCGCAGGCGCGCGAATTCGTCACCTCGGCGGAAATTCGCGGACGGCGCGCGCTGCTCGCCGTTACGACGCTGGGGACGTTTCGGCTCTACACGCTGCACTTTGAGGCAAAGCCGGAGCTGGTCAACCCCATCTTTGTGCCGCAGCTGGATACGCTCGCGAGCTTCCGGCTCGTGGCGGATTATTTCTCCCACTATGCCGAGACGGCGGACGACCCGAAGCTGACGCGCTACTCCGCCGAGCTGATGCGGTTTTACTATCAGTTTCACCGCTGGATCCGAAACGCCTCCACGCTCTCCGCGCTGCACGACGGAACGCTGCCGTTCCAGCCGACGCCCGTCGATTGCGTGGCGTTTCTGGAGTCCGTGCTGACCGACGTTCGCTATTTCGCGGAGATTCACGGCATCACGCTGGAGAGTGACCTGCCGGAAGGGGCGCTGCTGTGTGAATTTGACGCGGGACTGATCGAGCAGATGCTCATGAACATCCTCGTCAACAGCCTTCTGCACTGCGACAAGGGCGACCGCGTCCACGTCACGCTGTCCTCCGGCAAGGACCGGATCTATTTCACCGTGTATGACACCGGCAGCGGCATCCCGCCGCACAAGCTGGCCACGGTCTTTCGGAGCTATGCCGTGCAGAGTCTCTCCCCCGCGGAGGCGGGCGGTGCGGGCTTCGGGCTTGCCGTTGCGCTTGGAATCGCGGAAAAGCATGGCGGCACGATTCTGGTGGAGAGCTCCGAGGGGGCCGGCACCTCCGTGCGCGTGCTGCTGGAAAAGAAGCTGCCGGAGGGCGACGCCTTCAAATGTATGCCGCCCGTCTATCAGGCGCGGCAGAACACCGCCCTGTTCAGCGGGCTTGCCGATTTTCTCGATGTGAAGGATTTTCAATCCGGCGCTGTGGAATAATCCATGGGGAGGGTCCAGGACCCTCCCCATGCAGCACACAGGGAATAACGCGGGTGCGGGGTGGTGGCCGGGCGCTTCGTTACGCAGTGCAGCTGTTGGCTTGGTGCGCTGTTGGCTTGGTATAAGATTCTGCCTGGTCCCTTCGTTACTGAACTGCAGTTGTTGACGTACTGCGGTATCTTAACGAGGACACCAGCCCCAACCCCACACCACACCAACGTCCGCACCCCGCCAACAACCGCGCCACGGAACGAAGCGCACCTGCTCTAATGCCGCGAACTCCGACGAAACTTCTTTGACACTCTGCAAAGGGCTGAAATCTTATGATTTCAGCCCTTTATCCCTTTATCCATTGTAACCGAACCGTTCATCATCCGGCTGTCCGTAGGCCTGATAGCGGCGCGCGGCGGCGCGCAGCTGCTCCGGCGTCAGCACCGTCGGGACGCCCGCGGACAGACAGCGCCACTGCAGCTGCGCGCACCACTCGCAGGTCTGCGCCAAACCGTAGGCCGCGGGCAGGCTCTCGCCATAGGCAACCATGCCGTGGTTTGCGAGCAGGAAGGCCCGGCAGCCGCCGTCGAGTTGCTCGCCGACCGCCGCGGCCAGCGCGTCCGTGCCGAAGAGCTCATACCGGACGACGGGGACCTCCGTCCGCCCCGACTCGCCCGTGAACGCCTCCGCCAGCGCGTAGTGCACCGGCCGCAGCGGCAGCCCGAGACAGGCGAGCGTCGTGCAGAACATGGCGTGGCCGTGCACGACGGCGCGCGCCTCCGGGCGCGTGCGGTAAATGACGGCGTGCAGCCCGGCCTCGCTGGAGGGGGTGCGTTTTCCCTCCGCCACGTTCCCTTCCAGATCCATCACCACGACGTCCTCCGGCGCGGTCTCCGCATAGGGAATGCCGGAGGGGCTGATCGCCATAAGCCCCCGCGCGGGGTCATACACGCTGAGATTTCCGGCCGTGCCGGCGGTCAGTCCGTCGGCGGCCAGCCGCTTTCCATAGGAGACGATCTGCCGCCGCTCCTGTTCCATCCGCATATGGTTCGCATCCTTTCTCCTGTGTGATTCTTTACCGGCAGTATAGCCCGATTTCGCGCCGCTGGCAAGAGAAACGGCGTTGCCGCCGGCGGAAAACCGTGGTATGATACATACGATTCATTCCGTTTTGCAAAGGGGGAATGCCGCGGTGACAGTCACAAACGCGGACAGGATGGAATGCAGCGTGCATCTTTCTGCGGACGGGCGCGCTGTCGAGATTCTCGACCAGACCCAGCTTCCGAACCGGACGGTCACGCTGCGCCTGACCACGGCGCGGGAGGTCTATGACGCGATTCGGACGCTGGCGGTGCGCGGCGCGCCGGCCATCGGCATCTGCGCGGGCTACGCCATGTATGTCCTCGCGCTGCAAAGGCGCGACCTGCCCGGCCCGGCGTTTCGGGCCGCAATGGAGGCAGACGGCGCGTTTCTGATCTCCTCCCGCCCGACCGCCGTCAATCTGAGCTGGGCGGTTCAACGGATGCTGCGCGTGCTCTCCGACCACGCGGATGCGTCCGTCGCCGCGTGCGTCGAGCTGCTCCGGCGGGAGAGCCTTGCCATCCACACGGAGGATATCGAGATGTGCCGCCGCATCGCGGAGTACGGGCTCACACTGGTCCAGCCCGGCGACGGCATCCTCACGCACTGCAACGCGGGGCCGCTGGCGACCAGCAAATACGGCACGGCCACCGGCCCGATCTTTCTCGGCCGGGAGCGCGGAATGGCGTTCCGGGTCTTTGCCGACGAGACGCGCCCGCTGCTGCAGGGCGCGCGGCTGACCGCCTACGAGCTGGAGCGGGCGGGCGTGGATGTCACGCTCATCTGCGACAACATGGCCTCCGTCGTCATGAAGCAGGGCTGGGTGCAGGCGTGCTTTGTCGGCTGTGACCGCATCGCTGCCAACGGCGACTTTGCCAACAAGATCGGCACCTCCGGCGTCGCGATTCTCGCGAAGCACTACGGCATCCCGTTTTACACGCTGGGGCCGAGCTCGACCATCGACATGGCGTGCCCGACCGGCGCGGAGATCCGCATCGAGCAGCGCGACCCGGACGAGATCCGCACCATGTGGTATCGCGAGCCGATGGCGCCGCCGGGCGTCAAGTGTTACAACCCGGCGTTCGACGTGACGGACCACACGCTGCTGACGGCCATCGTCACCGACCGCGGCATCGTCTATCCGCCGTTCGACGTGAACCTGAAAAACCTGTTTGAACAATCTGAATAAACGGAGGATTTTTACCATGATGACAGCTTCACCATCCGCGTGCATCGAGCTGAAGGAGGGCGCCCACATCGCAAAATGCGTCCTCATGCCGGGCGACCCGCTGCGCGCGAAGTACATCGCCGAGCACTATCTGGAGCGGCCGGTGCTGTTCAACGACGTGCGCAACATGCTGGGCTACACCGGCCTGTACGAGGGACGGGAGATTTCCGTCATGGGCTCCGGCATGGGCGTTCCGTCCATGGGCCTGTACGTCCATGAGCTGTTCAACTTCTTCGGCGTCGAGGCGGTGATCCGAGTCGGCTCCGCCGGCGCCCTGCAGGACAGCGTGCGCGTGCGCGACGTGGTCGTCGCCATGTCTGCGTCCACAAACTCCGCATACGTCAGCGCCTACGACCTGCCGGGCGTCCCCGCCCCGACGGCGGACTATGGCCTGCTGGAGGCCGCGGTCGCCGCGGCGAGGGAGCTGGGCGTCGCCGCGGACGTGGGCAGCGTATACACGTCCGATTTCTTCTATCACCCCGACCATGAGGTGAACCAAAAGGCCCGGGCCATGGGGATGCTGGCCGTGGAGATGGAGACCGCCGGGCTCTATCTCGCGGCCATGGCGAACCGCAAAAGGGCGCTGTCGCTCCTGACGATCTCCGACCATGTCTTCACGGGCGAGGCCCTGTCCGCCATCGAGCGGCAGGACAGCTTCCACGAGATGATGGAAATCGCGCTGAAAACGGCGGTCCGGTCCGGCTGCTGCTGACGCCGGCCGCCGCGCAAAACAGAAAAAGCCGCTGACAACTGTCAACGGCTTTCCTGAGCCTGTCGAAAAAGGTTTTCGACAGGCGGGACTTGCGCTCCATTCCTTGCCCTCGTTCGCCACGTCGCGACAAGCTCTGTATCGTTCGCTTCCCCGGCGAGCGGGAAAGCTCGCTCACGCCGCTGCCGCTCCTCGCCAAAACAAATCCTCGGATTTGTTTTGGGTAAGGAAGAACGGGGAAGCGGATATGGAGCCGCGCCGCTCGCGGCGCTGCGGAATGGAGCGCGCCCGCACCCGCATCCCCGAGACGAAGCCCAGCGAAGCGGGTTCGGCTCGGTAAGGAAGAACGGGGAAGAGGATATGGAGCCGCGCCGCTCGCGGCGCTGCGGAATGGAGCGCTCGCGGCGCTGCGGAATGGAGCGCGCCCGTTCTGACGCCGCCTCCGGGTGCGAACTCTGCGAGGCCTTTCTTGACAAGCTGGAAAAAGCCGCTGACAACTGTCAACGGCTTTTCCGTATCCTTATAAAGGGGCTTGCCCGGGTTTTATACGTCCATCGGACGCGCCCGTCCGAAGCTCAGGACGTGCGCCGCCTTTTTCGCTCCAGAAGAAGCGTCCCCGCCAGTCCGGCCCCGGAGAGGAGCAGCGCCAGGAAATAGCGCGACACCGGACTGTTGTCCCCCGTCCCGGGCACCTTGGGCGGCGCCGCGGGCGTCGTCGGGATCTGGGTGTTCGTAACGACAAAGCCGCTGTGCGCATCCCCCGCAATGGAGGCGGTGTAGCCCGTTACGGGCTCCTCCTGGATCGTGTAGCGAATCTCGTGGCCGTCCGTGCTGTCATACTTCGGCAGGCCCGCGAAGGTATGCCGCCAATCGGCGCCCGCGTTCAGCTCCGCAGTGGCGATGACCGCGCCGTCCGCCAGAAGCCGGATCGTGACGGTGTCCGCCGCCGGGCCCACCCACCGTTTCGTGACCGGAATGTCGATGGTCTCGTTGTTCGTGTTCGTGAAGGTGAAGCCCTCCTCCACCGTTCCGCTGCGGCTCTGCTCATAACCGGCGAGCGGCTCCTCGGTCACATCGTAGCGTATCTCGTGCCCGTCCGTGCTGTCGTACTTCGGCAGGTCGGTGAAGGTGTGCTGCCAGCCGTTGGACGCGCTCAGCTCCACTTCGTCGATTGCCACGTCGTCCGCCAGAAGGTTCACCACAACAGACTCCGCCGCCGGACCGATCCATTGCTTCGTGACCGGAATGTCGATGGTCTCAATGTTCGTGTTCGTGAAGGTGAAGCCCTCCTCCACCGTTCCGCTGCGGCCCTGATCGTAGCCGGCGAGCGGCTCCTCGGTCACATCGTAGCGTATCTCGTGCCCGTCCGTGCTGTCGTACTTCGGCAGGTCGGTGAAGGTGTGCTGCCAATCGTTGGACGCGCTCAGCTCCGCCTCGTCAATTGCCGCGTCGTCCGCCAGAAGGTTCACCACAACGGACTCCGCCGCCGGGCCGATCCACTGCTTCGTGACCGGAATATCAAGCGTCTCGTTGTTCGTGTTCGTGAAGGTGAAGCCCTCCTCCACCGTTCCGCTGCGGCCCTGATCGTAACCGGCGAGCGGCTCCTCGGTCACATCGTAGCGTATCTCGTGCCCGTCCGTGCCGTCGTACTTCGGCAGGTCGGTGAAGATGTACTGCCAATCGTTGAACGCGCTCAGCTCCGCCTCGTCGATTGCCACGTCGTCCGCCAGAAGGTTCACCACGACGGACTCCGCCGCCGGACCGATCCACTGCTTCACAACCGGAATCGAGATTTTTATGGGATCGTTCCGGACGCTCAGCTGATCGCCCGTAATGTCATACTCCATCTGGCTGGAGGGAGACTCGGTAAGCACGAAGTATATCGGCTCCGGATCGAGCACATACCCGGCGGGGGCTGTCGTTTCGACCAGACAGTAAGTCCGGTCCGCCCAAAGCGTCCAGCCCAGGGTCTGCAGGTTGCCGACGATCAGGACGCGCCCGTCCGCCCCGGTGGTGAAGGTCACGTTCTGGCCGCCGCTGTCCCGCACGGGGACCTGATTGCCGTTTTGGATGTAGAACAGCTGGAACGTCGCCCCGGCCAGCGTGTTGGTGACCATCTCGGCGTCGCGCTTTACAAGCGTGATGCTCGGATTGCTCGCCGTGCCGCCGCCGGAAGACGCCACGGTCGCGTTCTCCTCGACGGTCTTTTCATATTTGCCGAACTGTATCGTGTTGGAATACGTCACATTTCCGCTGCCCAGAACCCGCGCCTGATAGGTGATCTCAAAGGTCGTCTCGTCCGGAACCTCGGTGAAGGACAGCGTATTCGTTTCTTCGTCGTGCTGCACCACAATCGCGTCGTTCGCGGGCGTTATGACCAGCGAGTCCGGAATGAAGCGCAGGTTGGAGGACAAAATGTCCCGAATCGCCAGCACGTCGGAGGTCGGGTCCAGGTCCTCCGCGTACTTGTTGATGACGACCTTGAACTCCGCGACGTATCCGTTGTCCGCCGTGGGGCGGGTCAAAAGCTCCTTATCCACATAGGGGAAATACGTGTAGCTGGCCTGCGCCGTGGACGAAAAGTCGTTCCACGTGGCCGTGTTCTCCAGCGTGACGCCGTCCTGGGATTCGGCCGCGTTCGCGTTCAGCTGCTCCAGCGCCGCGGCGTCCTTGACGATCAGCGCGTATTCGATCCGATAAAAGGGGTAGTAGGTGTCCGCCGACAGCATGGGAAACTGGTTTACGGTGATGTCCACTCCGTCGGCCGTGTCCGCGGCGGAAGCGGTCCCGACCGCCTCAGAGGCCGCGGCGGTCGTGCCGCCGGATACCTTGACGCCGCCGGCCTCATAGAACTTCAGATACTGCGTATCGAACGTGTCGTGAATGACGATCCCGTCCGCCGTCGGGCCGGACATTGCCAGCACATAGTGAAACACCGGATACGTCACGCCGTCGATGACCGCCTCCGTCCGCTCCACGAACTCCTTTTCAAACGCGGGCTTGGCCGGATAGACGACGTCGTTGACCGACGGAAGCCGGAAGTCGCCGGACCGGGCGCTGGCCGTGTTCCTGTGGGTATACAGCAGCGACGTTTCATACCCATCCTCCGCGGCGAGGTTCAGCCAGTCCTGATTGACCGCCGTCTTGAACCGGATCACAATGTCGCGCGGCTGCCCGTCGGTCGTCGGCAGGAGGCCGGCGTTCGCGCTGTTCTGGGTCCCGGTTTTGTAAAAGGCGAGCGTGAAGGTCCTCTGGTTTTCGTTGAAGGACACCCGCCAGGACTCGCCCTCGAGCAGGCCCTCGATCTCCATGGAGCCATCCACGAAATAGTCGATGTACGTCTGCCCGCCATACTCCAGCTTCGGCAGATCGTCCGTGACCCGCAGATCTGACAGCCCGCCGCCGGGGATCGACACGGTGATCTTCCACTCGGACTCCGTATCCGTGGTGCCGATCGCGTCCTTCTGGATGTTGAAGACATTTTCCCCGATGACGCCGACCGTGGTCTGCCCCTCGTCGTAGGAGTTGTGCACCTGCGCCCCGTTCGCCAGCGTCAGCGTATTGAGCGCGCCGCTGGAGTCGATCAGCGTTTTCAGCGTGATCTCATAGGCGGCCTTTCCGTCCGTCTCCGGCGTGAGATAGCTCCAGCCATAGGGCGTGCCGTCGCCGCTCGTGCTGATCTGCAGCGCGCTCCAGGGGACGTTTCGCGTCTCGGTGTCCCCGTTTTCCATGGTCACCAGAATGGCGAGGCCGTCGCCGGTGAAGGTCATGAACGGCCGGCTGTTCACCGTGATCCAGTCATGGATGCGCGTGCCGCCCATCGGCATCTTGTGGTCCTGGTTGACGACGATTTTCCACGTCTGCTCATACAGGCCGTCGCCAACGGGCACCGGGTCGCCCACCGCCTGCTTTCTGATGCGCTGAAAGGTCGCCTGGCCGGCAAAATTCGCGCTGGCCTCCTTCCCGTCCGGGACCTGGTCACTGGTGACGCGGACGGTGTTGTTCGTCTGCGCGACCGTTCCGTTGCCGCTGATCTTCGTGTTGTCCACGCGCGCCGTGTAGCGCAGGGTCAGGATCTCGCCGTTTTCCAGCTGCGGGATCGTGACGCGGTATCCCCGCTCCACCGCGCCGTAGTCCGGCGTCACCGGGAGCGTGCCGTTGATGTTGGATTCTATGACGACATCCTGATTGAAGATCAGCGCCGTGCCCGTGAGACGGTCTTCGATCACGACCTGCTCGTTGGTCCCGGCCGACGTGACCTGCACCACATAGGAGGCCGTGTCCGTGTTCTGGTCATAGACCACGTTTTTGGTGATGGTCAGGTCCGCCTGATCGTCATAGACGAAGCTCTTGACAATGGTGGGGTTAAACACGATCTCCCCGGCGGTCTGGTCGAAGCTGGAGGAGATGGCGACGCTGAATTCCACGTTGGGCATGGCCTTCAGCCGCTCAAAGTTCGGATCGTTCTGGTTGAACGTCACGCGAAGCTGTCCGTTGACGACCTCGAACAGGTTGTCAGAAACGCTTGCGGTCCCGTTTTGATCCACAACCTTGATCGAAAACGCGGTCGCCCCGATGTCATTGATGACAACGCCCTGCGGGAAGTCGTAGAACAAAACGCCCTCGTCGTCAAACTGGATATCCTCGTTTTCATGGAACGCGAGCGTCATCTCATACGTACTGTTCGGGTTGATGACGTAGTTGCCGTTCTCGTCCACAGGGGCGTTGATCGTGACATTCGTCAAAAAATCCGCCAGATTGGCGCTTGTGGAGGACCGCGTGTCCCCCGCTCGCTCCGCCGGGGCGGACCGGCTCCCGGTCTCCTCCGCGGCCGGGACGATTTCCTCGGCGGTGTCAGACGACAAAAGCGCCTCCTCCGGGTCCGGGTCCGATACCTCCCAGGCGTCGTCCGGCTGGTCTTCCGCCGCCTCGTCCGGCAGGGCTTCGCCGCTCTCGCCCAGGGCCGCGTCCTGCGCCTCGACGGCGTCCTCCGCCGCCGCCTCTCTATCCGCGGCCACCGCGATTGCTCCGTTTGCAAACAACGACAGCATCACGCAGATGACGCACAGCAATGACATTGCCTTTCTCAGGCGTCTGCTTTTCACCATGGCTTTGTTCTCCTTCGTATGTTTTTCGTACAGGGTGCAAGATTCAGGAACCCAAATGTGTGCACTTCCACAGTGGTTCTGCCTCATTGTACCGACGTGGGACAAACCCCCAACCAACGGATACAGGTGAAAAGCCGACGTGCGAAAAATATTTAAGCATTTTTTAAAAAGCGCGCGCACGGCAAAGGGTCTCCCAAAGCCGTGCGTTTGCGTGTGTATTTACGGGCTTTGCCGCTCTCCCTCGCAGACGCAAAAATGGCCCTGAAAACATCCGCTTTCAGGGCTTTTTATACGGCCGCCTCGAAATACAGGTCCGAAAACGGCGAGCATTTTTCAATCATTGCTATAAACTGGCGCATAGAACTGCAGGACAATCCCGCAGCCGCCGGCGGGAATTGACGGCCCCGCCGATTGTCGGTATACTTTGATAAAGGAGTGAACCCCATGTTTCCGGAAATGAGAAGAAAGCGGCAGCAGCTGTCCGAGGAAGCGTGCGTCCAGATTTTGAGCGAGGAAGCGACCGGCACTCTCGCGGTTTTAGACGGGGATGGATACCCCTACGGCTTTCCCATGCACTTTTATTACGAGGACGGAAGTCTCTATTTCCATTCGGCAAAGCAGGGCCACAAAATCGACGCGCTCCGGGCACACGACCGGGTATCCTTCAGCGTTGTGAACTCCGGATATCAGGACGCGCAGGAATTTTGGAACCGCAGCAGCGTGGTCGCGTTTGGCCGCATTTCCGTCGTGGAGGACGGGGACGCGCGCATGAAGCGGCTGCGGCAGCTCTGCGAGAAAAATTTCTCTGCGGAAAAGACGGAAGCGGAACTGCGCGGCGCGCCGGCGGTTCTGGTGCTGCGCATGGAGATCGAACACATGACCGGAAAAACGGTTCGATACTAAGGAAGGACGGCGACGCGGCGCATACACGCGCCGCGCCGCGTCCCCGGACGTGAAGGAGCGGTTACAATGAGAAAAACCATTCGATATGTCAGCAATCCGGCAGTCTGCGAGGACCGGGCGCCGGCCGCTCTTTTCGGGAAGGAGCAGGCCGCGCAGGTCCGGGCGTATCACAGAAGTTTTCCTGCCTACCGGCCAACCGCGCTCAGGCGGTTGGACGGTCTGGCTGGCGCGCTGGGCCTCGCCGGATTTTACGTCAAGGACGAGAGCGCCCGATTTGGCCTGAACGCCTTTAAGGGCCTGGGCGGCAGCTACTGCATCGGCAGGCTTTTGGCGGCGCGCGCCGGCATTCCCGCGGAGGAGCTGACCTTTGCTCGGCTGCGGGAGAGGGATGTAAAAACCCTTGCGGCGGGCATGACCCTTGTGACCGCGACAGACGGCAACCACGGCCGCGGGATTGCCTGGACGGCAAGGGAGCTGGGGATGGCGGCCGTGGTCTATATGCCAAAGGGCAGCGCCGCGGAGCGCCTGGAGCATATCCGCCGGCTGGGCGCGCAGGCGGAAATCACCGATCTGAACTATGACGACACCGTGCGCTATGCCGCGCAGTGCGAGAAGGCGCACGGCTGGGTTCTGGTGCAGGATACGGCATGGGAAGGGTATGAGACGATTCCCACCTGGATCATGCAGGGGTATACGACGATGGCTCTGGAGGCGGTGGAGCAGATCGGGGCCGATGCGCCCACCCACATTTTCCTGCAGGCCGGGGTCGGCGCCATGTCCGGCGCGCTGTCCGCCTTTTTTGCAGACTATTATGCGGAAAAAAAGCCGGTGATCGTGATTGTGGAGCCAAACAAGGCGGACTGCATCTATCGGACCGCCGCGGCAAACGACGGGGCCCTGCACACAGTGCATGGAGACCTGGACACCATCATGGCGGGTCTGGCCTGCGGCGAGCCATGCACGATTGGCTGGGAAATGCTGCGGCGCTATGCGGATGTGTTCGTATCCATGCCGGATTGCGTGGCGGCGAAGGGGATGCGCGTGCTGGGAAACCCACCCGGCTCGGATGCGCGCATCATCTCAGGCGAGAGCGGCGCGGCCACCAGCGGATTTGTGGCGGAGCTGATGACGAACGAGCGCTTGCGCAGGCTGCGAAAAAGCATCGGGATCGGTCCCGCCTCCAGGGTGCTCTGCATCTCCACCGAGGGGGCTACCGACCAGGCGAACTACCGAAAAATCGTCTGGGACGGCTATTGTGCGAGCTATTGAGAGCGCCGCGCACGATATCCCTTTTTCTCCCCACGCCCGAGCGCAAGGATCGCTTCGCCCGGCCTCCCCCAAAATGCCCGATTCCAATCGGAATCGGGCATTTTGCGTCTGTCGAAAAACTCGTTTTTCGACAGGCGGGGCTTGCGCTGCACGGCTTGCCCTCGTTTGCCACGTCGCGGCAAGCTCTGTATCGTTCGCTTCCCCGGCAAGCGGGAAAGCTCGCTCACGCCGCTGCCGCTCCTCTCCAAAACAAATCCTCCGATTTGTTTTGGGTATGTCCGGACAGGGACAATGCTAGCTCTTCTTCGCTCCGCAGAGCGTCGCGAATTTTCCGTTTTCGATTTCTGAAAAATCGAATCATGCGGACAAGA